>JAFTUP010000117.1 GCA_017466205.1 Clostridia bacterium
CAGGTATGCAGCTTGTTGAAAATGGTGTTCCTGTATTCGGTAACGCAGCAGAGTATCCTGTACTTACAATTGCTTCAATGCTTGATTGTGGTCTTGGGTACTTCGGTATGCATCAGGTTCTCCTTCGCTTTATGGCTATCCGTAAGGCAAGCGAGCTTAAAAAGTCAAGAAGAATTGCAACAATATGGGTTGTTATTTCTCTTTTCGCAGCAGTTGCAATCGGTATTATCGGCCGTGCAATGCTCCCTTCTGCAGAAACACTTCTTACAAAGGGTGGTGCTGAAAACGTATTCGTTCTTATGAGCGAAACTCTTCTTCATCCTGTACTTGCAGGTGTTATTATGGCAGGTATTCTTGCTGCTACAATCAGTTCATCTGACTCTTATCTTCTTATTGCATCATCAGCTCTTGCAAATGACGTTTATAAAGGCGTTATTAAAAAGGATGCTGACGACAAGAAGGTTATGTGGGTATCACGAATTGCACTTATGGTAGTTGCTCTTATCGGTATGGTAATTGCTCTTGATGAGGAGAGTGTTATCTTCAATATCGTTTCATTTGCTTGGGCAGGCTTCGGTGCAACATTCGGACCACTTATGCTCTTCTCTCTTTTCTGGAAAAAGACAACTCGTGCAGGTGCTGTTGCAGGTATGCTTTCAGGTGCAGCAACAGTATTCCTCTGGAAGCTTGTTCTTAACCCAACATTCGGTGGCGTGTTCGCAATCTATGAGCTTCTTCCTGCATTTATCGTATCTTCAATTGTCATTGTTGTTGTTTCTCTTGTTTCAAAGAAACCATCTAAAGAAATGGAAGAAGAGTTTGAAAAGGCAAAAATTGGTATCGCGGAGTAATTTTTAGTCAATAATTTACATAAAGGAATGAAAATCAATCATGCTTAACACAGAAAAAACACTTGAAAAGCTTGTTGCTCTTTCAAAGGGCAGAGGCTTTGTTTACGCAGGTAGTGAAATCTACGGCGGACTTGCAAACACTTGGGACTATGGCCCATTAGGTGTTGAACTTAAAGAAAATATCAAAAAAGCCTGGAGAAAGAAGTTTATCCAGGAAAACAAATACAATGTAGGTCTTGATTCGGCAATTCTTATGAATCCGCAGACCTGGGTCGCTTCAGGTCACTTAGGTGGCTTCTCTGACCCGCTTATGGACTGCTGTCAGTGTAAAACAAGACATAGAGCTGACAACCTTATCGAAAACTTTGACGGTACTAATGTTGCCGGTTGGTCAAATGAAGAAATGAGCAATTATATCAAGGAACACGCAATTCCTTGTCCTGATTGTGGTGCTCATAACTTTACTGATATTCGTCAATTTAACCTTATGTTCAAAACATTCCAGGGTGTTACAGAAGATTCATCATCAGAGATTTATCTTCGTCCTGAAACTGCTCAGGGTATTTTCGTGAACTTCCAGAATGTTCAGAGAACAACAAGAAAGAAAGTGCCTTTCGGTGTTGCACAGATTGGTAAATCCTTCCGTAACGAAATCACTCCCGGTAAATTCATTTTCCGTGTTCGCGAATTTGAACAGATGGAGCTTGAATTCTTCTGCAAACCGGGTACAGACCTTGAATGGTTTGATTATTGGAGAAGCTTCTGTCGTGATTGGCTCTATTCTCTTAACATCAAGCCTGAAAATCTCCGTCTTCGTGACCACGACCCTGAGGAACTTTGCTTCTATTCAAAGGCAACAACTGACTTTGAATATTTATTCCCATTCGGTTGGGGTGAGCTTTGGGGTATTGCTGACAGAACTGACTATGACCTTACTCAGCACGCTAATACAAGTGGTAAGGCTCTCGAATACTTTGACCAGACAACTAACGAAAAGTATATTCCTTATGTTATTGAGCCATCATTGGGCGTTGAGCGTCTTTTCTTGGCACTCTTAACTGAGGCTTATGATGAAGAAGTTGTTGATGCAGAAAAGAACGACACAAGAGTAGTTATGCATTTCCATCCGACACTTGCACCTGTTAAGGCTGCAGTTCTTCCTCTTTCAAAGAAACTCGGTGAAAAGGCTGAAGAAATTTACGAAACACTTTCAAAGTATTTCAATGTAGAATATGATGATGCAGGTTCAATCGGTAAGAGATACCGTCGTCAGGACGAAATCGGTACACCTCTTTGTATTACAGTTGACTTCCAGACTGTTGGTGATGACGAAACTGAGGCAGATAACTGCGTAACAGTTCGTGACAGAGATACAATGGAACAGATAAGACTTCCTATCGACCAGTTGGTTGAGTATATTTCTAAAAAATTGGAGTTCTGATATGGCAAAATCGCTTTTGCTGATTGTCAATCCTATTGCAGGAAAGCGTCATGCGGTGGATTATCAGCCTGAAATTGTTGATAAATTTCAGGAAGCAGGATATGATGTTCAGGTGCGTTATACTGAGATTGACAAAAATGCATATTATGTTACAAAAAAATATGGCAAAGATAGTGATATCATCGTCTGCTGTGGCGGTGACGGAACATTAAAAGAAACTGTCTGCGGAATTATGGAATTAAACCTGAAGGCACAAATCGGTTATATTCCTTGCGGCACAACAAACGACTTTGCACATTCTCTTAATATTCCTACAGACCTTGATGATGCGATTGAAACAATTCTCGATGGCCATACAATGGCTATTGATATTGGTGATTTCAATGGTGCAGAACAGTTTATTTATGTTTCGTGTTTCGGTAATTTCTGTGACGTTTCATATAAAGCAAAGCAAAGCCTTAAAAATAAAGTAGGCAGAGCAGCTTATTATTGGGAAACAGCAAAAGAAATCACTAAACTTAAGAGCTATAAGGCAAAAATTGAATGCGACGATGGTGAGGTAATAGAAGGTAATTTCTTCTATGGAGGAGTTTCAAATTCATATTCAGTTGCAGGATTTCCTGTGCTTAAAAAGTCAGGTGTAGAGTTTGATGACGGACTTCACGAACTGGCACTCATAAGAATGCCTAAAAATCCAGCACAGCTTGTTTCAATTCTCAATGCTATGTTTGTCACGAGAGATGTTATAAATAATAAGTATCTTGTTCTGAAAAGAGGCAAGGAATTCAAATTCTATTTTGAGAATGAAGTAAACTTGACTCTTGACGGTGAAAATGGTGGAAATCACAGCTTTACTCATATTAAAACTTATGAAAATGCAGTAAAAATCTTCTGCAATAAAATAGAAGACTAAATTAAAGTCTGCATTACATTTTTCGTAGTGCAGATTTTTTTGTAGGTGATAGAATGGGAGAAAAATTTAAGAAAGCAATAGGTGTTGAGGGTACGTTTAAAGATACTGTGTTACCTATGATTTATTACTGCTTTACCAATATTTTCCTTGGTGGTGGCGGATATATAATCAGTATGTATTTTAGTATATTCTTGACAAGAGTTGTTGGTCTTGATATTGAATATGCAGGATTTATTACCATGGTTGCAGTTGTGTGGGACGGAATTAACGACCCGATTATGGGTATTATTACTGACCGTACCCGTTCAAAATACGGGCGTCACCGTTCATATCTCAAATGGGGCATTCCGTTTGTATTTATTTCATACATAATGCTCTGGAACTCCTTTGGACTTGACGGTGAAAATCATCCTTATATGACGGTTGCATATTTCGTGTTTGCTTATGTGCTTTATAAGACAGCTTATACAGTTATCGCTGTGCCGCATACAGCGATGCTTCCTGAACTTGCACCTGAATACAATAAGAGAACACAATATACTTCAGTAAGTTATATTTTTAACTCTGTAGGTATGATTCCGTCATACATTATACTTCTCATAATGCTTTCCCTATTTGGATTTTCAGACGGACTTAACAGAGATGCAAAAATGCCTTTCTTTATAACAGGTATCATACTTGCAGTAATGTACAGTATCGCAATTTATGGCACGTTCAAGCTTGTAAAAGAGCCAAGCTCGCTTGATATGAAAAATCCTCCTCTTGACTTGAAAGCGGCACTTAAGGAGTACGTTCTTGTTTTCAAGAGCAGGTCATTCAGACAATATTTTGGTATCAGCTTTTTCTGGGAAACAGCAAGAAGCTTTTACTCAACAACATATATTTACTATGTAACTTTCCTTGCAAATCAGTACAAATTTTATCCTATATTCAATACATTCGCAGGAATCTTTGAATCTCTCGCATTCCCGCTAAACTATGCTCTCACAATGAAGCATGGTAAGAAAAAATGCGGAACAATTGTAACCCCATTTATGATTTTTGGTCTTGCAATTGGTCTTGTTGTTACCGCAAGTCAACCGGGAACACCAAAGGGAACCTTTATGCTTATACTTATGATTATGGGTGTAATATTATATCCGTTCGGCATGAGTGGTATAGGATTTGTATGCAACAATGTTTTCCCTGATTTGACTGACGTTGATGAGCTTATTACAGGACGTCGTCGTGAAGGTGTTGTGTCAACCTGTAACACAATGGTTAAACAGGTGACAGGTGGTATAAATACATTTATCGTTACTCTTATTTTAGGTGGTTTTGGTCTTGATACAAACAGTGAGGCTACTGAATTTGTGGAACAGCCTGCATCGGCTATTATGGGTATAAGACTTTGTGTTGCTCTTATTCCTATGATTAGTGCGTTGATTTCATATATTCTTTTAAGAAAATTTGAAATGACAAAGGATGACCATACTATGATTCGTGCTGCAATTGCTACAAAGCATAAGTATGGCAGTGTAACACTTACTGACGAAGAAAGAAAACGCTGTGAAATTCTCTCGGGACAGAAGCTTGAGGATACTTGGCTTGGAAAAGATAACGACGAAAGTCAAGGCCATACACTTGATAAAGACGAAAACGGAAACTATATAATTCTCATTGAGAAAGAATTAGAGAAAAAAGCATTAATGGAAAAGGTGAACTGATTATGAGTAAAATTGATATAAATCAAACTGCACCAATGGTAAAAAGAAACAAATTATTTGATGCTTTCTTTTATGTTGTACAATGGACCTGGGGCTTTTCAGTAAACCTTGTGGGTGGTATTGCATATTTAATCTGCATTAAAATTCTTGGTTACGAACATCAGAAATTCGGCTATGCAAATATTGTTTATGTGCCTTGGAATCAGGGCGGACTGTCAATGGGCTTGTTCATTTTTATGAGAAAAAACCCTCCTGATAAAGAGTGGACATATAACACACGAATTCACGAGTACGGTCACACCTGGCAATGCCTTTTGCTTGGACCACTTTATTATCCTGTAATTGCAATTCCGTCGATGATTTGGTGCAACTGCTTCAGAAAATACCGTGAAAAGAACAATGTTTAATATTACAAGCTCTATTGTGAGAGTTGGGCAAATGTATGGGGCGAGAAATTCTCAAGAATGAAGCGGGTATAATGCTATTTGAAATTATTGACAAATTTAGGCTTTTATGTAATAATATAAGTTGCTAATTTATAAAATTTGGAAAGAGGCGATACTTGATGAAAAAGTATTTTTCATTATTTTTAGCATTGGTAATGTTAGTTACTGCAATTCCTTTTGCAGCACTCACAGCTTCTGCTGCAGTTCCGTCAGGTGACGGTAACGGTGACGGTAAGGTTACTGCAATGGATGCTCGTCTTGCATTAAGATATGTTGCAGGTCTTGAAACTCTTACTGACAATCAGATTCACGAAATGGACCTTGACGGTAATGCAAAGCTTACAGCTATTGATGCTCGTATGATTTTAAGAGAGGTTGCAGGTCTCTCAAACGACATTGAAACTGATGCTGAGGAGATGCGTGATATTCTCCGTTTGTTCGGCTATGAATATGACGAGGAACAGAATGTTTACTACACAAGCCTTAACGCTTGGCAGCGTAATTTTGGATTTGCAGATTTATATGATAATGCTGCAGTATTTACAAACATGTGGTATCAGACACTTAAAGTTGACTTTGAATATGAAGGACTTCTTTGGAGACTTCAGTGGTGGAAGGGTCAGTATGGTGTTCTTGAAGGTGCGGAAATGGGCGTTTATACAAAGAAGCCTGAAAATGTAGATTTCCCATTCTACAAATGTGCTGAGGACGAAAACCTCCTTGAAATGTATTTCGAGTATTATCAGACAGCTGCTGACTACAATGCAGGTAAGCCACTCTTTGTAAGATATGAGCAGGAGCATTGGTGGATTACAGGCTTCAAGTTCGGCACTTGTAACCCTGAAAAGAATGTTCTTAAGGCAGTTCTTATTGCTCGTGACCCGGAAATGGCTGACGGTATTGAAGCAGGACTTCAGGCTGTTACTGATAACAAGGGTAATGTAAACGGCTTCGCTGAATACAGACCTTGGCACGATATTACCACAAGTAACTTCTACACAAGAACAAAACTTGAGGATGGCAGAGTAAGATTTGATGTTGTTTGGAAGGATGCAGGTTATACAAACTACAGCTACCTTACAGACGGTTCAAACGGCAGTGACGATGTTCAGTGTACACACGACGATGTTTCTGTAATTATCGAAGATGGCTATGAGGTTACTATTTGTGACCTTTGTCAGACTGTCGTTGCTAAAGAGCCTATCGAAACAGAATCAGGCGATTTAGCAGACACATTAAATCCAAGCACAGATGCAGAAGCAACAGCATAAATTATTCAAAATATTCAGACGGTAGGTTTTTACTTACCGTCTTTTTTTGTGTAAATGCATCAACAACTCGGAGGTTGTGGGGATAATACAGAATTTATTAATGTTCTGGTAGGACGGGGTCTTGACCCCGCCGTTGTCGGTTTGTATGTTGTTTTTCGGCGGGGTCAAGACCCCGCCCTACCAGTCGCATATGAACTCAATTCATCCCGACAAATTATAATTTGTAACACAGCATAGGATAAATTTGCACACAAAAAAAGAGGATGATTCCTCACCCTCTTAAAGTATTATTCAATTTAAATCAAAGCTTTGAGTAACCGTGGCAATTGATAAGTGCATCGATTTTCTTGTTTTCCTTGCAAAGCGGACATTCGTAAGATGGACAGCTGAAATAGTCAGGTAAGTCTTTAGGGTTGAATGCAGAGTTGATTTCATAGCCTTCACAATCTGTTGAAGTTGCGAAAATAGATGCAATTCCTGCAACCTCACCACCATAATACTTAACAGCCTCAACAGCTGAACGGACTGTGTTACCTGATGCAACTGAAACTGCGATAATAAGAACGTGTTTACCCTTAATCATAGGAACAAGATTGTCTCTGAAAATAAGCTGTGAGCCATTGACTGTCTCAGGTGTAACAACGTAAATTGTTTGATGAGCGTTGATGTTTACATAGTCATTTTTTGTAAGCTCGTTTGCAATACAGGTGCCGACAACTTCCATACCGTCAAGGCAAAGAATTGTATCAACAAGGCAGTTGCTGTATTTGTGGTTTTTGCATAATTCCTGAGCGACAGCCTTTGCTTCTGAAAGACGAGCCTTCTGAGCGGCAACATCTATATAATAGTTACTATGTGAACTGCTTGTTGCAAAGTGACCCTTCGCAACACGGAGCACCAGGTTGGTATTTTTAGTTTTAATTTTTGTGATATTTGTTGTAGGCATTGAGAATCCTCCTTTAAGGTTATAGTACTATTTTACAACATAAGTTCATAAATTACAATAAAAACTGTGAAAAAAGTATAGAGTTTTGAAAATTTGTAAATATTTAATAAATTTAAGGAAAAATTTTTGGAGCAAAAATAAACAGAAGAATAAATAATAGTTGATTATTTGATTTTCCACTCTTTTTATTGTTATATATGCACAAACAATGCTCAAAAATTTTGACATATCTTACAAAAGGAATGTGTTGTATTTTAAAATAATTTGTGATAGAATACATTTAAGGGAATTATGTCCTGGTGTAATTTTTATGGAGGTGAAAAGCGTGAAAGCAAAGTTTTCAAAGTTGGCTATCGTTATGTCTGCAGTTCTTGTTCTTATGAGCGCTATTCCTGTTGTTGGTATGGCATGCTTGTTCTGTGATGAACCAATCACTGACGAAGAAGAAACAGAAGTAGTTATTATTGACGACGTAGTAGAGCCAATTCCAAACACAGACGCTGTTAAATGATTACCGAAAATTACCACAATTAATGAGCCGATGATGTTTTCGTTGGCTCATTTTGTGTTTTTTAGTCACAATATTCAAAAAGTATGCTGAAAACAGACTATATACTGTGACAAATTTTACTTGCAATTTGGAAAATTGTGTGATAAAATATATGCAATAAATACATTGAGTAGAAGTGTGTTTGTTTATAGTTGATTGAAATGTTGTTAATACTTGGCTGATTTCAGTTAAGTTAGACTATATTTTAAAAGACAAGCTATGTCGAGGAGGTGAAAAGCGTGAAAACTAAGTTTACAAAGTTAGCTATTGTTATGTCTGCAGTTCTTGTTCTTATGAGCGCTATTCCTGTTGTAGGTATGGCTTGCTTGTTCTGTGACGAACCAATTACTGATGAAGCAGAAACAGAAGTTGTTATTATTGACGACGTAGTTGAGCCAATTCCAAACACAGACGCTGTAAAATAATTTAAGCTCACATTAAAGCGGACCAATGGTGAAAGCCATTGGTCTTTTTATTGTGTTTTCAATTTATTGACATTCCTTACTATAAAGTTTATAATTAGAATATATGTGATAAAAGGAGAGCCGATATTATGGCACAGGTTGCAGATATTATAAAATATGAGGGTGATAACACCACTTTTATATGGAAACATCCCTGTGAAGACTTCAACTCATTGACTCAGCTGATTGTTCACGAAACTCAGGAGGCAGTTTTCTTTATGAACGGCCAGGCACTCGACTTGTTTGGTCCGGGACGATATACTCTTGAAACTCAGAATTTACCTTATGTGGGTAAAATGCTTAACCGCACAACTGATGATAAGACTCCTTTTCATTGTGAGGTTTATTTTATAAATAAGGCTGAGCAGATGTCAATAAAATGGGGAACTGACTCAAAGGTACAATATATTGATCCTGTTTTCAACTTTCCTGTTTCAATAGGGGCAAGCGGTGATATGAATCTTCGTGTTGAGGATTCAAGAAAGCTTCTTTTAAAGCTTGTCGGTACTGAAGCATTTATGACTCAGGCAAAGCTTGTTTCATTCTTTCGCATATTCCTTATGACCTATGTGAAGTCATATATTGCACAGGTGATTAAGGAAAAGAAAATCAATATTTTTGAGGTTGATTCTCAGCTCCCTGATTTTTCAAATTCCCTTAAGGAGCTTTTAAAGGGCCACTTTGCTGATTATGGTATTGCTCTTGAAATGTTTAATGTTGCAACAATCTTAAGACCGGAGGGCGACAAAACCTACGAAACCTTAAGAGAACAATACACAACAAAGATTCAGATGGATACAGAGCTTATGAGAGCAAGAACTGAGGCTCAGAAGGTTGTTATCGATTCAGAGGCTCAGGCTAAAAAGCGCGCTCAGGAGGGCTATACATACAGTCAGGAACGTGGTTTTGGTGTTGCTGAACAGATGGCACAGAATGAAGGTGTCGGCAATTTCACAAATGCAGGAATCGGTCTTGGTGCTATGATGGGTGTCGGTGGTGCAGTCGGCGGTGTTATGGGCGGAATGATGAATGATACCGTAACTGCTTTTACATCTCCTGCTGCGAATAAATTCTGTGATAACTGCGGTGTTCAGATGGCTCAGGGTGTTTTGTTCTGTGAACAATGCGGAACACCTGTTGCTGAAAGCAGGTCCTGCAGTAAATGTGGATATGAGTTTGAAAGACCCGGAAAATTCTGTCCTAAATGCGGTACGAAAAGAGAGGGATAAAATATGAAAAAAGCAAGAAATACTTATCTGATTATATGGGCAATCTGCCTTGCACTCTTTAATGTTATTGTTTTTACAG
>JAFTUP010000118.1 GCA_017466205.1 Clostridia bacterium
GCAATATTATATATCGTCATACTCTAAAATCCCTTTCAAGAAAATTTGTATATTCTGCAAGCACTTCCCTTTTGTATGAACGGCTTATCGGAACGGGTTTATCACAATGGTACAGTTCCGCATCATTGTCTTTTATGCTCTTTATATACAGAAAATTTATTATAAATGATTTATGTACCCTACAAAACATTTCCTTGTCAAGCTGTCCGTGAAGCTCAGTCAATGATTTGCAGATTTTATATACTTTATCCTTTGTATGAATCCATATCCAATGGTCTTGACTTTCGCAATAGATTATATCATCACAAAACAACCTGACCTTTGCTTTGTTCTCCGTAAACGCAAAAACCTTACGCTGTCTTGATAACTTTTTGTATATATCATAAAACACCGTTTCAAATTCTTCATCATCAACAGGCTTAACCAAAAACCTGAACGGCGCACACTTGAAACTGTCACGCATATACTCCGTATGACTTGTAACGAACACAATAATTACATGTTCGTCAATCTCACGGATATGATTTGCCGTTTCTATTCCGTTAAGCTGCTCCATTTCCATATCAAGAAAAATCACATCATACCGTTCCTCGTTTTCTCGATAGGCGTAAACCAATTCCTCACCGCTTATATAAGCATCACACTCTACAGCAGTTTTCTTGAATTTATCAATGTAATTTTCAATGATGTTGATGTAATTCATATTATCATCGCATATAGCTATTCTCATATTTGTATCCTTTCCTTGTTGCCAAACCTACATCTGCCATCACTACCGACCTTGTTCCAAATTGGAATAAGGTTATTTTGATATTTAAAATTTAAAGCTCCAGACTGTTATCTGTGAGCAGAAATTCCTTCACGCCCATAGTAACATAGCCCTTATCATCCCTGCGTGGTTTCATACTGCGTTCCACAATAACGATTTTCTTAAATGAATCGTTGGTCTTATCAAAGGAACGGGTTTCCTGTTCCCACTTTGCATTATCGGGAATATCATAGGCCGGCTGAATATAATATCTTTTACTGCCCTGATTTGCAACAAAATCTATCTCTAACTGTTTTCTGATTTCCTTACCGTCTTTATCCTTTTCACGGGATTCTACCACGCCCACATCTACACGGTAGCCTCTGTAACGAAGCTCATTATATATAATGTTCTCCATAATGTGTGTAGGCTCAATCTGCCTGAAATTAAGTCTTGCATTACGCAATCCCAAATCTTCAAAATAAATCTTATATGGCGTTTCTATATACTTTTTGCCCTTTACATTATATCTTTTGGCAATGCTCACAAGAAAAGAATCAATATAATATGAAATATACTTTGCAACGGTTACATCACTTATTGTTGATTGTTTCTTCTTTTCACTTCTGAATGTTGCAGCCAGCTTTTTGGGATTGCACAAAGAAGATATACCTGATGCAATAATATCAAGAAGTTCGCTGATATTTTCATCGCTGTTAAGGTTGTATCTTTTTACTATATCTTTCAAATAAACATTTTCAATCTGCGTTATAAGGTAATTAGCTTTCTGTTCATCGGTCTGCATCAATGCAACAGCCGGAAGTCCGCCATATACCATATAATCATCAAATGCTTCTTCTTTTGTTCCGTCATAGGCACTATAAAATTCCGAAAAAGACAGAGGTAAAACATGAACCTCGTCACCCCGTCCTTCAAATTCGGTCAAAATATCACTTGACAGAAATTTTGAGTTACTACCCGTTACATATATATCCATATTGCTTTTTCTTAAATATCCGTTCAGCACAGACTCAAAACTACCGAGCTTCTGAACCTCGTCAAGAAGAAGATAATACATTTTGTCATCTGACATTTTACTGCTGATAAAGTCCATAAATTTTGCAGGATCGACTTTTCTGTTTTCTGCATCAATTTCAGTTAAATCCTCTCCGATAAGTCTGAGGTCATCCGCTGAATCAAATGCAAACTTGATAATATGCTCCTTATCAATACCTTCTGCAACTAAATAATTATAGAAAATTGTATTTAAAAGATAGGATTTTCCGCATCTTCTTATTCCGGTTATGACCTTTACAAAGCTATTGTGTTTACGAACAATAAGTCTATTGAGGTAAATATCTCTTTTAATCTCCATAACAGCCTCCGTTTAATTTTTTTGCCACCAACGGCATTTTTGCAAATTCATTATATCACATATTTAATATTTTTTCAAGTGATTTTGAAAAACAATAAATATTTTTTCCA
>JAFTUP010000119.1 GCA_017466205.1 Clostridia bacterium
GGATGAGCTTGTATCCGTACTGCGTTACGGAATGGCAAGAGCAGGTGATGACGGAGTTGTATATTCAGGACCAAAGCCTGAAGCATATTCTGATGCAACCTTTGCACAGCTTATGCAGGAAGCAGAAAAATACATAGGATTACCTTATGTATGGGGTGGTTCTTCGCCATCCACATCATTTGACTGCTCCGGTTTTGTCTGCTGGGCATACACACATTCAGGAGTATATAACCTGCCAAGAACAACTGCACAAGGCATATACAATCAATGCGCACCAATCTCAAGGTCAGAAGCAAGGCCCGGAGATTTGGTGTTTTTTACAAGAACTTATGTTTCAAGTGAGCCTGTAACTCATATAGGAATTTATGTGGGAGATGGCTTGATGTTACACTGCGGAGATCCAATAAAGTATGCATCTATTGATACTGATTATTGGACAAGTAAATTTTACGGATTCGGAAGATTATCATAAATTTATGATAACCTCCCTTATCAAAAAATTATAGTTATCATAAAAAAATTATTGAAAAGGGCATATATTCATCAATAATTGTTACAAAATTTATGATAACTTTTATTAAAAACTTGTCCGATACACAAATTACTGTCATAATTGTAATAGCAGGATATTTCCTGACTAATTTCAAAGGCGGTGATTTGTTTGTATCAAACAAATGTTGAAACACTTGCAACTCAAACATTGAATTTTTTTGCTGAAAATGGATATGCCCAAGGCTCCATTACAGAAAGAAAAACGGGATTTTCAAAAATTATTGAGTTGCATCATCAATATGGATGTCAAGAGTACAATCCAAAATTGATGAATTTATTTATAGAAAAAACCAAAGAGCAATATGCAAATTCGGAATTTTCTAAAAGTAGGTATAGATTTTATGTTAAATCAGCCGAGCTGTTGACTGAATATCACGACACAGGTAAAATCGTTTTGAAAAGATGTGACACCAAGTGTAACCTATCAAACTATTATTTGTCTGTGCTTGATAACCTTTTGTCCTATAACGGCATGAGCCAAAAGACATGCTATCATATTTGGAAATTTGCTAAGACCTTCTTTAATTGGCTGCATTCTAATGAGATAATGTCCTTAAAACAAGTCGATAAAGATATTGTTCGCAAGTACCTTATTAACTGTGCTGAACGCTTAAGTAAAAGTAGTCTTGATACTGTTAAAAGACAATTAAAAAAGCTATTTCTGTATTTATATGAAATTGGTGAAACCTCAGAAACATTTGAGGATATTTTTTCCTTTTCTGTACAAGTTGAGAAAAAAATCAAAAAGCCAATTCCTTTAGAAGAAATTGCAGCTATACTAACCAGTATCGACCGTTCCAAATCAATAGGCAAGCGTGATTATGCCATCATATTATTAGCAACATTAACAGGATTGCGTTCCGTGGATATTACTAATTTAGAATTGACAGACATTGATTGGGCAAATGGTGAAATCAAGATTGTTCAGGAAAAAACCGGCAAATCATTGGCACTACCACTTACTGTCGATGTCGGTGAGGCTATTCAAGACTACATATTATATGGCAGACCAACAAGTGATGAGCCTTATGTATTCCTGCGTAGCCACTCTCCGCATACAAAAATGGGACGCTCGATGCCTTATTTGCAATTTAATGTACATCGTGCAAAATTGGGACTGCCCAAAGCATCATTTCACAGCTTACGAAGGGCATTAGGTACAAATATGGTTATTGCCGGAGTTCCTATTACTACGGTTGCACAAGTGTTGGGACATTCTGGTCTTAGTTCCACAAAGCAATATATTTCATTAGACAGTGTTCACCTTAAAGAATGTGCACTCGCCTTTGACGATTTATATGTAAATCAAACGGAGGTGAGTGATAATGTATGAGTTTAAGAGTGGATTTGCAAATCAGCTTGTTGAATACCTGAACTTCCGAGAAGCACTTGGGTTTTCAAAAGAACACGCAAAAGTTTTGAAATACTTTGATACCTTTTGTTTTAATTATTTCCCTGATAGAAATTTGCTAACAAAAGATGTAGTTCGAGGTTGGTTTTCTCACGACATCGAATTAGGCAAAAAAGGATTTGAAAACAAAGCAAGCGCCATTAGGGGATTTGCAAAACATATCGGTAATGGTGCATATATATTACCAATGGAATATGTGCCACGTACAAAGCAATTTGTTCCATATGTTCCTACGAAAGCTGAGTTGGTAGCATTATTCAATGCAGCCGAGAACTTTAAGCGCAAGAATGAGCCATTTATCAACAATACGCTTGTGACAATGTTCAAGCTGATGTATTCATGCGGTTTGAGACCTAATGAGTGTAGGAAGTTGGAAACAAAGAATGTTTCCCTTAATACAGGTGAGCTTTTGATTACCAAAACCAAACGCTGTAAAGAAAGAATTGTTGTTATGTCCGATGAAATGTTAAATATTATGAAGGAATATGACTTGAAACGAAACATTTCAGTCGGAACAACCGAATTCTTTTTTGTAAAAGCCGATGGTCAACCTTTCAGTGTACAATCATTTAGAAACATTTTCGGGAAATGTTGGGCTTTAGCAAATCCTGATGTCGAATCACATTTGTTGCCACACCTAAGAGCATATGATTTAAGACATTGCTTTGCTTCAACTGTGCTTCATAAATGGATTGACGAAGGTCGTAATCTGTATGCAATGTTACCATATTTGCGAGCATATATGGGACACGAACGTCTTGATGATACAGCTTACTACATACATATTTTACCTGAACGTCTTTTAAGTTCCCCCGGTGTTGATTGGGACAGAATGGACAGAATTATCCCGGAGGTGAACATATGGACAAATTAACACCTTTTTTCAAATTGATACATAACTTTTTTGTAGTATATCTTCCGAATGAACGGAGATGTAGTCCCAATACAGTCCGTTCATATCGAAAAGCGATAGAACTATTATTGGATTTTGTTAAAGAGAAAAACAATGTACACTTAAGCCAAATTTCTCTTTCAATGATCACTCGTGATACAATTTCGGACTTTTTAGACTATCTTGAAAATGAACGAAATTGTAGTGTAAGCACACGAAATCAACGTCTGCATTGCATAAAAGCATTTTACAGTTATGCTGCAAATGAAGATTTAACTACTATTGTGCATTGGGAGGAAATCAAAAAAGTTCCTGCAGCTAAAGAACCACAAAAATTGGTTGAGCATATGAGTGAAAATGCAATTAAATCACTACTATCACAACCAGATACAAGTACAGAAAAAGGCTTACGGGATATGTTTATTATGCTTTTTCTATACAAAACCGGTGCAAGAGTGCAGGAACTTTTAGATATTCGCCTGCGAGATATTCAATTTGGGCAAAATCCAAGAGTTGTTTTGCACGGCAAAGGTGAAAAAGTCCGCAGTGTTCCTCTTCGTGAAAATGTGGTTGAACATCTAAAAAATTACATCAACCTATATCATTCTAACGAGGGAATTTATTCCGAGCAGTACCTGTTTTATTCCGTTAGGAATGGTCGTCAAAAACGTATGACCGAACAAAACATTCGCTGTTTGGTAAGCAAATATGGAACTATGGCTCGAAAAAACTGTATTGAAGTGCCTGAAAATGTACATCCACATTTATTCAGACACTCTTGTGCTATGATTCTGTATCAAAATGGCGTTGATTTAACTTTAATATCCCAATGGCTCGGGCATTCAAATTTAGAAACAACACTTATTTATGCACATGCTGATACAGAAATCAAGCGAAAAGCGATTGAAAAATCTATACCTACTGATAGCCCGTTAAAAGAGATTACAAATCCCGAAAGATATATGATAGATGACGAAAATCTCTTAAAACGGTTATGTGGTTTAAAATGATAACCACACACATTAAGTTATCAAAAATTTTATGATTAAAATTCCCTTTTCTTCAAGGATTTTAACATTATTTTTGATAACTTATTTTTTATGATAAGGCAGACTTCCGCTTGGAACGTCTGCCGAATAATTTTTGGAGGTAAAAGAATGAACAAACATATACACTACCGAACACTGAAAAAAGTGTTGGAAGAAAAACTCGGTATTGAAATTGACCAAAAGGAACTTGTCAACAACACAACAGGAGAGATATATAATATTCTCTTTGAAGAGGGAACTGATGTAGCGATTTTCACAAAGAGAAATGGCGATGCATTCAGTAAAGAACTCGTCTGTCTTGATACCAACGGCGATGAAATTGCTAAAGATAAAATCGTAGCTTATATCAACGGTGGCGAGTCAAGATATGTAGACGATGAATTGGTGATTTCGGAAAAGGAAATAACAATGCTCTGCAATGAGAAGACATTTGATGTCGAAGAGCTACTGCAAAGAGAAACAGCCCTATATCCTGAAAGAACAAGCATCATGCTCAGAGGAATGTTTTCGAAAAACGGCTTCTCAAGTGATGTGACAAATTTCTATGTGGATGAAATTATCTATGTGGATGAAGGAGAGTTCACAAAGATAAGAAGGACAGAAAATGTAGATACATTCAAAGCATATAACGAGAAAACATATGAACCTGTAGCAGACGGCGTACACGGTGTACTTGTAATTGGTCCAAATGGTGACGGAATAATGGTTGATACACAGGGATATGATTATGCAAGGTACATGAGCTATGCTCCTAAGATTGAAATGCCTATCAACTACATGCTTGAGCAAAGGATGAGAGAGGAAGCAACACTCGAAATGAAGTTGTATGTTCCACTCAAAGTTGAAGAGCTTGACAGAGAAATGGGCGACACCAATGAAATAGATGGAGAGCCATATCTGAGAGAAATCCGAAAGAAGGTTTATGACTTCAATCTCGAAGATGGAGAAAGAGGTCTTGCAAGATATTTCGGTAAAGATAATATCAGCCGAAATAAGGTGTATAGTATAAAAC
>JAFTUP010000120.1 GCA_017466205.1 Clostridia bacterium
AACCAATACATTTTTATTTCGTGCGTGTTTGGGATTTTTCGGGCGGCTGCTCATTGTCAGCCTTTCCGTGTTTGTCAGCAAGATATTATTTTGAAATTCAGCGTCCATATAAGGCTTAATATCTTCTGCCGTACCCCAACGAGCCGAGCCGTATTCAATACCTTTTCTGAACTTTTTTGCGTTCTTGCTGCGTATATATAAAATGCCTTTTATTGCTACTGCCGTAACAACTCCTATAAGCATATCAATAGGATTGAAAGAGAAAAGCGGAGACTTAAAAAGCTCCGCAATTCCTTTCATAAGTGCTGATATTTTATTACCCTCAAAAACTCTTAAAGAATAGCCCAGCTTATCACCGAGCCAAAAGAACAGAACATAAGGCGCATTTGCAATAATGACTTTTTTATCAATCGTCATAAGGTAATATCCCTGTCCTTGTTTTTTTCTCTGTCTCGGTTTTGATTGAGTTTTTGCGCCTGTTCTTTGAGTTTTGAAAGCAGTTTCCGCAAAGACGGTTTATCCTTGTGCTTTAACTGCTTTTGGGTAAATTCCTTGAAAGCCATATTGATAACATCAACATCACGGCCTTTGAAGAACACAAGATAACGGGGCGGCTGTTCGCTTGTGTCCTTTTTGAGTGCATAATCAATGTTATACTTTTTAGCGACGCTCTCAAAAGAACGGATATTTTTGTCCGTAATCTCAATATTTGAAAGCGCCGCATTTTGTTTCATAAGCTGTTTGATTGTCTGCTTGCCGTGATAAATTTTAGGATTCTTTGATTTATCCTTATGGTGTTGAAGATACATCTGAATAGCTTTTGCAAGAACTCGCCCCGTCATTTTTGTTGTATTTACCGCAAGTGCTATGGTTTTCTGGTCAACTTCTTCCTGCATAGGCTATACCTCCAATCTTACTTACTCCAAGTTTCTCCGTCAGAGTGAGTAATGCCGATATGTTCATTAGCTGCTTCGTTCACATCATAGAAATACCACTTGCTGCTATCGGTAACATCAGTAAAGCGATTGAGCTTTGTAAAGTTTTCATTTACATACTCTTTATCAGCATTTCTGCCTGTTGCTCTGTTTACAACAGTTACAACCTCTGCACGTGTGATATTGTTATCACCTCTGAAAGTGCCGTCTGCATAGCCATTAAGCCAACCGATATTTTTAGCATAAGCGATTTCTTTTACCGCCCAATAGCTGCTTGAAACATCAGTATATTTTACAGATGTTGATGTGTACTTAACATCATTAAAGAGGTCATAATATCTAACCGTCATAGCAATAAATTCAGCTCTTGTTACCTTGTTATCGGGACGGAAAGTGTTATCTGTATAACCCTTAATAATTCCGTACTTTTCAAGATATGAAACATAGCTTGCATACCACGCCTTTTTGGAAATATCCTTAAAGTCAGTTGATGTGCCGGAAATCTTTTCGCCTTTTTCCTCTGCAATAAGTCTTGCAAAGATTGCTGCCGCTTCGCTTCTTGTCATATCTCCGTCAGGTCTGAAAGTGCTGTCGGGATAACCAAAGATATACGCAGAATGTTTTTTGCCCGGTAACATTACAACGCCGTTTGCGTCTGTTGTACCTGTAATTTCGTTTCCGCTTCTGTCTTTGAGAACTACTGTATAATCAGCTTTTGCTTTGCCGGAAGATGTTACGGTAATAGTATAATAATTATCGTCCGTGAGCTTCTTTCCTGTGGGGAGCGTCAAAGTTGCCTTTGTTGTGGAAACGGATTTTGAAACACTTACAGTCTTACCGTCTTTATCAACGATTTTTACTGTGGTAGAAACATAAGAGCCGCCGCCACCGCCACCGCCGGAGCTTGAAGGTCTGGAAGTGCCGCCACCGCCGCCGGAAGATTTAACAGGTAATGTTACTTTGCCGTTTGCGTCCGTTGTACCTGTCTTTGATGTAGTTTTATCTGCGATTGTAACAGATACACCCTTAACAGCTTTACCGTCGTTATCGGTAATTGTAGCCGTTACCTGATTAGATGTTGTGAGTGTATGGGTTTCGGGGAGGGTGATATATACCTTACCGTCCTCGATTTTAACAAATGCGTCTGTGATAACACCCTTTGTATCATTCAAAGCGACTTTGTATAGAGTAGTTACAGTTTCGCCCGGCTTATCTTCTTTGCCGTCGCCGTCTGTATCTTCACCCGGTTTTTCTTCTTTATCGGTTACGCCGGAATTACCCTCGTTATCGGTAATATCCTCTGAAAGCGGAGGAACAACAATTTTTCCGTCTGCGTCGGTTTTGCCGCTTACGGATTTTGGTGCTGCCGTTTCTGTATCAGCAGTATTGTCCGATTCTGTACTTTCGTCGGCTTCAGCTTTTGGAGCTTCGGAAACAGTTACAGAAACATCTTTTGCAGGGGTTTTATCTGCTTTATTTGTTACAGTTACGGTAATTCTGTTGCTATGAACAATTAAAGTTTCAGCCGGAAGAACAACGGAAATTGAATTATCCTCATTCAAAGTGAGTGAAGCATTTTCAATAACCTTGCTTTCATCAGTAACAACAATTTCAAAGCCTGTCAGTTCGCCGTAGCCGTTAACATCTGTAATATCAAATGTTGTCGGAGGTATAACCGCCTTACCGTCTGCGTCTGTGAGATTTGTTTCTGTTCTCTCGGTGTTGTCTTTTACTGTAACACTCATATCCTTAACAGCCTTATTTTCGCTGTCGGTTACGGTTACAATGATTCTGTTAGCAATGTCAATTACCTTATCAGTCGGAAGCTCAATATTGATTTTACCGTCTGCGATTGTAACAAAGGCATTTTCGATAACTGCCTTTTCATCAGTAACAAGAATATTAAGGCCGTTTACGGTTGCTTTACCGTCCTTGTCGGTCTTATCCTCTGAAAGAGGGGGAACAACCATTTTACCGTTTTCATCAGTTACGCCGCTTCTGTTATTTTCCGTTACATCAATAACCTTAACTGTCATATCCTTAACTGCTGCACCGTCCTTATCAAGAACAGTTACACAAATTCTGTTAGAATAATCAATCAGGTTTTCAGCCGGAAGAAGAACGGAAATTGTATTATCATCATTGAGAGTTACAAAAGCATTTTTAATCTGCTTTGCTTCATCATTGACAATAACATTAAATCCATTTACATTTACTTTACCGTCTTTATCGGTGTAGCCGGAATTTACAGGGGGTACGGTTAATTTGCCGTATCTGTCGGTTAAGCCTTTTTCAATGTAATCTTTATCCGCAATAACAATTACGGAAACATCTTTTTGAGGCTCGCCGTTCTGATTTGTGATAGTGATAATAGCCGGGCTGTCCTTTGTGAGAATTAAACCGTCGGGAAGGTCAACCACAACATTATTACTTTCGCCGATTTTAATATCGCAGTTTGGAATGATAACATTGTATTTATCGGTTACGCTTACAACATAAGTATTTTTAACCTCGTTATTTTCGTTTCCGATTGTGCCGTTATCGTCGCCTGTGCTGCTCTGATTGTTTGGAACTTTAAGCTGTCCGTTTGCGTCTGTTGTGCCTGTTGCATTATTACCGTTTTTATCCTCAATAAAGATATTAAGGTCTGCTGCCGGCTTCTGATTTTCAGTAAAGAACGCTGTAATAGTGGTCTGGTCTGCATAATCAAGAAGTCTGCCGTTTGGTAATTTGATTGAGATTTTATTATCAACATCAATTACAATTTCAGAGTTGAAAATAGGAGTACCGTTTTTGTCGGTAAGAATAATGCTGAAATCGCCAACCTCTGCCGCGCCGTCCTCGTCTGTACGGTCTGCGTCAATAAGCTGTGCAATCTTTGCTGTCTGTAATGTTTCACCACATACAGAACATTCAACATGCTTGCTGCCGCCGCTTGTAATGGTTGCCGGAACATCAATTATCCAATCGGACGGAGTATGTCCCTTTGGCTCAACATATTCAGCCTTGTAGGTATGGCCGCAATCTTCACATACAAAAGTTGTAAATCCTAAACTTACACAAGTTGCCGCCGTAATTTCTGACTTGTAATTATGGGGAATTATATCTGTGTAGTCGCTTGTGTAGGTATCATCACAATTTTTACAATCGTAAACTGTGTAGCCCATTTCTTCACAAGTAGCCGGAGTTACTTTCTTTTCGTAATCGTGAGGAATTTTATCGGTATAGTTACCTTTGTAGGTATCTCCGCAATCACAAGTGAAAATTGTATATCCCATTTCGGTACAGCTTGGAGCAATTACAGTTTCTTTGTAGATATGCTCTTTGTTTTCTGTATAATCTCCAATGTAGGAGGCTCCGCAATCAGGGCACTCATATACAGCATAGCCGTGTTCTTCACAAGTAGGCTCTACAATCTGTTTGTTATAATTGTGTTCTGTCTTATCGGTATAATCGCTTGTGTAGGTGTCGCCACATTCACAAGTATAAACTGTAAATCCAAAAGCGGAACAGCTTGGAGCTGTTACATCAGCCTTGTAATCGTGAGGGAGCTTATCTGTGTAATCAGCGTCAAATTCATAGTCGCAATTTACACAATCATAATGAGTATGTCCCATACTTACACAAGTGGGCTCTGTAATTTCAGTTTCGTATTCGTGTTCTGCCTTATCTGTGAAATTTGCAGTATAGGTATCTCCGCAATCACAAGTAAACACGGAATATCCCATTGCTTCACAAGTAGGAGCAATTACGGATTCTGAATGATTGTGTCCTGTCGGAAGTGCTAAAACAGTTTCACATACAGTACAAATTTGCGGCTCGGTGCAGGTTGCAGCTTCGCCCGGTGTATGACCTGTTGCTGCGTCTGCCTTAATCATTTTTTCGCCGCAATCTTCATTCTGACAAACATATTCAATTACGCCGTCTGCTTCGCAAGTGGAAGATGTAACGGAAGTGCCCTCGTCCCAATTATGTCCTGTGGGCTCGGTATAATCTGAAACATAACTGCTACCGCACATTACACAAGTAGAGGTAGTATATCCTTTATCCTCACAAGTAGGCTCTTTTGTGATATGCTCGTATGCGTGAGAAATCAAAGGCTTAATATCAGTTACGAAATTATCTCCGCAAACCTCGCAAGTGTGGTCTGTATAGCCGACGCTTCGGCAAGTTGCGTTGTGGGTAGTAGTATGGTAATTGTGGTTTCCTGTTGGTGTCGTTTCCTGATGAAAATCTCCGCAATCCTTGCAAAGACTTAATTTAAGGCCGCCCTGTTTACAGGTCGCTTCTCTGATAGTAATATCTTCGTAGTTGTGGCCTTTTGCCGGAGAGTAATTCATTTTCTGCAGTTCACCGCAGCCGTCGCACTGCCAACGCTCATAACCTAAATTTTCACAAGATGCAGGGATAGTTTCAAGGTATCTGAAATCGTGTTCGTGTGCCGGAGGAACAACAATAATTGTATTGCTGTCGCCCTCGTCGCTTTCATCAGCGAGGATATGCACATAGCTTACGCCGTTTTCAATCATACTTTCGCCGGAATAGCTGTAATTGATTTTGTAATATACGGTGTAATATCCCGGCTGTGTGTAGTTCGGTGCGCTTGTCTTATTGCAATTATCCGCGTCCGTTCCGTAACGGATTGATGTTTTAACACCACTATCCGAGAGGTCTGAAACAGTTAATGTATGAGCTTCGCCGTCCTCAACACCATAGTATGAAGAAACAACCGCTTTTGCAGTAACATATTCGCTTGTTTCATATCCGCAGTCGTCGCAGGTCTCGGCAATGTAAAATCTGTTGTTTGCCACCTGTCCGTCAACCTGTTCGGTGAAATTATGGTCTGCAAGTCCTCTTACACCAACTGCATAAGTACCTTTACAAAACTGGCAATATTCACCGGCTTTTAAGGTTGTAAGATGATTATCATCATTGTATGGTACATGGGTTGTTGCATCAAAATCAACGAAGAAGTTATGATCACATGCGTTAAGTGCATACACATTATTATTAAAATCATATGCATCATAACCATTAACCGTATTTATAGTTCCGCAGTTTTGGCAAACTGCCTTAGATAGCGATAGGTAAGTATTTGATGCTATCTCCAACTTTTCCCCCGCTTCACACCGTGCGTGCGACTTTCACCGCACACGGCGTTCCACCGATTGATGTTAGGAGGTGGTGCAATCTGTACAATCAATTAAAACAAATTACGCACTTTCTTCAACCGGCTGGTGGCTGTTCCTCCGTTACCATTACAGTAACTTCTACAGTCATGCCACCGCTCTCACTGTATATTCATCAGCTTATTGTTCTTCGTCTGATTTGCTCTCTACAATTTGGGAACATATACAGCTTTCCACGTTCCGATAATCCTATCTGTACATATATACTTA
>JAFTUP010000121.1 GCA_017466205.1 Clostridia bacterium
AATATCAAGTCAGACAAATCTTCTTGCATTAAACGCCTCAATTGAAGCAGCAAGAGCAGGGGAGTCAGGCAGAGGCTTTTCAGTTGTTGCTGACCAAATTCGTACATTGAGCGCAGAAACCAGTGAGTCGTCAGGCGAAATCAGAAATGCCTTAACACGACTTGAGGAGACATCGGACAAGATGACAGCATCAATGGAGCAGACCTTAGAGCTTATTCAGCTTGTAATTGAAAAGGTAAAGCAGATTAATTCCAGTGTAGGAACAATTAATGATGACTCCACACAGCTTGGAGATAGCATACAAGTTATTGATAATGCAATCAATGAAGTGAAAGTGTCTAATACACAGCTTGTAGACAATATGGAAAGGGTTTCGCATATTGTAGAAGCCATGACAGACAGTGTTATACATTCTGATAATACTACAAAGACAATGCTTAGCAAGTATGCAGAAACAGCAATCAATATTGATAAGATTGAAAGTGTTGTTGAATCACTTTTGACTAAGCTTGGAGTTGGTGGATTCATGGGTATCAAGGATTTCCAGCCAGGCATGAAGGTAACGATTGAAAGAAAGAATGGGAAATCTTTCCATATCCGATATGAATAAAATTAATAAAGCATTGACAGTATCATTCGGATTAATATAAATACAACCTATTTTGCCTCCCTCTGACGAGGGAGGTGGATTTTGCGTAGCAAAAGACGGAGGGAGAGAATATCTATAAATATAATTTATGAAAATTCTGTTAAATTTACATAAAACACTTGACCTTTTACCAAAATATGGCTAAAATATAATTAGCACTCAAAACTTGAGAGTGCTAAAAATTGTATTTATTAACTTTCAGGAGGTAATATAAAATGACTATTAAACCACTTGCAGACAGAGTTGTACTCAAGTCTTGTGAAATGGAAGAAACAACAAAGAGCGGTATCGTTCTCGCAGCTGCTGTTCAGGAAAAACCACAGGTTGCTGAAGTTGTTGCAGTTGGTCCCGGCGGACTTGTTGACGGTAACGAAGTAGAAATGTATGTTAAGGTTGGCGATAAGGTAATTATCGGCAAATATTCAGGTACAGAAGTTAAGATGGACAATGTTGAATATACAATTGTTCGTCAGGGCGAAATTCTCGCAATTGTTGAATAAGGAGGGCATATTCAATGGCTAAACAGATTATTTACGGTGAAGAGGCAAGAAAGGCCCTTCAGAATGGTATTGATAAATTAAGCAATACAGTTAAAATCACACTTGGACCAAAAGGCAGAAATGTAGTTCTTGACAGAAAATATGGCGGTCCGCTTATCACTAACGACGGTGTTACAATTGCAAAAGAAATCGAACTTGAAGATGCATTTGAAAATATGGGTGCACAGCTTGTTAAAGAAGTTGCAACAAAGACAAATGATGTTGCTGGTGACGGTACAACAACTGCTACACTTTTAGCACAGGCTCTTGTTCGTGAAGGTATGAAGAACGTTGCTGCCGGTGCTAACCCAATGGTAGTTAAAAAGGGTATGAAAGCAGCTGTTGACGCTGTTGTTGACGAAGTACTTAAGAATGCAAAGCCTGTTGCTTCATCAGAAGACATTGCAAGAGTTGCAACAGTTTCTGCAGCTGACGAATATGTTGGTGAGCTTATTGCTGATGCTATGGCAAAGGTTACTGCAGACGGTGTTATCACAATCGAAGAATCAAAGACAAGCGAAACATATAGTGATGTTGTTGAGGGTATGCAGTTTGACCGTGGATACATCTCACCATATATGGTAACAGATACAGATAAGATGGAAGCAGTTATCGACGATGCTCTCATCCTTATCACAGATAAGAAAATTGGTAACATTCAGGAAATTCTCCCACTTCTTGAGCAGATTGTTCAGTCAGGTAAAAAGCTCGTTATTGTTGCAGAGGATGTTGAGGGTGAAGCTCTTTCAACTCTCCTTGTTAATAAACTTCGCGGTACATTCACTTGTGTTGCTGTTAAAGCACCTGGATTTGGTGACAGAAGAAAAGAAATGCTTCAGGATATCGCAATCCTTACAGGCGGTCAGGTAATCACATCTGATTTGGGTCTTGAGCTTAAAGATACTCAGCTTATGCAGTTAGGTCGTGCTAAGCAGGTTAAGATTTCAAAGGAAAATACAATCATCGTTGACGGTGCAGGCGATGCAGATGCAATCAAGGGGAGAATCGGTCAGATTAAGTCACAGATTGAGTCAACAACATCAGACTTTGACCGTGAAAAGCTTCAGGAAAGACTTGCAAAGCTTGCAGGTGGTGTTGCAGTTATCCGCGTTGGTGCTGCTACTGAAACTGAAATGAAAGAAAAGAAGCTCCGTATTGAAGATGCTCTCGCTGCAACAAAGGCTGCTGTTGAAGAAGGCACAGTTGCAGGCGGTGGTGTTGCTCTCCTCGGTGCTATTAAGGCTGCATCAGCACTCCTTGATACAGAAGATGCAGATTTCAAGACAGGTGTTAAAATCGTACTTAAAGCTATCGAAGAGCCTGTTCGTCAGATTGCAGCAAATGCAGGTCTTGAAGGTTCAGTTATCGTAAACGAAATCGTTAATGCAAATAAGGTTGGTTACGGCTTCAACTTCGCAACAAGCGAATATGTTGATATGTTTGAAGCAGGTATCCTTGACCCTGCAAAGGTAACTCGTTCAGCACTTCAGAACGCATCTTCAGTTGCCGCTATGGTTCTCACAACAGAATCACTTGTAGCAGATATTCCTGACCCACAAGCAGAAGCAGCAGCTGCTGCAGCAATGGCTCAGGCAGGCGGCGGAATGTATTAATAAATTAATGAATAATGAAGTCATTTCACTAAATTAATTATTATATGGTAGGGCGGGGTCTTGACCCCGCCGTTATCGTTTCTATTATTATGAGGGTTGCGACCGCGTAGTGGCAGGCTTCCACGCCTGCTTACGCTCCCTCATTGAGGGAGTTGTCATTCTGAGCGTAAGCGAAGAATCTCATATATATTTGATTTTTCTCTTTCAATGGTATATAATTAACCCATAATCCAAGGAGTTGATATTATGAAAATTGCAGTAACTTATGAAAATGAACAAGTATTTCAGCATTTTGGTCATACAGAGCAATTCAAAATCTATGAAGTGCAGAATGACGAAATAGTAAATATGCAAATTGTTAATACAAACGGTAGTGGCCACGGTGCATTGGCAAGTTTCTTGAAAGAAAATAATGTTGATGTGCTTATCTGTGGTGGCATCGGTGGTGGTGCACAGAACGCTCTGAACGATGCTGGAATAAAATGGTTCGGTGGAGTAAAAGGGGATTGCAATCAGGCAGTTATTTCATACCTTGTAGGTAAACTCCAGTATAACCCTGATGTAAAATGTGACCATCACGACCACGAACACGGTGATGGTGTACATATCTGTGGCGAACACGGATGTAAATAATTCGTAATTCTTAATGCGTAATTCGTAATTAAATAAAGACAGGTAGGGCGGGGTCTTGACCCCGCTGTTTTTTATTTCCTTCTTTTTTATGACATTTTTCTGTTATTCAATAAAAATTTATTGACAAACGATAAAAATGATGATATTTTTAAGATAAGAAATATGTTTTGAGGAGAATATTTATGAAATCCCAAAATAAATCAGTTTATTTTTCTATTGCATTTACAACACTTTTTGCATTGGCAATGTTGTTTTTAACAGTTACAATTCCTTGGCTTGTGCCATTCCTTTGCAGAATTATGGAGCGTGAAACTTTGGTGTCTTTTATGACTGTTGTGGCATATCTGTCACTTCCTGCAGGATGGGGCGCAGTTTGGTTACTTTATGAGTTATTATTTAATGTAAAAAAGAAACATATTTTTATTGATGAAAATGTGAAATATCTTCGCATTCTTTCGAAACTTTGCTTTTATGTAGGCTGTGTTAGTGCTGTGGCAATGTTTCAGTATCTCGGTTTCTTATTTGTATCAATTGCAGCATTTTTTATTGGTCTTATGGTGCGTGTTGTGAGAAATATAATTCAAGAAGCTATCGAAATTAAAGAGGAAAACGATATGACAGTTTAGGGGAGTGATAGTTATGGCAATAAAAGTTAATCTTGATATGGCTCTTGCAAAAGCGAAAATGTCTTCAGGTGAACTGGCTGAACGGATAGGAATAACCCAAGCAAATTTATCAATTCTCAAAACAGGAAAAGCAAAAGCTGTTCGTTTCTCTACTCTTGAAGCAATCTGTCGTGAACTCAACTGTCAACCGGGTGATATTTTAGAATATACTGACGGAGCAAACCTTTCACTTGTAAACTCTAAGGAGGCATAGTTACTATATATATTTCTAAAAATAATCTTCAAAATGAAGAGGATTAAATATACGAGGTGAAAATATGCTTGTTCTGATATTGATTTTTATTATTCAATTTCTTATTTTTTCATTTACTTATGTTTCACC
>JAFTUP010000122.1 GCA_017466205.1 Clostridia bacterium
ACGTGGATTGGAAGTCTGCCGTTGTACACATCATCAGCTTTAGTACAAAGGATGTTAAAAAGCTGTGAAACAACAAATGCCGTGACAAAATCAAATGTACTATCAGTATCACTTGTTATGATAAATAAAGCGGTTTTCGTATCTCCCAATGTGTCAAGTTCCAATTCGTCATATTCCATAAGTTCACGGAGTTCCCTTATATCAAAAGGGGCGAGTCTTGCACCGCAACTTACTAAGATTGACTTAGCAGTTTTTCCGGCACTTAACTTGAACTTTGTGTATTGACGGACTGCATAATGGTCGGGGTCACGTTCTGCCAATTCATCAAATATTCTGTCAACGGCATTTTTAAAGTTTTCATCATCTTCACGGACTTCAAAGGAATTTATCATATCCAAAAGCAATGTGAAATTCTTTTCTTCCTCAGGAGCTTCATACCAAATGTATCCGATTAGGGCATTGTACAAAAGTCGTTCTGCTTTCACCCAAAAATCTTCACTGTTTTTTTCTCCTTCACCTTTGGTATTCTGAATAAGAGTATTTGTTAATTTTATAATATCTTTTTCATCGTGAATATACTCAAAGGGATTATAATGTAATGATTTTTTGAAGTTAATGGTGTTAAGCACCTTGATTTTATAACCACCCTTTACAAGCATTTTTCCACATTCGATAAGAATAGTACCCTTGGGGTCTGTTATCACATATGAACTGTGCATCTGCATCAGGTTCGGTTTTACAAAAAACCTTGTTTTACCTGAACCTGAACCACCAATTACCAACACATTTTTATTTGTGTTATAATCGGGGTTTGCCATACGGCTATTCATAGACAAACGCTCAGTTTGGGTTAGGATAATATTGTTATAAAAGTTTTCGTCAATGTAGGGAGCAACATCATCTGCGTTACCCCAACGTGCAGAACCATATTCGATTCCTTGACGAAATTTCTTCGCATTTTTTCCTTTGATGATGATAAACCACTTCATTGCTATTGCAACCAAAATACCAATTAAAATATCGGTGATATTGAAAGAAAACAACGGTGGTTTGAACATCTTTGAAATCCCATCGACTATCCCAAGTAAGAAGTTGCTGCTGTGCCGACAGGAGTATGAGATTTTATCTCCAATCCATATAAAAAAAGCGAATGGAAGATTTTTTAAGATAAGTTTTTTGTTGAGCTTAGACTTGAGTTTTGATTTTAAATTCATCGCTCAATATCTCTGCTTCTATGCTTATCTCTATCTGCCGTTCGCTCGTTCTTGATTTGCTCTCTGAAGTTCTTCAGTTTTTGCCGAATAGAAGGTTTTTCCTTGTGTTTTAACACCTTTGCTGTGTACTCTCGGAAAGCATACTCGAAAGCATCTTTGTTATTGGACTGAAAGAAGACATAGTATGTTGGTGGGTCTTGTGTTTTATCCTTCTCAATGCCGTACATAATCTTATGTTTTTTTGCGACTTTATCAAAGGATTTGATATTCTTTTTGCTTATTTCAACACTTGAGTACGACCCACCATGCTTCATCAGTTCCTTTAGGGAGTGTTTGCCACTTTTCAGTTCAGTTGGCTTATTATGTTTATGCCTTAAATATTCACGCATAGCCATAGCCAAAACTCGGCCCGAAAGTTTTGCACCTTTTATTGCAAGAACAATAGTTTTTTCATTGATTTCATCTTGCATTTTGCATCACCCCCAACATAAGAGATTTTTATTTAGTCCAAGTTTCACCTTCAGAAGTTGTAATGCCGATATGTTCATTTGCTGCTTCATTCACGTCCGCAAAATACCATTTGCTACTGTCGTTTACATCAGTGAATCTATTGAGCTTAGTGAAGTTTTTATTGATATAATCAATGTCTGCACTTCTGCCTGTAGCTCTGTTTACAACTGCAACAACTTCGGCACGAGTGATGTTGTTATCACCACGGAATGTACCATCTGCATAACCGTTAAGCCATCCTGTGTTCTTTGCATATGCGATTTCTTTTACCGCCCAATAACTGCTCGGAACATCTGTATATTTTACGGTTGTAGCAGTGAAAGACACATCGTTAAACAGGTCATAATATCTTACTGTCATTGCAATAAATTCTGCTCTTGATACAAAATCATCGGGACGGAATGTTTTATCCGAATATCCCTTGATAATTTCATATTTTTCAAGATAAGAAATATAGTTAATGTACCATTCGTTTTTAGATACATCCTTGAAAGAAGTGGATGTACCGGAAATCTTTTCGCCCTTTGCTTCAGAGATAAGTCTTGCAAAGATGGCTGCCGCCTCAGCACGTGACATATTACCTTCAGGTCTGAATGTGCTATCAGGGTATCCAAAGATATACGCAGTGTGCTTTTTGCCCGGTAACATTACAACACCGTTTGCATCGGTTTTACCTTTAACTTCGTTACCACTTCTGTCCTTTAAAACAACTTCATAATCGGCTTTAACTTTTCCTGAAGATTTTACTGTGATAGTATAATAATTATCATCAGTGAGTTTCTTGCCTGTAGGAAGTGTCAAAGTTGCCTTTGTTGTTGATGTGGATTTTGAAACGGATACGTTCTTATTATCCTTATCAACTACAGTGATTGTAGTAGAAGAATAAGAACCACCGCCACCACCGCCGCCGGAGTATGAACTACCACCTGAAGAACCACCACTTGAAGTTTTAACAGGAAGAGTTACTTTACCGTTGCTGTTAGTAGTTCCGGTTTTTGAAGTATTGGTTTTATCTGTCATAGTTACAGAAACATTTGCTACAGGTTTGTTTTCGCCATCTGTAACAGTTGCCGTAATCTGATTTGATGTTGTCAAAGTGTGTGTATCGGGAATAGTGATATAAACTTTGCCATCCTCAATTTTTACTAAGGCATTTGGAATGTTACCCTTTGTATCTGCCAATGCAACATTATAAGTTGTTGTAATAACTTCGCCGGGCTTGTCTTCAGTTCCGTCACCGTTTGTATCTTCACCCGGTTTTTCTTCCTTATTGGTTACATCGGAGTTGCCATCACCATCGGTAATGTCTTCAGAAAGCGGAGGAACAATAACCTTACCGTTTTCATCTGTCTTACCATTTGCGGTTTTGGGTTCTGCTGCCTGTGTATCATCTTCGGCTTTTGGAGCTTCAGAAACAGTTACAGAAATATCTTTTATAGGTGTTTTTTCTGTTTTATTTACAACAGTTACAGTAATTCTGTTCGTGTGAACAATCTTACTTTCTGTCGGAAGAAGAACTGTGATAGAACCGTCTTCATTTAATGTTAAGGAAACATTTTCTAAAGGCTTGGTTTCATCGACAACAGTGATGGAATATTCATTCAATTCGCCATAACCGTTCTTATCGGTAATATCGAAGGTTGTCGGAGGAACAACGGCCTTACCGTCCTTATCTGTGAGATTGCTTTCGGTTCGTCCCGCTTTGTCTTTTACAACTACATTCATATCTTTGATGGGGTTATCTTCGCTATCGGTGACAGTTACAGTAATTCTATTATCTACTGTAATTTCTTTACCTTCAGGAAGCTCAACACTCAATTTATCGTCCTCGTATTTGATAAAAGCACCCGGAATAACACCGTTTTCATCTTCTACAGTAATTTTGTTTCCATTTATAACAGCCTTACCTTCGCTGTCAGTAATATCCTCTGAAAGAGGGGGTACAGTCATAACACCGTTTTCATCAGTGATGCCACTGTGCTCATTTTCGGAAGCATCCTTAACTGTAACACTCATATCCTTAACTGCCACACCGTCTTTATCAAGAATGGTTACACGGATTCTGTTGTTATAGTCAATAAGAGTTTCAGCCGGAAGAAAAACAGAAATTGTATTGTCTTCGTTGTATGTCACATAAGCATTTTCGATTTTCTTTGTTTCGTCTTCAACGATAACATTAAATCCGTTAATGTGAACTTTTCCGTCTTTATCTGTATAACCGCTGTTTACAGGGGGAACGGTTAATTTACCATATCTATCAGTAACACCTTTTTCGATGTA
>JAFTUP010000123.1 GCA_017466205.1 Clostridia bacterium
GGAAACGGACAATAGAGCAATAATGCAGAGCTTTGAAAAACTTTTTGAAGGTTAACAATTATGAATTTTGATAACAACCGCCTTATTACAGAGGATGAGAAAAAATCAATATTGGTTGAAATATTAGGTAAGCTTGACAAATACTTCCATGAAAAAGATATTAAGTATTTTATGGCTTACGGAACTCTTATAGGTGCTGTCCGTCATCAGGGCTTTATTCCTTGGGATGATGACATTGACCTGCTTTTGCCTCGTGACAGCTTTATCCGTTTTATTCATCTTTGCGAGGATGAAAAGGATGTACTGCGTAAAATGAATCTTGAAATTGTAGAGTACGGTCAGAACAAAAAGGATTATTATAAACGATTCAAGATTGCTGATACAAGAACTGTTATGGAAGAATTCGGTGAGGAGCGTTCAGCTGTATTTATCGACATTTTCCCGCTTGATTGTTTTCCTGCATTACCGGTTGAAAAGCTTAAAAAATTACGCAGAAAAATTCTTGTGATTGATAATCTTTGTTCACTTTGTCACGCAGGAATTGCTCAGGGAAGCGGACTAAAAAAGAAGATTTACGGAGTTTTACTCCTTTTACATAAGCTTATGGGACTTAAACGAATGGAAGAGTTTTATGAGAAGAAACTGCTGAAGCTTACTGCATTCGATGAGAACGGTTTTGTCTGCGACAGTGAAGCAGGCGTGGGAAAGGATAACTTCCCAAAGGCAATCGGCTGGAAAAATGCTGTCAGAGTTCCTTTTGAGGATAAAATGTGCTGTATTCCTGAGGATTACCATTCAATACTTACAATGTGGTACGGTGATTATATGAAATTACCGCCTGAGGACCAGCGTCACTCTCACGAATACTATAAAATGTACTGGCGATAAATTTATAATAAGGCAGAAATGTAATTAAATGAATAAGGTTAAAGGATTTTTAATAAAACTGAATAATATGTCACCTGCTGCAAAGGCGTCTTTTTGGTTTGTTGTGTCAAATGTTGTGTTAAGAGGTATTTCTTTTATTACAACACCAATTTTCACACGACTTTTAGATGTATCTGACTATGGTATTTCATCAGTTTTTGTGACCTGGGAAAGAGTAATCAGTATTTTTGCAACTCTTTCACTTACGGGTGGCGTGTATAATGTTGCAATGACAAAGTATGAAAAGGATATTGATAAGGTCACCTCATCAATGATTGGTCTGTCCTTTACATCATCAGTCATTGTTTACACTTGCTGTATTCTCATAAACTTTGCATTTCCGCAGCTTTTTGAGCTTAACACAAGCTATCTTATTTTTATGTGGATTCAGACCTTTACAAATTCAGTAACCTCCTTCTGGCTGATGCGTAAAAGATTTACTTATGACTATAAAAAGGTTATAGCATATACATTCTCAAATGCTATTTTAAGCCCTGTTGTTGCTATAATTGCAGTTAAATTAGCAACTGAAAACAAGGCTTATGCAAAGGTAATCGGTTCAGGACTTTGGGGCATAATAGTAGGTCTTGCTGTTCTTGTGCTTCTTGTATATAAAGGTAAAAAGCTTTATGATAAGGAGTATTGGAAATATGCCCTTAAATTTAATATACCTTTATTACCGCATTATTTGTCACAGGTAATTCTTAATTCATCTGACAAGTTGATGCTTGATTTCTTTGTCAATGCAACTGCAACAGGACTTTACAGTATTGCTCACAGTATAACAGGTGTTGTAAGTATTATTACTCAATCTATAAACAGTTCATTAATCCCTTATACGCTACAAGCTATTAAACAGGGTACTGTAAAAAAACTATATAATGTCGTTCTTGGTTGTAGTATGCTTGTTGCAGTGGTGTGTGAAATGATTATCCTTTTCGCAAGAGAAGGAATATTGATTTTTGCAACAGAGGAGTATTTGGATGCGGTGAACTTTGTTGCACCGTTATCATTCAGTGTTCAGGTGTCTTTTGTAACAGGCCTTGTAGGTAATATTGTATTCTATTATGAAAAGACGAAACAGATGAGTGCAGCAACAATGATTTGTGCAGCTGCAAATATCCTGCTTAATTACATTGGCATCAAATTCTTTGGTATGTATTCAGTTGGCTATGCAACTCTTATTACAAGCTTTATTCACTTCTTTGCTTATTATTATCTTGCGAAGAAATATGAAAAGAATTTAGATGAAATTATTAATCTTAAGGTTTTATTACTGATTTTTGCCGGATTTGCAATTTTAATGATATACGGATTAATTTTCCAAAATAATCTGATTATGAAAATACTGCTTTTAGCGGTTATTATGATTCTTGTGATTGTTTTCAGAAATAAGATTTTCAATCTTTTTACTACTATGAAGAAAAAGGATGTTGAAGCAACAGATGAGTGATAAGAAAGTAGGAATTATCACTGTTCACAGAAATGTGAATTACGGTGCTAATTTACAAGCATTTGCAAGCTGTAAATATATCAATAATCTTGGCGTTGATGCGGAGATTATTGACTACTATCCAAAGGAGCTTGATAAGGATAATTATCTGTTCAGTTGGCTTAAGCTTTCATACGATTGCGGCAAAACAAAGTCCCTGCCGCATAATCTTAAGCTTGCGGTTGCACTTGCGGTTTCAGCACCCTCAAAAAACAGAAGACTCAAAGGATTTTATTCATTCAGAAAAAATCATTGTAAGCTGTCACAGAAATTTGAAAACTTCAGGGATATTGTCAACGGTGGTTATACTGATGTTGTTTGCGGTAGTGACCAGATTTGGAATCCTGATGTTACAAAAGGAATAAATCCATATTATTTCGGTGACATAAACGGTGTGAATAATAAGATTTCCTATGCAGCAAGTATGGGTAAAGCAGCTTACAATGAGGATGATGAGAAAAAAGCAGGGGAGTTAATTAAAAATATTGATTATGTCTCTGTTCGTGAAGCAAACTCAGTTGAATATGTAAGCAATATTTCGGGCAAAAAAGTTATGGATGTGTGTGACCCGGTGTTCTTACTTCCGAAAGAAGAATATGAAAAAGTCGCTAAGCCAATTAAGGTGAAAAAACCGTATTTATTGGTTTACAGTGTTATAAAAAATCCTGAAATGCTCGAATCAGCAAGAGAATATGCTGAGGAGAACAACCTCACTCTTGTGGAAATCTGTCAGGATAAAAGTCGTCACGCAAAGCATATTCAGCTCTCAACTGCATCTCCCGAGGAATTTTTAGGTGCAGTAAATGATGCCCGGGCAGTTGTGACAAATTCTTTTCACGGAACAGCATTTTCACTGATATTCAAAAAAGAACTTTATGTTTTTGAAAACAAAAAGCGTAAAGGCAGAATTTCAAATCTTTTAGCAAAAGCAGGTCTTGAAGAGAGAATTGTTGAGGATGTGCAGAAGCTTCCGACGATTGATTATAACAAGGTTGCAAAAAAACTTGATGATTACATAAATACATCAAAAGAATTTTTAAAAACAGCAGTTTTATCTTCTAAAAAACCTCTTACTGATAATTGTGTAGGTTGCGGTGCTTGTAAAGCAGTATGTAAAGCAGATGCAATCAGCATTACAAAGGACTATGGCGGATTTATAAAAAGTTATATTGATACGGGTAAATGTGTCAACTGTAATATATGCTTTAGAACTTGTCCTGCAATAAACATCCCTGAAAAATCAACTCCTCAAAGAATTTTAGCATTTAAAGCAGAGGACGAAATAAGGAAAAATTCCACATCAGGCGGTGCTGCATCTGCAATTGCAGATGCAATAATCAATGATGGCGGTGCAATTTACGGTGCATCTCTTGACAGTGAATTCAGGCTTAAGCATATAAGAGTTGAAAAAAAAGAAGATTTATCTCTTCTTCAGGGGACTAAATATATCCAGAGTGATATGACAGATTGCTTTGACAGTATAAAAAACGACCTTAAAAATAACAAATCAGTATTATTTATCGGCACTCCCTGTCAGGTGGCAGGTGTCAGAAAATTTATAACACAACAGAAAATAGATGAACAAAAGCTCTATTTATGTGATATAATCTGTCATGGAGTACCGTCACCAAAGGTTTTCAGCGATTACATAGAATGGCTTGAAAAGACAGAAAATGAAAAAATAAAGAAGTATTTCTTCAGGAACAAAGCATTCTCATGGCGAGGCGACTCCAGTGCTGTCGAAACAGCTTCAGGACTTAAAAGAAGCAGAAATGTTACAGGCTTTATGAATCTTTATTACAGCAGTAATATTACAAACGATGCTTGCTTTAATTGTAATTTTACATCAACAGACAGAGTGAGCGATATAACGGTTTCCGACTTTTGGGGCATTGAAAAAGAAAAGCCTGAATTTGAAGACGGTCTTGGTGTCTCAATGGTTATGCTTAATACAGAGAAAGGCAAAAGCCTGTTTGATGCAATTAAAGGAGAGTCAGTTGAAGCAACTCTTGATAATGCAAAACAGCCTCAGCTTTACGAACCGGTTAAAAAGCCTGAAGGCTATTGTGACTTCCGGCAGAATTATAAAAAAGACGGTATTGAATATGCTATGAAGACCTATGGTGTTCCAAAGCAGAATTTAAAAACAAAAATTTACAATCTGATTAACGGAATTAGGTGAACGATATGTTAGATTTAAAGAATAAAACATTGATGATTACAGGTGGCACCGGCTCATTCGGTAATACTGTGCTGAAACGTTTTTTAGAAACTGATATAGGCGAAATCCGTGTATTTTCCCGTGATGAGAAAAAGCAGGATGATATGCGTCACGAGTTTCAGCAGAAATACCCTGAAGCTGCCGATAAGCTTAAATTCTATATAGGCGATGTCCGTGATTTGCAGTCAGTTAAAAACGCTATGCACGGAGTTGATTACATATTTCACGCTGCTGCACTCAAGCAGGTTCCGTCTTGCGAATTTTTTCCTGTTGAAGCAGTCAAAACCAATGTTTTAGGTACTGATAATGTGCTTACTGCTGCAATTGATGAGGGCGTTAAGTGTGTAATCTGTCTTTCAACTGACAAGGCTGCATATCCCGTAAATGCTATGGGTACATCAAAAGCTATGATGGAAAAGGTGGTTGTTGCAAAGTCAAGAACAGTCAGCCCTGAAAAGACAAAAATCTGCTGTACCCGTTACGGTAATGTGCTCTGTTCCCGAGGTTCAGTAGTACCTCTCTGGATTGACCAGATTCGCGAGGGAAAGCCTATTACAATCACAGAACCTTCAATGACTCGTTTTGTGATGAGCCTTGAGGAAGCTGTTGATTTAGTACTTTTTGCATTTGAAAACGGTGAGAGTGGTGACATTCTTGTTCAGAAAGCACCTGCTTGCACAATCGAGGTTCTTGCACAGGCAGTAAAAGAGCTTTTCAATCCTGATGCTGAAATCAAGGTTATCGGTATTCGTCACGGTGAAAAGGTTTATGAAACACTTCTTACCAATGAGGAATGTGCAAATGCTGTCGATATGGGGAATTTCTACCGCGTGCCTGCTGATAAGCGTGGACTGAACTATGATAAGTATTTCAATGACGGTGATAAGGAACGAAATACACTTACAGAATTCAACTCAAACAACACAGAGCTCTGGACAGTTGAGCAGGTTAAGGAAAAGCTTCTTTCTTTACAGTATATTCGTGAGAGACTGGGCGAAAATTAAGGGTATGAAAATATGAATAAGCTTATAAAAAAAGTTTTCAGCTATGCGAAGCACAAGTTCTTCACTCTTCTAAATAAAATACAGTTAAAACGCAGAAATTCGATTTTGAAAAATCAGAGAGCATTGCTTAAAAATAAAGATTTCACATTGATTGCAAATAATTGTAACGGCGGTGTTCTGTCCCATGAGTTAGGACTGAAGTTTAATTCTCAATTTGTGAATTTATTTATCAACACAAAGGATTATATTGAATATCTTAAAAATTTTGATTATTATAACAGTCTGAAATTGAGATTTGAAGATGATTCCGACAAAAAATATCCTATAGGAAAGCTCGATGATTTGACTATTGATTTTGTTCACTATAAATCCAATGAGGAAGCAGAGCAAAAATGGGAAGAGCGAAAAAGCAGAATTGATAAAAATAATATGTTTGTTATTTTTACTGAGCAGGACGATTGTACTGAAGAAATTTTGCGTGATTTTGATAATCTTCCTTTTGAAAATAAGGTGGTATTTACATATCGTAGGTACAACAATCTCAAATCCGGAGTTTTTCTAAAAAAATATGCTGACAGTCCAAATGGAGTGCAGATGTTTTTGGATTTTGAAAATCGCATTTCAATCAGGCGAAATTATGATTGCTTTGATTTTGTGTCCTGGTTTAATGGTGAAAAAGATTTAAATAAATTAATGAGTGAGTAAAATATGAAAATTCTTGTAACAGGAGCTATGGGCTTTGTGGGTAAAAATCTTACAGCAACTCTTGAAACAATAAAAGAGGGTAAAAATAAGACAACAAAATTACCACAGAACCTTGAAATCTGCCAATTTGATATTGATACGGATATTGCACTTTTAGATGAGTACTGTGCTGATTGTGACTTTGTTGTAAACCTTGCAGGTGTCAACAGACCGCAGAATACAGAGGAGTTTATGGAGGGTAATTTTGGCTTTGCATCAACACTTCTTGAAGCTTTAAAAAACCAAAACAATACTTGTCCTGTTTTGCTTTCATCATCAACTCAAGCATCTCTTGACAATCCCTACGGTCAGAGTAAGAAAGCAGGTGAGGACCTGTTCTTTGAGTATTCCGAGGAAACAGGTGCAAAGGTTCTCGTTTACCGTCTTCCAAATGTTTTCGGTAAATGGTGCAGACCAAATTACAACAGTGCTGTTGCAACATTTTGTCATAATATTGCTAATGATTTACCGATTCAGGTAAATGACAGAAGCCATCAGATGACTCTCGTGTATATTGATGATGTGGTTAATGAAATTATCAACGCAATATGTGGCGATGAAACAAGAGACGGTAAATTCTGCAAAGTTCCTGTTGAACATAAAATTACTCTTGGTGAAATAGTGGATTTGCTCTATTCATTCAAGGAAAGCCGTGAGAACAAAATTGTTCCTGATATGACGGAAGGCAGTTTCGGGAAGAAGCTTTACAGTACATATCTTTCATATCTGCCAAAGGACAGGTTTTCTTATCCTTTAAAAATGAATGTTGACGAAAGAGGCTCATTTACTGAAATTTTAAGAACAGTGAATAACGGTCAGTTTTCTGTAAATGTTTCAAAGCCCGGCATTACAAAAGGTCAGCATTGGCATCACACTAAAAACGAAAAATTCCTTGTTGTAAGCGGTAAAGGAGTTATCCGTTTCCGTAATATTCAAAGCGATGAAATTATCGAATATTTTGTTTCGGGAGAAAAGCTTGAGGTGGTTGATATTCCGACAGGCTACACTCATAATATCGAAAACTTAGGGGAGACAGATATGGTCACATTTATGTGGTGTAATGAATGTTTTGACCCTGAAAAGCCTGATACATTCTTTATGGAGGTCTAAGCTATGAAATTAGATTATTCAGACATTAAATTCAAAGACAATGGCAAATTAAAGCTTTTAATTATCGTGGGTACTCGTCCTGAAATCATCCGTCTTTCTGCAGTTATAACCAAGTGCAGAGAGTATTTTGACTGCATTTTAGCCCATACAGGTCAGAACTATGACTACAATCTCAATGGTGTGTTTTTTGACGATTTGAAGCTTCAGGTTCCTGAGGTTTATATGGATGCAGTAGGTGATGACCTTGGTGCAACTGTTGGTAATATTATCAACTGCTCATATAAGCTTATGGCGGAAATAAAACCTGATGCCTTGCTCATCTTAGGTGATACAAACTCTTGCCTTTCAGCAATTGCGGCAAAAAGACTTCATATTCCGATTTTCCACATGGAAGCAGGTAACCGTTGTAAGGACGAGTGTCTTCCTGAGGAAACAAACAGAAGAATTGTTGATATTATTTCAGACGTAAACCTTGCTTATTCAGAACACGCAAGAAAGTATCTTCACGAATGTGGCTTGCCAAAGGAAAGAGTTTATGTAACAGGCTCACCAATGGCAGAGGTGCTTCGCAACAATCTTCAGGAAATAGAAGCTTCTGACATTCATTCAAAATTAGGGCTTGAAAAAGGCAAATATATTCTTCTTTCAGCTCACCGTGAAGAAAATATTGATACAGAAAAGAACTTTCTTTCACTTTTCAATGCTATCAACAAATTGGCTGAAAAGTATGATATGCCCATACTCTACTCCTGTCATCCGAGAAGCAGAAAAAGACTTGAAAACAGCGGATTTCAGCTTGATAAGAGGGTTATTCAGCACGAGCCGTTGGGCTTCCACGACTATAATTGCTTGCAAATGAACGCTTTTGCAGTTGTTTCTGATAGTGGTACATTACCTGAGGAAAGCTCATTCTTCACATCAGTTGGTAAGCCTTTCCCTGCAGTCTGCATCCGTACATCAACTGAAAGACCTGAAGCACTTGATAAGGCTTGTTTCGTACTTGCAGGTATCAGTGAAAAGTCACTTCTTCAGGCAGTTGAAACCGCAGTTATGATGAACGAAAACTGTGATAACGGAATTCCTGTGCCTGATTATGTTGACGAAAATGTGTCAAATAAGGTTGTAAAGCTTATTCAGTCATATACAAGCGTTGTCAATAAAATGGTCTGGAGAAAAACAGAAGAATAAGATAAAAGTCCGGTGAAAATCGGGCTTTTTGTAATTTTTTTAAAGTGATTTGCAACTTTTTCTCATAAAATCGTACTTAATAAGTGAAGAGAGGTGAGCGTATGGATGATTTAATGATAATCAATTTGTATTTTGAACGTAATGAACAGGCAATCAACGAAACAGATGCAAAATACGGAAGGTTGTGTTTCGGCATAGCAAATAATATTTTAGCAGATAACGAGGATGCAGAAGAATGTGTGAATGATACATATTTGAGTGTGTGGAACCAAATTCCACCTACACGACCGAATAATTTCAGGTCATTCCTTTGTAAAATTGTCAGAAATCTGTCTCTGAAAAAGCTTGATTACAACCTTGCAGCGAAGCGTGATAAAAATATGACAATATCATTTTCGGAGCTTGAAAATATCTTGCAGGATAACAAAATTGATGACGAGCCGGAATATGAAGAGCTTGGAAAAATTATAAGTGATTTTTTGTGGCAGGAAAAAGAGGTTTCCCGAAATGTGTTTATTCGTAAATATTTTTTCCTTGAGGCTGTAAGTGATATTGCAGAGCGTTATTCATTTTCAGAAAGTAAAGTCAAAAGTATGCTCTATCACTCTCGTAACAGATTGAAAGAATATTTAAGGAAAGAGGGCATAGAAGTATGAAAACACCGAAATTAGCTGTTGCTGTGGGTTATATTGACGATGACCTTGTTTCAGGTGCCATTGATTATATACCTGTCCAAAGGAAAAATATAATTCACTATTGGAAATATGTTGTAGTTGCTGCTGCTTGTATTTCAGTGATTTTAGGCATTAACAGTTATTTGAAACAATATGTAATTTCAAACAATATTCAGGTTCAATATGATAATTCAGATAGTGGTAGTGCACTGTCTCACGATGATGTTAATCCTGAAATGGCAGGAAAGAGTGCAAAAGCTAACAACATGCATAATCTTCTTGTTACAAAAAAACTTGAATGGTACAGTCATTGTTATTATGATTATGATTTAGATGTTGTCAAAATCGGTCTTACAGAAAACACAGAAACCAATCAAAAGGAATTTTTCAAAATCATTGACGATACTTTTAAAATCAATGGTGATACTGATATACAATTTTATGAATGTAGATTTTCTTATCAGCATCTTGAAGAGGTGTATAATAATCTTGATAGCGGAAAATTGTTGTTAAAAATTGTTGGTGTAAAGAGATATAACATTTCAGTTATTGATAACTGTATCAATGTTTATCTCAATAGTGAAAAAAACAATTTTGCAATTTTTGTTACGAATATTGTTACGGATGAAGATGAGGCAATTCAATTTAAAGTTTTATCTGGAACCACATTCTCAAGCGACGGAAGATATAATGGGCGATTGAAATGAAATAAGATAAAAAATCTCCTTGAGGTTGATTTCTCAAGGAGATTTCTTTATAAATCCAAGCTTAACTAAAGCGTTATAAACAATTGTTTTTAGTTTTCTCGTTGCTTTTAAAATATATTTTCTTATTGGCATAGCAGCCATCCATATATTGCTGTATGCTTTATAAAGTGGGTTAGTGGCTTCAATTATCTTTCCTTTTCGTGTAATGGACTTAACGACTGCGATGATATGCTTGTTTTTAACACCACGCTCAAGATACCATTGATTATCACCGCAAAGCACAAAGCCGTTTTCATCAGTACCGACGATGCGGTGAAGTACAAACTGTCCGTTATCACGAAGATAGAAAATAATATCACCTTTTTTAGGGCTTTCGCATTTCACAAGCTCAACAGTATCTCTGCCTGCTCTGAGAAGCGGTCGCATACTGATACCTGTAATAGGCAACTGAACATTTCCGCCATTATCAATTTTATCTTTGATTACAGGATAAATCTCAATAAGATTTATCTTGATTTTCTTTTCGTTAGCCATCATATTACCTCAAAAAATAGGAATAGAAACATTATAATAGAAATCAATGGAAAAGTCAATGTTAAGCCTTGGTTTTCAACGAGTTCCAGGCATTAAAAACAGCTGCACAAATAATAATTCCATAACCGATAAAACTAAGTGTATCAGGTAAATCACCAAAAACAATCAGACTTAACAGAGTTGTAAATATAATCTGTGAATAGTCATAAAGAGATATTTCCTTTGCAGGTGCTTTTGAATATGCTGCTGTAATGAAGAATTGACCACCACTGGCACTAAGTCCTGCAAGAATGAGATATAGCCATTGTGACGGTGACATAGGTGTGAAATCAAATATTAACCAAGGCAATGTGACGACACAGGAGAACATAGAGAAATAAAACACAATCAAAGGACCTTTAAATCCGTTTTGTGTAAGCTTTCTCACATAAGTGTATGCAAGTCCTGCCATAAGTCCGCCGAGAAAACCTAAAAATGAAGGCAGGCCATCAAATGAGAACAATGGTTTCATTACGAATAATGCACCGATAAATGCAAGTGTAACTGCAAGGAATTGTTTCCAATTTGCCTTTTCTTTAAGTATGAAAATAGAAAATACAACTGCAAAGAAAGGTGATAATTTATTAAGCATTGAAGCATCTGCTAAATTGATTTTGCTTACAGCATAGAAATTGCACAGAATACCTAAAGTTCCTGCAACTGCGCGAATAAGCAGATATGAGATATTTTTGCCTTTGGGTAATTCCCAGTTATGATTTTTTGTAATAACTACAAATGCGAAAATCATTGCCACAGCGTTCCTGAAAAAGCTTTTCTGAATTATGGGCAAATCTCCTGACAATTTTACAAAAAGTCCCATAAGGGCAAAGAAAAAGGCGGAAATAATAATATATATAATTCCTTTAGTTTTGTCGCTCTTTATCATATTTTTTCACCGATAGCATTTTATCATAGTTTTAAAAATATAACAAGTCATACAAATTATAATTTGTCGGGATGATTAAATAATTTGATATATTGGTAGGGCGGGGTCTTGACCCCGCCGTTGTTGGTTAATGTGAAAATTAATTTAATGTCATTCTGAGCGAAGCGAAGAATCTCTATTTGGTTTTCTGTTTAATATAATGCGGACAGACGAGGACGTCTGTCCCTACGCGATTGCGTTTTACATTTTGCACTTCATCGACAAACTCCGATTTGAAAAAAATCCCCACAGACTTACTCCGTGGGGAAACAATTTAACACAAATGATTATTTGTCTTCTTTTTCAAGACGTTTTGAATTCTGTCCTGCTGCAAAGTTTACACCTGTATCCTTTGGTTCTTCCTCTGTGAATTCGTAGTCCTTGCCCGGAAGAATTGCGTTGAGAACAATACCTGCAATAGAAGCACAAGCAAGAGCAGAAAGAGTGATTGTAACACCACCGATTGTAAATGATGCACCGCTTGTAAGACCAAGTGCAGTAACAAGAATAATAGCCGCGATAATAAGGTTTCTGCTCTTTGTGAAGTCAACCTTTGATTCAACAACGTTACGAACACCGATAGCAGAAATCATACCGTAAAGAACAAATGAGATACCACCGATAATAGCTGTTGGGAGAGAGTTAATCACTGCAGCAAATTTTGGTGAGAATGAAAGCACAATAGCAAAAACTGCAGCGAGTCTGATAACCTTAGGGTCATAGACCTTTGAAAGGGCAAGAACGCCTGTATTTTCACCGTATGTTGTATTTGCAGGACCACCAAAAAGAGAAGCAAGTGTTGTTGCAAGACCATCACCTGTAAGAGTTCTATGAAGGCCGGGGTCTTTGATGTAGTTCTTGCCAACAGTAGCACCGATAGCAGAAATGTCACCGATATGTTCCATCATAGTAGCAAGTGCGATAGGCATAATACCAACAATGGCACTGATGATAAGACCCTTCTGTGACCAGTCAACACCAAGAATTGTTGCTTCTTTGTGAATTGGAAGACCAATCCAGGCAGCTTCTTTAACTGCTGTAAAATCAATTGCCCATCCTTCAACACCAAAACCGTTACCAACGATAAGTGCAACTGCGTATGAACCAAGAACACCAAGAAGAATAGGGATAATCTTTGCCATTCCTTTGCCCCAGATGTTAAAAATAACAACGATTGCAAGAGCAATAAGAGCAAGAGGCCAATTTGCAGCACAGTTGCTGACAGCTGAACCTGAAAGTCCAAGACCGATAGCGATAATGATAGGACCTGTAACTACAGGTGGGAAGAATTTCATAACCTTCTTAACACCAACAATCTTGATGATTAAAGCAAGTGCAAGATAAACAAGACCTGCACAAGCAACACCAAGACAAGCGTAAGGAAGAAGCTCTTTGTTAGGAATAGTGCCGTCTTCACCAAGCTTTGGTGCAACAGCGGCATAACCGCCAAGGAAAGCGAACGATGAGCCAAGGAAAGCAGGTACCTTGAATTTGGTAATTACGTGGAACAAGAGTGTTCCGAGACC
>JAFTUP010000124.1 GCA_017466205.1 Clostridia bacterium
GTAGTCGGTGAGTTTGATGCTTGTTTTGGTAAAGATTGTCGAATGAGCAATTGTATTAGCCAAGACGAACCGTTTTATATAAATTATGCCTCATATAAATTGCCGAAACAATGCGTTATTTTTGCTTGCTCAGATGGTTGTTTTGATTTTACAAACTCTCCGATGCATTTTGAAATGGAAATACTTAAGGCATTATTTGGCGCAAAGAAACTTGAATCAGATGTTTTAAAACATTGCTTTAAAACTGTTTTTGAAAGTATGAATAGTGGAGATGACTGTACTTTATCCGGTGTAGTATTCAATTACTCTTCTGATGATATGGAAAGAATAATAAAAAATAGGCTTAAACCACTTAATTCATTGATAATAGATTTCAGAAATGCAGAACAGTCATATGAAAAAACAACCAATGAAAAGAGAACAGAAATTAGAACTCTTACTTCTGAAAATAAGCGGCTTAATCAAGAGATTGCTACTCAACAAAGGAATCTTTTGTTAGCAACTTTTAAAGAAGAAATTAATGGTAAAGACGAAATGTTTAAAGATAAAAAACTGTTAAATTTTTCTATGTTGCTTAAATCATCATATCAACCATATGCTGATTATTTATCTGAACTTTCAATATTTGCTGAAAAAGTAAAAAACAACCAGAAACTTGTTAGCGATTTTAAAGTTGCTTATGAAAGATTAAAAACTTTGGTTGATTCAGCAGAACGAGAAAAGAGGCTAAAAGAACGAAAGGAAAAGTGGGGACGAAATCCGATATACAATGCAGGTCAATACGCCGGACAAATTATATCTTCCTTTGGTTCAAAAACAATTTTTCCTCAAACTACAGAACCTACTTCTATGAAGAGAAGTGAGTGTATTATGTACATTGAGGAATTGGAGAGACTTCTTTTTAGCATTAAGCAAAATGTTGAAGGAAATGCTGTTCCTGCGGTTTCTGAGCAGTTGGCAATTATATCTAATAATATAATTCGTACTCTTAATGAAATTAATGCATCTGTATCGCAGTCTTCATTTTTTGATGAAAAACAAAGAGCGACAATTTTATCGGAAGATGAGCTCAATAAGAAAGTTATGCCAACAGTAATTAAAGGTGGTGTAGCTCAATATCGAGGCTTTATTGATGAGTCAATTTATGCCGAGTTGTTTAAAGCGTTTGAAGATTACAAGACGATTGAAACGCTTGTAAGCAATATTAATCCGGCAGAAGAAAAGGAAAAAACTTTTGATGAAAAGGTCAGAGATTTTGAAACTTCATTTTTAAAGGTTCATTTATTTAAAATGACAGAATTCATAATTAACTTTGATGGAGTTAATACGTTTGTTCCTGCCCTTTCTCAGTACCAAACAAATTTAGAGAAGCTAAATGCTATTCAAAGCGATTTGGATAGTGGAAAAGACTCTCAAAGACAAGTTTGGCTTAAATATAAAGATAACTACGAGTTTTATAAAACTTGCAGTTGTATAGGAGAGGTGTAAGTTTTGAGATTATCTGATTACAAAATTGAAAAATCTTTTACATCAACGAATGGTGTTTGTTACATTACAACATCCAAACTTGATGGTAAAAGGTACTTCATAAAAAAGAATATAGATGTAACTTATGGTTCAGAAAATGACCCAATCGAACTTAAAAGAAAACATAAACAGGATGCAGATGCGTGGCTTAACTATCATAATCAAATACGTAAAGAGTTTACAAAACTTGGAAATGGCACGGGAACCACAGTCTTTCCAATATCTTATTTTGTAGATGAAGGAAATATTTATGAACTTTCTCATTATATTGAAATAAACAAGTTGGCAGTTTCTGATGCAGAAAAAAGTAAACCTTCTGATAAGAAAATATGTGAATTAGAGCCCGATGATAAGATAAGAATCCTCCAAACGAGTTCGTATGCATTAAAACAAATTCATGCTTTAGGTATAATACATTGTGATTTAAAGCCAGACAATGTTCCTATCAGTAAAAGTGAAATGGGCGGATATATTTCAAAAATTACCGACTGTGGAGATGCGATTTTTGAAAACAATATACCTGATGAAAGCCAAATTCTTTGTACTGAACCATATTGGAGCTTTGAGTTAGCTGCATATAAACGTGGTAATGAAAAGGCTAAATCTCGTTTGAGTTGCAAGAACGATGTTTTTGCTATGGGCCTTATTTTTCATGAATGGTGGACAGGTGATTTCCCGTATTACGAAGGTCGAGATGATTTTGTAGAATTATATAGAGTTGTACATAAATCTTGGCCTAATAAGATTAAAATTGATTCATCGGTTCCTAAATGGCTAGGAGATTTGATTTTAGATATGTTGTATCCTGAACCTGAAAAAAGACCGTCAATGGATACCGTTTTTGAAGCCATTAAAACAAAGAGTTATGAGTCAGTAATTAAACAATCAAAAAAGACAACAGAGGTAAAGCCTTCTTTTGATGAATTGAAAAAACTTATGTCTGAACTTCCCAAGGGAGAAGAAATCAACAAGTATACTGATGATAGTTACAATTATTTAAAAGATACAATTACTTTTATAAAGGCTAACATTAACAAACTTCAAACACAGGCACAGGTTGATAAGGTTACTGCGAAATTAAAAGAAGCTGTAAATGCTTTGGTTGTTAAACCACAGGATAATAAGTTCAAAAAAATTGAAGATGCTATTGCTACAATTGAATCAAAAGATTTGTCAAGATATACATCTGAAAGTCGCGACAATCTTCTTAAACTTGTTAATTTTGCGAAACGTCAAAAAGGTGAATTGACAGACGAAAACAATATTAACAGGTTGTATTCAGCAATTGTTAATGCTTACAAAGCATTATCGATAAGAAATGATTTTTCGATTGAAGTTATTAGTCCTCTACCCGCACCCTATACAAAAGTTGAAATTCTTTCGGATGATTATGTTATGGCTTATTATGGCGAAAGCGGTAAAATTAAACTTTTGGCAGATAATGCTATCAAAATGAAACTTATCAGAAGGAAATAAGCTATGTATGATATAAACTGTCCTTGTTGCGGAACTACATATCAAGGTTCAGAAGCAGGTTATTGTGATTGTTGCGGTTATGAGTTTACTGAAACATATATCAGTGAGCTTATAGCCGCTGAAAAGAAAAAAGAAGAGGAAATTCAAGAAAAAATTGCTGAGGAAGAAAAACAACGGCAGCTTTTACTTGAGAAAAAAGAATTAGAACAAAAGAAGAAAGAAGAGGCTGAGAAAAAAGCCGCTTTAGAAAAAGTAAGACAAGAAAAAAAGGATAAGATAAAAACCGTGTTACTTCATGCATGGTGGATTGCTGAAGAATATATCGGAATAGCAATATCAGCGGTTTTAGCACTCATTATAATAATCAGAACAATTGTAATGAGTAGCACAACTGGTGTTACTGCAGGATGGGTATTTTTTATTATATTAGCAATTGCATCAGTGTTTGTTTCAGGTTTTGCTTATATTTTCTTTAAAGATGATTTAGCTATAGGATTCACAAATATTATTCCATCCGGAATTATAGGTGCTTTTGCACTAGCGTGTACAATTAGTGATTTGTGGATGGATATGATAGTTGATATGTTTAGAGAGGGCTTTCTTGTTGTTCTATTTGCAGGTCTAATTAGTCTTGCTTTCTTTATACTCTTTGTGATTATTGCATTAGTTATAATTGTAGGTATATCTATAGTTCTGACTGCATTTTTGCAAACCGTATTAGACGATATTAAAGGTGGCTTGGCAGGCCTGGCCATAACTGTTATTGCGGCATTGTTGTATTTGTCCTTGCTTGAGCAAAGTGGTGTAAGTATTGTTTTAGGAGGATAAACATTCTGTACAATGCAATGAGGAAATATTTATGAATGATATAAACTGTCCTAGTTGCGGAACTACATATCAATCCACTAAATCAGGATATTGCGATTGTTGTGGATTTGAGTTTACAGATGCTTACATTAATCAGATTGTATCTGCAGAAAAGGAAAAACAAAAGGAAATTCAGAAAAAAATAGCAGAAGAAAATCGACAAAGACAACTTCTTATTGAAAAAGAAGAAAGAGAAAAGTTGGCTAAAGCTAAAGCAGAGAAAAAAGCAAGACTTGAAGCTGAGAAGGCATATCGTAAAGAAAGAAAAGATAGAGAGAAGGTAGTTTCTCGAATTGAAAAAAATAACAAGCGATATGAAAAAGAACTAAAGTTTTCACTTGGCTTCAAAAAATTCAGAAAAGCTATGTCGGCATTGGGAATCATTCTTGTGATTTTATCTGTTATAGGTTCAGTAGTTTTTTCAAATGAACTTGGTGTTGATTTTATTGTTCCGCAAAATGTGATTGCTGATAAAATCGAAACAATAAAGGATGAGCATTTAATTTCAGTAAAATTTGACGAAAAGCAAAACATATTTAAAAAATCAAAGGACACTGAAGACACAATAAAACTGTCTAGAGGTTCTATTAGACTTTTTAATTCGATATCTTCTTTGATTTCTAATCAAAGTACGATTGAGGAGAAACTTATGTATATGTTCCCTAGAAGTACTGCTTTTGCAAATGAATTTCTAGAATCTTCAAAAGAACCTGAAAGTATGACAGGAAAAAATGAAGATTTCTCAGAAAAGAATGAACAAATTGATTGAGTAAATAAAGAAAGGTGTGGTTTTATGTTTGAAGCTCTTTTGATTTTATATGTTGCATTTAATGCGATAGCTTTATTAATTTTAGCGATATGTTGCATTTGTGCGTTGGTGGGCAATTCAAGATTAAATAAATTAGCTACTGCGAAAGTTGCATTACCAACATTTACAGATTGTAAGTCAACATTTACAAAAACATGTGTTGTAAGTTCTGCTTTCTTGCTGATGGATTGGATTCTTTTTGCTAACAATTATGTAGGCAAAGAAAAAATTACAGGGGTTGAAATCTTAGCTCAAAATGCATTGTTTTTTGCATTTGTGTGGGCAGTAGCCTTGGCTTTGATTATCATTCTAGAACTTATAATAAAGTTTAGCAAAAATAAAAAATATCAATTAAAATATGCATTGAGTCCGGTAATAGTGAGAACCGTTTGGTGCTTTATCTTGACATTTATTATTGCGTAGAAAGGATATTAGTTATGGATAATTTGTTTTTTTTAGAAGCGAAATGTATGCATACGAAATCTACATTTTATATTAGATTTGATAAAGCAGCAGGTGGAGTTTGGTGTCAGACTTATGGTGTTAAATTTGCTCCGCAAAGCACTACGGGCGTGGCGAGTAACAAAATGAGTGTTGATATTTCAAAATCAACAGTTGGACCACAATATAAATGTCCTCACTGCGGCAATGAGTCATATGTTAAATGTGGAAGTTGCGGAAAACTTACTTGTTTTAATTATGGAGACAAGAATTTCTCGTGTGCACATTGTGGGCACACCGGAACCATATCATACGACAAAGATAATTATATAAAAACTATGGAAGGTAATAGTGGAATCGGACAAGGTTAATAGGAGGTAAAACAAAATGGATAATCTGTTTTTCTTGGAAGCTAAATGTGTTCACACAAACAATACTTTTTACATAAGATTTGATAAAGCTGCGGGCGGAGTTTGGTGTCAGACTTATGGTGTTAAATTTGCTCCGCAAAGCACAACAGGAACTGCGTACAATAAGATGGAGATTGATATTTCCAAATCTACAGTAGGTCCACAGTATAAATGTCCTCATTGTGGAAATACAGGATATGTCAGATGTGGAACCTGTGGAAAAATCACTTGTAAGCCTAGCAACACAAAAGATTTTACATGTGCACATTGCGGTAAGACAGGTGTTGTAAATGGTGTAATCAAAGGCATCGGTGGAAGTAGCGGTATGGGTCAAGGATAAGATGGAAAGCATTTTATGTTTAACAGAAGTTGAAAAGGATATATATGACTCTATACTTTTTGCGATAAAACACGGTAAAACTGAGTTCAGTGTTTCAAGCAAGGCTGATATGAAGCAAGTATCAAATCTTGTTAAGATTGCATTAGCAGAAAACTCAGAGTATTTTTATTACGATAATTGCAAAATTAATTATTCCGGGTTTGGACCTAAAAGAATAGTAAAGATAACAAAATGGTTAAGTTCACTTTCTGTTAGGTTGTATGTAGATAAATTTAATACAGAATCAAAAAGAATAATAGACAAAGTAATAAAAAATGATATGAGTAAAATGCAAAAAATTCTTGCTATACATAATTATTTAGTAGAGAATGTCACATACTTCGGAGGGATTACTGGAGTAGGCGGATATCAACACTATCATACCGCATATGGAGCAATTGTAGATAAATGTGCCGTATGTGAAGGGATAGCTGCAGCTTTTTGTTACTTATTGTCACTTGTAGGCATAGAATCTACAGTTGTTAATGGCACAACTCAAAAAGCAAGAGACTATGGTCATACATGGAACATTGTGAAAGTTGATGGAAAGTGTTATCACTTTGATGTTACGTGGAATTTAAAAAACAAGGATGATAGCAACTTTCCGTGTCTAGATTATTTTGCACTAAAAGATTCAGATTTAACTAAACGAAATTGGAACAGAAATTTGTATCCTCTATGTAATTATGATGATTTGAATTTTTTTCAAGTAACAAGGTCAATAGCTAATTCTGACAATGAATTGATTTCTATAGCTAAAAGACAAGCCAAAAAAAGTAATGGCTTATATATCAAATGTCCTTATTTAAACTATTTAAAAAGCGACGAGCAATATTGTGACTATATATCAAATATAATAAATGCAAATTTTGATTTATTATCATTGATGCAAGGAGGAGTTACCTTTCGTATTAATGAAGAGCAGTCGATTATTTGCGTAATTAAGTAATAACGAGGAATGATATTTATGAATCAAAACATAAGTAAAATAGTTGAAATTAAAAAAGAATTTTTGTTACCCAACAATATATACGAGGAAAGCGAATTGTTAAATGTGTTAAGTTCATGCACAGAAGAACAGGAAAATATTATTGCAAATTTTCCTTACCGTAAACCTTCAACAGTATTAATTCTTTCTGTTCTTTTAGGTTCTATAGGAGTTGACCGTTTTTATTTAGGAGATATTGCAAAAGGTATTTTGAAATACATAACGTTTGGTGGACTTGGAATTTGGTGGGTTATTGATATTCTGAATGCCAAGAAAAGATGTAGAGATTATAATTGTAAAAAATTGATTGCTTCGATAAATGACCCTGCTGTAGCAACAAAAATTCAGCAGAATGATGAAACAATAAATAAGGTAATAAAAACAGCAAAAGCAGCGGCTCCAGTTGTAAAAGCAGCTAAAGATGGCTTTAAAGATATACAAGACACATTTTATGTGAATTAGTAATGTGTCCAACATGTAAGAATTGAGGATGTTGGTATGGAACGAAATATTAAAATAGGAACGACAATTCAATTGTATGCTGATGGCAAAACAACTTCTTTTAATATAGATGAAGTTTTAGGCCTCGGTGGAAGTTGTGTTGCTTATGTTGTAACCTATTTTGAAAATGATTCCATACCTCATAAAGGAGTCCTCAAAGAGTACTGTCCTTCGTATCTTAATACTGTTAATCCCATAAGAAATGATACTGTATTAAACATCCCAGATGAATTTTACAGTAGTTTTATTGCGGGATTAAACGAATTTAAAAATACATATAAATACATAAATCAGTATTTGTCAGAAAATGTTTCTGCTACTAATTTTCATCCTGTTCAAATTGGTCTTTACGAGGGCAATAATACTCTATATACATTAACATCCCGTGATTATGGTATGACCTATGATAAAGTTGACGATAAAAACTTATTGTCTATTTGTAAAATTATGCTTTCTGTCACGAAAGGCGTAGAGTTCTATCATAAAGCGGGATTTTTGCATTTGGATATTAAACCCAAAAATATATTAATTCTAGATGATGTTACCGATTTAATAAAGCTTTTTGATTATGATAGCCTTACTTCAATTGCAAAAATAAGAAGTGGAGATGTATTTGGAATACCTGCTCCGGAGGATTATTATGTTCCAGAATTATATAAATATGAAATAAGGAATATAGGAATAGAAACAGATATTTTTGAAATAGGTGCAATGCTATTTACAAGAATTTTTAAGCGAGTGCCTACTATTGAAGATGATATGTCATACGATTCAGTGTATGATGTTGATAACAATGAGTTTTTTATCGGTGTTTCTCCAAGAGTGAAAACCGAGTTTGTTGAGTTGTTCAAAAAAACTATTCAAACATCAAGAAGAAGCAGATATAAAACTACACTTGAATTAAAGAATAAACTTGAATTAATAATTTCTCTACTTGATGAAAGCAAGCCTTATTTATTGGATTTACCGAAATGGCAACCATCTAAGTTTTGTGTAGGTAGAAAAGATGAACTTAAAGAAATTAAAAGACGCCTTGATATTGATGGTTATGTTTTTGTAAAAGGAATCGGAGGACTTGGTAAATCTGAGATTGCAAAAGTATA
>JAFTUP010000125.1 GCA_017466205.1 Clostridia bacterium
CATCTTTAGCACCTGATGTACCTTGTGTCAGCTTTAACGGACTTTCTAAATCTCACAGAGTTGCAGGTTTCCGTGTGGGCTGGATGGTAATCAGCGGTGACAAGAAGAAAATCAAAGGTTACATTGAGGGACTTAATCTTCTCTCAACAATGCGACTTTGCTCCAATGTGCCTGCCCAGAGTATTGTGCAGACTGCTCTTGGTGGAATTCAGAGTGTTGACGAGTTGCTTTTACCCGGTGGAAGAATTTATGAACAGAGAGAATTTGTTTATAACGCTCTTTGTAATATTGACGGTATTTCAGTTGTGAAGCCAAAGGCTGCATTCTACATTTTCCCTAAATTAGACGTGAAAAAGTTTAATCTTCACGACGACGAAAAGCTTGTTCTTGATTTCTTAAAGGCTAAAAAAGTTCTTCTTATGCACGGTAAAGGATTTAATTATCCGACACCTGACCACGTGAGAATCGTTTATCTTCCAAGAAGAAGAATTTTGGGTGAGGCAATGGAAGGCTTTGCGGATTTCCTTTCAGATTACAAGCAATAAGTCAATTCAACGCTGTGTCCTACATCTTGCATTTGCTTGACAAACGGTGGTTTATATAGTAAAATCCCATTGATTGCTACAGAAAGGATGGTTAGTAAAATGCAGATATATGAAAAAATTGTTGAACTTTTGGATGTATATGTAAGAGCAGATGAAATTCATCCTGAGGATAAGTTTAAAAGTGACCTTGATTTAAGCTCCTTCGAGTTAATCGGTTTTGCAACTGATGTTAAGGAGAATTTTGGAGTTTCACTTAAGGTTGAGGATTTTTATAATAATCCGTCAGTTGCTGAAATGGCAAAGTACATCGAGGAAAATTCAACAAAATAATATTGATTACAAACGAAAGCGGAGACTTGACGTCTCCGTTGTTTTTTTATTATTTAATTGTAGCCGATTGCAAGCCCGAATAAAAGTAATAAGCAGGTTGCAATAAGGATTGTGAATTGAATTTTAAATGTCCATTTAAACCATTTCGGATAACTGATACCGGCTATTCCAAGACTTATAAGAAGTACAGGATTTGTAGGATACATAACATTTGAGAAACCGTCACCAAAGGCAAAAGCCATAACTGAAAGCTGAGATGAAATCTCAAAAATCTGTGCTAACGGAACAATCAGCGGCATCAACAGAAATGCTTTTGCAGAGCCTGAACTGATAAAGAAATTGAGCACAAGAACAATCAGATAGATGAAAAGTATAACTGCTTCTTTAGGGAGTGTTTCTGCAATATTAACTGCAGAATGAAGGAGTGTATCAAGAATTTTACCTTCAATAAGAGTGTACTTGATTGAACTTGCCATTAAAATCATAAACACTGCAGGAATAATTGTCACAATTCCGCTGCCGAAATTTTTAAGCAAATCTATACCTTTCATTCCTGTTGCGAGAATAGAAACAAGACCTGCAACAAGGAACATTAACGCTACGATAATCATTGTGTAGTCCTGTAAAAATGTGAAGAAAACAGAACTGAGAACAATTAAAATACCTGCACCGAGAATGCCTGCAAAGAGGACAAGGGCTTTATCCATTCTCTTATCATCGACAAAATCGTCTTTAATCTCAATACGGTCAATAGGCTTTGCAATTCTCTTTGCATGACGCTTTACGAAGAAATGGACAATTCCATAAATAATTAAAAATGCTACGAATCGAAGCCACATTCCCGAAAACATGGGAAGTCCTGCAAGCTCTTGTGCAACACCAACGGTAAAGGGATTACAGACACCTGCTGCGAATCCGCAACCTGCCGAAAGGATACTCATTCCAAGACCAGTAAGTTCATCCCAGCCCAGAGCTACCGAAAGTCCCACAACAATCGGAACTAAAGGAACACATTCTTCAAGCGAGCCTATAAATGCACCCATTGACATAAAGAAGAACATAACAAGTGACAGAAGCGTATATCTGTTTTTACCAAACTTATGAACAATCTTTTCAAGCATATATTTCATAAGTCCGCATTTGTCAAGAGCTGTAAAGATGCCACCGATTACAAGCAGGAAGATGATAACTGCAATAATTGCACCGCCACCGTCAGCACCAAGCACAAGAAATGGTGACAAAAGCCACTTGTAAAAGGGCATGCCGCCTTCAACTGTTCTGAAGCTGTCAGTAACGATAGTTTCTATACCATTTTCGTCAAGGACTCTTGTATATTCACCACCGGGAATTACAAATGTAGAAGCATAAGTTAAACACATGAGTGCAAAGATGATAACAATTGCACCTATAAATGATTTGACACTTATGCCAAGTCCTTTCTTTTCGGTTTCTGCCATTAAATTATACCTCTTTAATTACATATTTATAGAAATCAACTGCAGGTGCAAGAGTGTCAATGGAAACATTTTCGTCAATACCGTGAACACTTCCGTACTGCTGATTATCAATCTTAAAAGGAACAAAACGAAGACAGTTATCACAAACTCTTGTGAAATATCTGCTGTCACTTGCACCGTTCATAATATACGGAACAGGTTTATATTCAGGGAAAACTGCATTGACAGCCTTTTCGATGAACTTGAAAGGAGCACCGTTGAAGTCGGAAATACCTGACTCCATACCGTCTTCAATAATTTCAGTTTCAATATCATATTTCTTTGCAAGTGCTGTAATTGCCTCAACACTTGATTTTTTGCCCTGATGGTGAGAATAACGCATATTACCCACAACCCAAGCTTCCTGTGGAATAACGTTTGAACCGTCTGAACCCTTGCTCATAGTGAAAGCAAGTGTTGTTCGGAGAAGTGCAGCGCCTGATGGTGAAATCATTGGCATAACCTTTTGAAGTAAAGGCTTGAATGCATTAACATTTCCACAAGCCATCTTCATAACACCGCTCATTGTTGGGGCAAAACGAGAAAGCATTTCCTTGATTGTATCTGACATCTGAACATCAAAACATTCTGCCTTTTCAGCCTCAACCATAAATTTACCAAGTCTTACGAGTGGAGTGTTCTTACCGGGTGCAGAAGCGTGACCACCGTTTGACTTTGCTGTGAATTTAAGGTCCATATAACCTTTTTCACCAACACCAATCATAGCAAAAGTACCGTCAGCACCACCGATTGGGTCGTAAAGAATCATACCGCCTTCGTCGAGCACCATATAGAAACGGATTCCTCTTTCCTTTAAAAGAAGTGAGATTTTATTTCCGCATTCACCACCTGTTTCTTCAGTACAGGTTGAAACAAAATAAGTATCTCTCTTTGGTGTGAAGCCCTCTTTGATAAGCTCTTCGGCAGCCTGGAACATCATTGAAAGGCCACCCTTTGTATCAAGTGTGCCTCGTCCCCATACTCTGTCCTCTGCAATTTCACCTGAAAATGCAGGATATTTCCATTCGCCACTCGCCTCAACAACATCATGGTGATTCATAAGTAAAACAGGCTCCAATGATGAGTCTGTACCCTTCCATTTAAGTAAAAGACTGCCGTCAATAACCTCACATTCAAGTGTGCTGAAAATGTTAGGGTAAATTTCACGAAGCACCTTATGGAATTCTAAAAATTTAGTAATATCCTTGTTGCCTCTTGAGGAAATTGTTTCCACCTTAATAAGCTTTGACAAAATTTCTGCATACTGCATTCCGCGATTGTCACTCATTTTTACATCTCCTAAAACAATAGATATTTAATTATAACATAAGGATTTTACAAAATAAAGAGGTATTGTAAAATTTGTACAATATGTGCTGTACAGGAGTTTACAGGCTGATATTAAAAAAACTGTATCCTGACAGCATACAAACCACGTATTATCAAGGGTTTTCGACATATTTTCCCTTGACAATCAAAAAATTAATGATAGAATTTAGATATATTACTATACTGTTGAAAGGATGAACAGAATGAAATTTGCTACAAAAATCGTTTCTATAGTTATGGCTTTAGTGCTTCTTTGCACAATGGTGACTCCTGTTATGGCTGCTGACGGCAAGGTTAATACACGTGCAGAATATACAGCTATGGTTACTGAGGAAACAGGTGCTCCCGCTTTAACCTCTGCTGAATTTATTCAGAAATGGAATGCAGTCGGTGACTTTTTCAGAGTAATGACAGGTGACAGATTCCCATCAGAAGAAAAGATGGAAGTTGCATTTGATGATTATCTTGTTTCAATGAATCTCTATATTGTTGAAAGTAGCGGTCTCGATATCATTGCTCTTGCTCAGGGTCTCCCGAAAATCACAACTCCGGCTGACTTGATTGGTGAAAAGGTTGAGCTTGACACAGCAAAAATGAGAAGCATTCTTTATCAGCTTCGTGATAAGGCAGCTGCTGAGGGCGATACTGATATGGCAGAGCTTTATGGCTTTCTTGGTGCTTTTGTAAGTACAGTTGAAAAAATGTATTTCTACACAGTGCCGACTGAAAATCCTGCTGTTTATGAGCTTTACCTTGAAGTGACCTACAAGGATGGAGGTAAGGAAAGTACAGGAACAAACCTTCTTATTGACACAGAGTCAGGAGAGGTTTACGGCAGAAAAGGTAATGGTATTCTGGGCATCGGCTTTAACTTCAATGTTAAGGAAATGATGGTTTATGCACTTATCAATGCTTGGCACAGAGATATGGGCTATGCTGTATTTTACGATAAGGTTGCAGATGCTTTGCCGGTATGGAATATCATAACCCGCAGATTTTGCTTTGATTATGATGGCCTTGAGTGGATGATTCAGGCATGGAAGGGTAATTATATCCTTGTTTCAAACGGTGCTGAGGTTGGTGTTTATAACAGAGTTCCGGGTGAGGAAATGGGTACATTTTATAACTGTGCAACTGATGAACAGCTCATGACAATGACTATGAAGCTTTCAACAGCAAACGGAACAACGCTTCTTGACCTTAAACCACAGAAGCATTGGTGGATTAACGGCTTTAAGCTTAACGGTTACACTTATGAGCCGGAGTCACTTGTTCTTGAGTTTTCAATAGAAATGCCTGATACGGAAATGGTCAATGCTTTTACAGCAGCCATTGAAGCAGAGGAAAATGGCGATGTTTCATATTCAGTAAGCGGAACAACGGTTTCTTGCAAGTGGTAATTTTAAAATGATTTTTAACGGTGAGATTTCGGTTTCACCGTTATTTTTATGTAAAAAAGCCCTCGCAACCACAACGGCTGTAAGGGCTTTTTGTCCGGGCTGTTTAATTTATCTGACGGATGCGATGTAATCTGCCATTTCACCAACTGTTTTGTAATCAATAAAATCAGTTGCTTTAAGGTCAACACCAAAAACTGTCTTAACATCTGTTATAAGACACATTGTGTCGAATGAACTCATTTCAAGATCAGCTTTAAAATTGCTATCGGGAGAGATGTCTTCGACTTCCACGTAGTTTTCAAGGATTTCAACAAGCTGTGTGAACTCTTGCATTCTGGTTTACCGTTCCTTTCTGCATCTGTAAGTGCGATTTTCTGGAGTATTTCACCAACTGTAATATCAGGATTTTCAGCACCGATAACAAGTGCTTCAGCGATTTTTGCATAGAGAATACGAAGGTCATATTCTGCTTCAGGCTCTTTTCTGTACTCAAAACAGAAATCAAGACCGTTATCCTGTTTTCTGTGTCTTATTGTCACATAGAGAGGAATCATTGTAGAACCGTTATTGTACCAGATACTCTTTGCAGTCTTCTCCATTTCCTCGTCAATATATATGCTCTTCATAAGCGGCTGATATGAAAGACCGAAGCTGTCATAGGTTGAGTCGGATTTTGAATCCTCAGGCATAGATTTGTGTCTTTCCTTAAGAGTATCCATAAAACTCAGGCTTGCGTGCTGATACATTTCATTCTGAACATCAGAAATCTTTTGTACTGCTTCGCAGAATGTTTCAGTTGGTTTCACAATACTTCTCATCGGAAGGAAGTTGATACGAAGTCCGCCTGATTTCTTTTCAGCAATAGTGCCGCGACGGTTGATAATCATCTTGAATGAAACATCCTCCTGATTATCGTTAAAGCATGAAAGGCCGGTACGCACACCCATTGAAAGCACAGCAAATATTGAAAGATTTCTGTCAGCACAAAGCTTCATAATCTTGTCACTGTCTTCAGCACTCATACTCATGTTGAAAATATCTGCATCAGGAAGTCCTGAATGAATATCAGCATATCTCTGACCGGGATTTTTTTCCTGCTGATGCTTAAGACGATTGTCAATCATAAAGTCAGTAAAGATTGGTTCAGTCGTTTTTGCAAGTGAGTCGTACCAATATTTCTTGTCAATTTCACACTGCTCTGATTCCTGATATTCAAGCTCCTTCTGAAGAACAGGAATATACGGTCTCATTGGTTTTGGATAAGCTGTTCCCTGAGTCTTGCTCTTATAGATTTCAATAACATCATTTAAGAACATTTTAACTGAAAAAGCATCCATTGCAAGGTGATGAAATCTTATGAAAAGTCCGTGATAATCATTCTTGAATTTAACAACAGCAATCTTGTGAACTTCGCATTCATACATAGGAATGTTCTGTCTTGAAATTTTTGTAAGCTCTTCTTCAGCCTCTTCAACTGTTTTGTGACTGTAATCCCAGTCCTCAATAACAAGCTCACTTTTTTCAGTAACATACTGATGAAGATTAAGGCTGACTTTTTTATCCTTTGTGAAACGAAGTCGCATTGTATCGCAACGCTCGATTGCCTCATAAACGGATTCCTTTATGATGTTAACATCCATTTCGCCCTGCCAGTAATATCCACAACCGATATTGTTTACAGGATATCCTGAACCGTACTTCAAGGACATTAAGAACATCATTTTCTGTGAGTTTGAAATAGGATATGCCTTTACAATCTCACCATTCTTTAATGTTTTCTCTATCATTTTGCTTCATCCTCCGCAAAAGTGGGTTGATAGAAACAATCTAAACCTGTTTTTTACAGGCTGATTTCCGTCAATCCATCGTTAAAATACTCGCAAATCCACAAAGGATTTGCTCCGATTTGTGCCTCGCCTTGCCAAAAATCCTCACTGTAAAAAATCTTCGACCTTAAAACGAGATATTTTTATTGAATTTTTGGTATTGAGGGTGCAGGAAGGCTATTGCCTTTCAAATCCGAAATGCCGAAAAGGCTTGAAAATAGCCGTTTAAAGGCAGATTTAGATTGTCTCTGTCAACCCAAATACACTTCTCTTGATTTTACCTGTTGAGGTTCTTTCAAAAGGCTTTTCTCTGATAATAAATGAATGAATATGTCTGTCAGTATTTATTGTAGAATTGACTCTGTCAACAATTTTGCTGATTTCAGCAGGAATATCAGTAATTCCCATAGCATTAGCAAGTGCTTCGTCCGGGAAAATCTCTGCAATAATTGTGTCTTTTTCACCACGGACAACTATTTCCTTAACAATTCCGTCATCAGCAAACTTGTTTTCAAGCTCCTCAGGAGATATGTTTTCACCGTTTGAAAGGATAATCAGATTTTTCTTTCTGCCCACAAGGTAGATGTGACCATTTTCAATGTAACCCAAGTCACCTGTGTGTAAATATCCGTCTTCTGTAAAGGCCTCAGCTGTTCTTTCAGGCTTTTTGTAGTAACCGAGCATAACTGAAGGACCTTTAACCTGAATTTCACCGTCGACAACTCTTACGTCGTCAACACCTGTGAGAACACCGTTTGAGTATTTGTTATCTTCTGAAAAGTCAGAAGTTGTAATACGAGGACTGCATTCGCTCATACCATAACCCTGACGAGCAGTAATTCCGTACTTTGCAAATTCGTCAATCAAAGCACCGCTTAAAAAGGCACTACCTGCAATAAATCTTGTAAGACGTTTGCCCACAACAAGTTCTGCAGCTTCACGAGGAGTAAGCTCAGGATGTTTCTTTTCTGCGATTTTAATCTTTGTGATAATAGCTTTACAGAGAAGCGGAACAATTCTTGTGTTTGTAGGTTCAAATATAAGAAAATTTCTGTAAATATTTGTAAGTGCACCGTTAAGACATATTGTTGTTCCGTCATAAAGAACCTTAAGCACATCACAAGCATAACAGAAAACGTGATGCATAGGTAAAACTGAAAGGCAAATTTCACCCTCAGCAGCTTTATATGTATCATAACAGGAGTTAGAAGCAAGATTATGGTTAGAAAGCATAACACCTTTTCTTTCACCTGTTGTACCTGATGTGTAAATAATCAATGCACATTCATAAGGATTAATTTCAATATCTGAAAGGTGAGCATATTCGCTGTCAGCAGAATATGTCTTGAAAATATTGTCAAACCAATGCCAGTCACCTAAAGATACAACCTGACGGATACCCTTATATGTTTTTTGAATTTCTTCTGCTTTTCCTAAAAATTCTTCTTCACAGAAAAGCATCTGGATATCAGCATCATCAAAGAGCATACAAGCTTCTTCGACAGAAATGTTAGGGTCAAAAGGTACAACAACATTACCGCTGCAAATCATACCTGTAAGGCAAGCAATATATTCATAGCTTGTTTTGCCGATAAAAGCAATATGCATTTTCTCTTTTTCGATAGTCTTGATATATCTGCTTACAGCAAAGCAATCCTCACGAAACTCTGAAAAATTCTTGATATAAATTTCAGTTTCGCGGAAGAACTTACAAAAATCTCTTTCTTCGTACTTATCAGCAGCGTAATTTACAATATCTTTAACAGTTAAAAGCTGTGTTTTACTCATAATTTGAAAATACCTTTCATTTTTAATCAAAAGGAGTATCTTATGTACAGAAAACTACAATTTGACAAATCTACGGAAATTTTACAATAAGATTTGACAGTTGTCAAGGTGAATTGAATAAGTTTTACACTTCGAGCAAATCTGTCAGTTTTTTAAAAACATATATTGCAGTATTGAAAAACAGGGTGTATAATAAATCTGAGAAATATCCAAGGAGATGGGATTATGAGTAAGAAGATTTTATCAGTTATTTTAGCGGCAATACTTGCTTTTTCAGTTGTCGGTGTGCCTGTTTCAGCGTGCATCGAGGTTGAAAGCATAAATATAGAAAATACATTTAATATGTGTCTCGATACGCTTATCCACAGAATACTTACGGTTTTAAATGTGTTCTGGCCGGGCTATGACGGTGACTGGGACACAATTGATGAATATGAAACGAAAAGCTTCTATAAGGGCGAGGCTTCATTTGATAGGGAAGTGACAGCAGAGTCGGAATGGTCTTTGGGCTATGCAGGTGCTTCATTACTTGAAGGACTTGACATTATGAACGGCGAGTATTTCCTGGCAGGCTCTCTTGAGGTTTTTGAAGGCAGAGTTCCGCAGAAAATTAATGATGATCAGCGTGTAAGAGTTTATGCAATCAGCGATGGTGTGAGCGGAATTGCTGTTCAGGCTGTTATTGACGGATTTGGACTTTCCCGACAGGATGTTCAGACAATCCGTGAGAGAGTGGAAGCTTTATTGTCAGCAGAGGATTATAATATAATCAGCCTTGATGTTTCTGTTCTTCATCAACATTCCTGTATTGACACTCTCGGTATGAACATTCCTCTTTTGAAGGGACTTGTGATTAACACAACAAATGCAGCGCTTAACGGTCTTCTTGATGATTATAAGGTGTTGAAAAATCAACAGTTTATGGAAAACCTCTTTGATACAACTGCAGAATGTGTTGTAACAGCACTTGAAAATATGAAAACAGGTGACCTTTATTACGGATATACAAATATTAAGGAGTATATGCGTGATGCACGTGACCCTTGGTCATTTGACGAAAATATGCACAGACTTCGTTTTGTACCTGATGACGGCTCGGCTGAAACCTGGATTTTGCAGGGCTCAATGCATTGTACAGGTATGGGTGCAGGTCCCGATGAGCTTACTGCTGACTATCCTTATTATATTGAAAAGAGAATTCAGGAGAAGGTAGGTGCAAATGTTGTCTATGTAATGGGAGCAGAGCTTGCAATCAGACAGGAAAAAGAGCTTACAAACAAAGAAGAAGCAACTGATATTGAAAATATCGCAAGCTACGGTTATGCTCTTGCTGATAAGGTGATTGCAATAGACAATGACATTAAACTTCAGCCTGTAATGAATGTAGCTCATAAAGAAGTTTATCTTAATGTTGATAACGGAATTCTGACACTTGCTGCCCGTGAGGATATTCTCAAAGCGGTTATCGTTAAGGATGGATTCAAGTATATTATGATTACGGAAATCGGCTATATGGAGCTTGGTAATCAGGTCGGTATCTTTATGTGTCCCGGAGAATTTGACCCGATGCTTGTTTTTGGAGGTCCGGAGTCAGGTGATGCTGCGTGGACAGGTGACAGTTGGGATTACGCACCGATGAAGGATCTTGTTGACGCTGATTATATTATGGTATATGGCCTTTGCAATGACCAGGCAGGTTATGTGCTTCGTGACAATGAATATCACTCACTTCTCTGTGAAAATGAAGAAGTAAATATCGTAAGTAAAACTGCAGGTTCAACATTCTGTAATGAATTTAACAATTTAATTACAGATGTATATTGATTTTATTGACAATTATTATGCATTATTGTAATATATTTGTATAAAATACCTTTTAGGAGGTTGTGTGATGAAAACAATTATTGCAATTTTACTTGCTTTGTCATTAGTATTTGTTTTTGTTGGTTGTAACAACAATGAGGATGTTGTTGATCCGAGTGAAAATAACAGTGAAACTACAACAGAAGATGCTCTTGTAAATTCAGGTGATATTAAAGAGTCAACAACCGATGAGGTTGCTTCTGATGTTGAGTCAACAACTGACACTCCAAATGAGCCTGTAACTGATAAAATCACAGGAAAAGATGAGGGCGATAAAGAGGAATCAACAACCTCAGCGGCTCCGTTGTCAGATGACCCTGCTGATTGGTCGAAGGAACAGATTGTTGAGTTTTATAAGCAATCTGCAGTAAAATCACATCCTACTGCAAAGTCATCACAGACTATGACTCTTAAAAAGCTTGTTATTAATGATGGTGACGGTGCGCTCAATTTCTTTCTTAATATGGTTAAGCCTGTTATCAGCACAGCACTCAAGAATAATTCAAATGAATACAACGGACTTACAGGCGGCTTTACAAAGCTCCAATCGTCTGATGTTGAGAGTGCAAAAGCATACAAACAGGGAAATTACACAGTTGTTGAAATGGTTATGGTTGAACAGACTGACGGTCTCTATGGCGATGCTAAGGAGGGTACTGTAGGTCATGCAATCAATGTTCTCGGTAATGTTTCTGATGCTGTTGCACAGTTCCCTGACTTTGATATTAAGTTTGAGGAAGCAGACATTAAAATCAATTACAAAAATCCGACTGTTAAGGTTAAAATCAACAACAAGGGAATCATTGAAAAGGGTACCTGGAGATATGATTCGGTTATAGCAATCAAGCACCTTGACATCAGTGGAATTATGGTTGACAAAGCAGACGCAGAAATCGAATATGTAATCGTCGTTGGCGGCGGATTCTAATTAAACTGTAAAACTCCCTTCGGGGAGTTTTTTGTTTCAATGAATAATGTTGATTTTGTACTTAATAACTGTAATCATTGACAAAATAACAAAAGAGGCGTAAAATATATAATTGGTAAATTCTGAATTAAAAGGAGAATTTTATATGGCGAAAAAGGTTTTGACCCCGGAACAGGCTGAAATTAAAAACATAAAAAAACAAGCGAATTCATCACGTTTGACAAGCGTTCTTGCAATAGTTGTTGCGGTTGCAATAACTATCGGTGTTGTATCATTTGGTAAATCAATATCAGACGGCTTATCAGTAGGCACAGGTGCAGAAGTGCAGAGTGGTGACACAAGCGATGTGAATAATAACAGCGGCTCATCCTCAGACAGCACTTATGTTGACGAGGAAACAGGTGAAATAATCCTTGATGACGAAAATCCTGTTGTAGATGAAAACACAGAGGCTGACAGCGGTGAAGCAAAAGAAGAGGAAACAGAGCCTTCAAGAGAATTACCTGCAAATCCTGCAGAGTGGACAAAGGCCGAGGTCGTAAACTTCTATAAGGCAGCTGCACAGAAATCAACATCTGCAAAATCTGTTCAGAAAATGACGATGGATAACGGTATGGATGTTAAAATTAACAACAGTGCTCTTGAGTTTGCAATTGGTCTTGCGGAGCCTGTTATCAAGGCGGCACTTAAGGCTAATTCTACAGAATTTGATGGTATCACAGGCGGATATAATGACCTTGTACCATCAGACGCTGAAAGTGCAAAGGCATATAAAGATGGTGACTATACAATCGTTGAAATGAAAATGGTTGAGCAGATTGATGATGCTTATGGTGATACATACAAGGGTACAGTAGGTCACGCAATTTCAGTAGTTGGTAATATTGCTGTTGTAGCTGATAATTTCCCTGACTGGACCATTAATTTCGAGGATGCTTTTGTTGAGCTTCATTACAAGAATCCTGTCGTAAAGGTTAAAATTAACAAAGACGGAGTTATCGAAAAAGGTACTTGGAGCTACGTTGTCGGTGTTAAGGTGCAGGGACTTCAGATTGAAAAAGTTATTGTTGAGGATGCAAAAACCGATATTAACTATGTGATTACCACAGGCGGTGGATTTTAATTATGAGTAAATTACAGAAAAACGAAACAATTATTCAGTTTATAAAGAACTTTTCGATGGGTGTTGGTGTGGCAATTCTTGAAAGTGTATCATTTGTCCCGCTTTGTAATTTGTTTGAGAAATTAGGGATTGATGAAACTCTTGTTATTGCAGTAGCTAATGTTACGAGTATTGTCATATTGTTTTTTGTACGATTGTTTATCAATTATTACTGGGTATTCCATTGTAAAAAGAATATGTTTAAAATCATTATTCCTTTTGCATTGTTGATTGCAGCATATACATGGGTAACTACGGAGCTTATTGAACTGCTTATTGAGGTTTTTTATAACTCACCTGATATTGTGTCACTTCTTGGTGATAACATTGTAAAGCTGATTGCAAAATTTGTTGTATCATTTTTTATTGGTATTATTAATTTTGTGATTTGTAAAAAATATATTTTTAACGATAAAAAAGAGAATGAAAATATGGAGGCAAAATAATATGAATAAGATTATGAAACGTATGATGGTTAATTTCGGTGTAATGCTTGGCCGTTCAGAGCTTGCGAAATTAGCATTCTATTCTCATCACGCTGTATGGCAGCAGGAGAGAAATCTTAAAAAGCTTATGAAAGCAAATAAAAACACGGAATATGGTAAGCTCCATAATTTCAAGGATGTAAAATCAGTTGAAGATTATCAGAGAATTGTACCTTATTCATGGTATCCGGATTATGCACCGTACATTGACCGTATGGCAAATAACGGAGAGAAAAATCTTATCACATCAAAGTATATTCCAAAATATAATGAATCATCAGGCAGTACAGGTAAATCAAAGCTTGTTCCAATGGGACTCTGGGGTACTTGGGTTTGTCAGTGTTTCAGTTTCAGTGCTCCTGTTGGTTGTGCACATAAGTGGTTCAGAAGTCACGGTCAGAAAATGCCTCTTCAGAAGGGCCTTTTGACAGTTGAAGTTCTTCACCACAAGACTCCGAGCGGACAGACTTCAGCAGGTCTTGCTGCTCATCCGATGCTTTTCTTAAAGCCTATTACCCGTTTCTTTGCTACTTCTCCGAGAGAGGTTATGTATCCTGAAACAAGAGAGCCAATGGATATGCACTATATGAAACTCCGTCATGCTCTTATTCACGATGATATTACATATCTTGGTACTGTGTTTATCACAATGCTTGAAGCAATGTTCTTCTATCTTGAAAATAACTGGGAAATGATTTGTGATGATATTGAAAAGGGTACAATCAACGAAAGTATTGTTTGTCCTCCTGATGTCCGTAAAAAGCTTCTCAAAAAATTAAAGCCAATGCCGGAAAGAGCAGAACAGCTCCGTAAGGAATTCCGTAAAGGCTTTGATGATGAACCGATCGTTCCAAGAATCTGGCCACAGATTGCATGGCTTTACGGTATGGGTACAGGCAGCCTTTCACTTTATGAAAAGAAACTTCGTAGATATATGGGTAATGATGTGCCTTTCCACTATTTGGGATACGCTGCATCAGAAGGTCTTATGGCTGTTCCGATTGAACTCAATTCATTTGAATATGTAATGCTTCCGCAGAACGGTTTCTATGAATTCCTTCCTATTGATGCTCCTGAAGATTCAAAACCTCTTACAATATCTCAGCTTGAAGAAGGTAAGGATTATGAAATCATCGTTACTAATATGAGCGGTCTTTACAGATACAGAATTGAAGACGTTGTTCGTTGTACAGGTTATTATAAGCAGTCACCAAAGATTACATTCCTTTACAGACGTAATCAGATTGCTAACATCAGCGGTGAAAAGATTAATCAGACAGCATTCGACCTTCTTGTAAATGACCTTTCAGAAGAAGTAAAGGAAGAATTTGTTGGTTACAGCATTTATCCTGACAGAACAACTTCACCGGGACATTACTGTGTTCTTATTGAGCCTGTAAATGATATCCCTGACAGCGAATGTGCAAGATATGCAGAAATCTTTGAAAGAAGACTCTGTGAAACTAACGTGCTTGTTCCGCCTCTTCTTCGTAATGGTGCTTTGGGACATTGTGAGGTCAAATTCCTTCGTCGCGGCACTTATGAGGATTACCGTCAGGTGCTTAAGGACAGAGGTGCAAACCTCAATCAGGTTAAACCTATTAAGGTTATCGATAATGAAGACAGAAGAGACTTCTTCTTATCTCATGTTCGTGACACCCTTAAATAAAAACAGGAGGCAAGAAAATGAATATTTTACTTGCGATTCTATTTATTTTAATTCCTGCTCCAATTATTTGGTTAAATAACAGAGTTAAGTTTGTTGAAAAAATCGGTATTGTTATTATATGCTACGCTCTTGGTATGCTTGTTGGTAACATTGGTGTGATTCCTGAAAGCTTTTCAGGAATTCAGACCACAATTCAGGATGTAAGCGTGTGTCTTGCATTACCACTTATCCTTTTTTCAATAGATGTAAAACAATGGAAAAAGACTGCAAAAAAAGGTCTTATCTGTATGGCGCTTGCAGTTGTTTCAATTACAACAACCGTTTTTGTGCTTCATCTGATTTTCAGAGAGAATAATCCTAATGTTGCTGACTATGGTGCATTGGCAATCGGTGTTTATACAGGTGGTACAGTTAATGTGGCATCAATCGCAGCAGCAACAAATATGCCTGAAAATTCATATATGATGTTCAATACTGTTGATATGGTTGTTTCATCAGTATATATGATTTTCCTTACATCCATAGGCAGAAAATTTTTCCAGAAAGTTTTCCGTCTTCCTGCATTCCAGGGTGATATGAATGTTAATAGTATTGAGGTTGAAGATGATAACAGCTTTAAAGGAATGGCAAAGCCTGCGGTAGCAGGGAAGCTTGTTTTAGCATTCCTTTTGTCAGCAGTGATTTTAGGTGTTTCTTATGTAGTCGGTAATCTTGTAAAGGGATATGAAACAGCTGTTACAATTCTTTTAATTACTACTCTTTCACTTGCTTGTTCATTCATTAAGCCTGTTCGTGAAATCAAGAAAACAAGGTCACTTGGTATGTATATTATCTATATTTTCTGTTTCACAGTTGCAACAATGGCTGATTTCTCTGAATTTGCAAAGAACTTCGATTATACACTTCTTATTTACATAACAGTTTCAATTTTCGGCAGTATGTTCTTGCATGCACTTCTCAGTAAAATTGCAAAAGTTGACTCTGATACAATGATTGTAACATCGGTTTCTGCAATCTGTTCACCACCTTTTGTACCTGTTGTAGTGGCAGCACTTAATAACAATGCTGTACTCATTTCAGGTCTTACAACAGGTATTATTGGTTATGCAATCGGCAACTATCTCGGTGTGCTTATGCATTTTATACTTAATAATTTACCATTTTAAGGAGTAAATTGAAATGAATAGTAATGTACCTGAAAAGGGTAGGCCTTTTGAAGAAATCCTCAAAGAGTTAGAGAATTTCGGAAAAGATGATCCTAAATATAAAGAGGCTAAAACCTGGAGTCTTGTGTATTACCTTAATGAAGAATATACACAGTTTTTGAATGATGCATATTCAAAGTATTTCTCTGCTAATGGTCTTAATCCAACTGCATTCAAGAGCCTTAAAAGGCTTGAGAAAGAAGTTCTCCGTTTTACTGCTGACCTTTTTCATGTGGATTATGAGGCTTGCGGTGTAATGACATCTTGCGGTACGGAAAGCTGCATGCTTGCAGTTAAAACTTACCGTGATTTAGGTCGTTCAAAGGGTATTAAAAAGCCTGAAATGATTATTCCTGAAACCGCTCACGTGGCTTGGGACAAGGGTGCTGAATACTTTGGCGTTAAAATCAGACGTGCTCCTCTTGATGAAAACTGGCAGGTTGACGTTAAGACAGTTGAAAAAATGATTAACAAAAATACTGTTATGATTTTAGGTTCTGCTCCTGAATATCCTCACGGTATTATTGATCCTATTGAAAAGTTAGGTAAGTTGGCTGTTGCTCATAAAGTACCACTTCATGTTGACAGCTGTGTCGGCGGTTATATCTTACCGTTTATGGAAATGGCGGGAATAGATGTTCCTGTATGGGACTTCAGAGTAGAGGGAGTTACATCAATTTCAGCTGATATTCACAAATACGGCTTTGCCGCAAAGGGTGCTTCTTGTATCCTTTATCGTAATATTGACTACTTCAGACATCAGGTTTTCGCAAATCAGGATTGGCCGGGCGGAGTTTTTGCTTCTCCTGCATTTCTTGGTACTCGTCCCGGTGGTGCTTATGCTGCTGCTTGGGCGGCAATTCAGGCAAACGGTATTGAGGGCTATGTGTCACTTGCAAAGAAAACTATTGAGGTTTCAAATCTTCTTAAAGAAGAAATCTGCAAAATTGGTTGTTTTGAAATCATTGGTAAGCCTATTGTCAGTCTTCTGGCTTTCCGTTCAATTGACAAGGATGTGAATATCTTTGCTGTCGGTGATGTTATGGAAGAAAAAGGCTGGCATATTGACAGACTTCAGATGCCTGATGCACTTCACGCAATGGTTACAGCACCTCACGAAAAGGTGATTGAAGCATTCATTACTGACCTTAAGGATGCTGTTCAGACTGTACGTGAGCATCCTGAACTTGCTGAAGAAGGACAGGCTGCAACCTACGGTATGATTTCTCATATTCCTCTTCGCGGAATGGTAAGAAAACAGGTTATTGATATTTTTGCAGAATCATATAAGCTTAATGCAACTGAAATTGATTTGTCAGACAGCAGTGCTGTGGCTCCCGGTGGTGGAGACAGTGAGGCAGGTAAAAAGAGCCTTGTGGACAAAATTATTGCTTGGTATGTTAAGAAAAAATCATAAATAAATTTATGGTGCTTTTGCGACTTAAAGCATCGTTTTACTCTTTCAGTAAACAATTGGATCTATCGTCATTGACAAAAAATGATTATTATAGTAAAATGACCATATATGTATTTTCAGGAGGAAAAGAATATGGAATCTATGGAACCAATGCAGCCGGTACAACCTGTTGAACCTGTTCAGCAGCCGGTGAAGCCTGTAAAAGCTAAAAAGCAAAGAAATCCAAAGAAAATTATTGCAATTATTCTCGCAATTATTGTTCTTTTTGCAGCAATATTCTCAGGTATTTATGTAGTTACATTGAATATGCGACTTAATAAGCTTGAAAGCGAAAGTGATTATTACGAGTCAATGTTCAACTACTATAATTATCTTATAGAAAGCGGACAGATTGTCCTTGAAGAAGGCGTAACTTCTTCTTACGACGATTTTATGCAGAACAACTCATCTGATGGTTCTCAGGATTATCAGGTTGACAGCAATGTTCCGAATAATTCACAGTCAAGCAGCTCATCAATGTCTGACGACCCGTCTCAGTGGACAACAGCACAGATTGTTGAAACTTACAGACATGCTGCTGCAAGAACTCACAATTCAGTTACATCATATCAGGATATGAAAATGCGTGACGGTTCATTGAACGCTCCCGGAATTCCTGCTGCATTGCTCAGCTTTGCTGAAGGTGTTATGGCTGATGCACTTGCAAAGAACTCAATGAATATCAAGGGTATTACAGGCGGACACCAGAACCTTGTTACATCTGATGTTCAGTCTGCTCGTGCTTATAAGAATGGCAGCAACATTGTGATTGAAATGGTAATGAAGGAGCAGATTGACAAGGGTAACGGAAATATGTACAGCGGTACAGTTGGCCACGCTATTTCAGTTGTTGGTGATATTGATAATGTTATCGGTCAGTTCTCCGGTCTTGGTATGGAAGCAACAATCGCTGATAATGATGTTACACTTCATTACAAGAACCCTGTTGTTAAGGTTGCAATCAACAGTAGTGGTATGATTATTAACGGTACATGGAGTTACTATGTAGATATCACACTCAAGAACCTTACTATCAAGGCTATGGGTATGACAGTTCCTGTTGAACAGGCAACCTCAATTGTTGACTTTGTTGTTACACTTAACGGTGGCTTCAAGGGTTAATTTAATACGGAGATAAAGAAAGAAGACGAGAAAATGAATTTGTTGAAGCTTGACTTCATTGATTGGCTCTCTTTTAAGGATATCCTTCCTTTTGAGGGAATTGACACAACTTTTGCAGAGTTTTGTGCACAGTATTCAGCTGTTCAGACAAACTGGGCATATACTTATGCTGCAATCATTGGTGTAATTATTCTTCTTATTAAAAAGAATAAAAAATGGTATTGGTACTTATTCCTTGCACTTTACAGCATTATGTCTGTAACATCAGTTGGTATGCATACTGCTAACTACGGTGCTTTTGAGCCAGGTATACTTACAACAAAGCTTTTGGCAAGCTATATTGATATGTCACTTACTGAGCTTACTGCTTGGTGTGGTGTTTGTAGCTTTGCGATGGAGTTTTATCAGTCAAAAGATAGCCTGAAAAAGCGTAATATGTTTATGATTGGTGTAACCGCATGGATGATACTTGTGCTGGGTATTCTCACTTATGAGGTGTTTGTAATTCACGACAGACCGCTTTACTTTGGTGGTGGCGGAGCACCAATGGACGGTAAGACAGGCGGTATGTCAATTGCTGAGGTTGGTTGTGTAATAACAGTTCTTCCGATTCTGTATCTTCTTATAGATAACTTTAAGAAAATGACCTCTAATGAAAGAGCGTTGTTGATTCTTGCAATTTCAGTAATGCTTATTGCTGCAGTTATTACTGCACTTTGGGGTGACAATGAAATTGCTGATTTTGCACTTGGTAATTTCCACGGACATTCAACATGGCACATGTTAGGAGCTTTGGTTGAGCTGATTGTTGTGTTCTGGGTTGACCAACGAACTGCAAACAAATTGCTTCGAGAAGCAAAAGGTGAATAAAAAATTTGTGACCTGTCTTTACAGGTCATATTTTTTTGGCTATAATTGAAGTATAAACTGAAAGGGGAATTGGAAGATGAAAACAGCAGAGAAAATCACCCTGAAAGAACAAAAAGAAATAAAAAGACTTAAAAAGATGCAGGGCAGAGGTGATAGCAGTAAGTATTTCTTTGTTTTACTTATGCTTATTGCTATTGTAAATATTCTTGATGAGGTTACAAGTAATCTGACAGTTACCGTTCAATCATCATTTGTTACGGAATTTTTTGTGAATAATCCTTTTATGGGCAAATATTACACTTTCCAGGAGGGTCTTGCACTTCATTCAAGTGTCGGTGTGTTTACTTATGTTTTAGGTATTATTACACCATTTTATAAAGCACTTGCAGATAAATGGGGACGAAAACCGCTTTTTGCAATTTCCACATTAGGTATGGCAGTTGGTCTTATTGTAATTCATCTTTCAACAAGTTACATAATGTTCCTTGTGGGATTTGCAATTATCAGCTTCTTTATGGGTCACGATATTCAGATTATCTATATTCTTGAAGAAGCACCTGATAAGCATCGTGCAAAAATTTATAGTTTTCTTAAGAGTTTTGGTATTTTAGGTGTTATTCTTATTCCTACACTTCGCGATATGCTTATGGGTGATGATGCGACGAAGTGGCGTGAAATTTTCTTGGTTCCTGCAGTCATAGGGTTTGTGGCTGTTCTTCTTGTTATCCTTTTTGCAAAAGATACAAAGGTCTTTGTAAATGAGCGAATTGAGTATCTTTCAAGACCTTTTGCAGAACGTCAGGCTGAAAAAGAAATGAAGAAAAAGGACAGGCAAGCACAGCGAAATCAGTCAGGTGTTTTCAATGGTATAAAATATATTTTCTCAAATAAGGACACTAAAAATCTTATTATTTCTCATATTATATTTGACTCAGCAATGCCTGCAATCGCACTTTATTTTGAGTCATCTATGCATAAGGTTGGTATGAGTACAAGCGAGATTACAAAAGCACTTTTTATGGTGCCTGTGGTTTATGCCACAATAACATTCCTGTCAGGGTTTATTGCAGATAAGCTTGGCAGAAAGGTGACTGTAACGGGCTTCTCAATTACCTGTATTTTAGGCTATACACTTTTCGTTGCTGGTATTTTAAGTGGTTGGAATCCATATCTTATCGGATTCTTTGCAGGACTATATCAGGGTTCATATTGGATTGGTAGAGATTATATGAATGTTATGATGACAGAAAAAGTTCCGACAGATATCCGTGCATCAGTTGTAGGTGCAGAAGGACTTTTAGTTATCATAGGTCTTGCAGTTGGATACTTACTTGCAATCCTTGGTATGATTAAATTCCCAATCTGGTGGGTATGCCTTGCAATTTCAGTTGTTGCAGTTGGTGCTGCAGCGGTAATGTTTGCAAAGAGTGTTAAGGAAACAAAAGGTGCAAATCTTGATGAGATCGAGTAGTTGAATCTCTTTTCTTCAGAAATAAACATAATAAAAGAGCCTTCCGTGTGGAAGGCTCTTTTTATCCTTTTTTCTTAAATAAGACCTTATCTAATTTTGACATGCATTCGTCGAAAAGTATTGACAGTACAACTGTCGCAAAGAAGCTTACTGCTATGAACAAATAACTGTTCTTGTGAGAAAATAGTCCGTATAAAACTTTGAACACATTATTGTGATAAGAATAATAACAATAAGCATAGTTTAATTAAACTCCTCATTCAATTTTTGCATTGTAACTTCTTCTTTATCAGGACTTACGTATTTGTCTTGATAATAGCTTTCCTGATAGCAGTCAAAAGTTCCGTCAGGTTTTACTGTAATTACTGTGCAACCTCGTTGTGTACCGAGTTTGCTGATGCCGAGGTATGCAACAAAGTCAATGCTCTTACCGTATGTAAGACGAACACCCTTATATTCAAGTGAGAATGTATTAATGTGGTCGTGACCACAGAAAATACCTTGTGTACTGTTACACTCTAAAACAGTTTCAAAGAACCGGTCGTCTATTTTCGGATGACAAACATCTTCACCCAATGTGCCATAGTAATACTTAACATTTTCTGAATCCTTGTATCCGTTTTCTTTGAATTCGTTCCAGGCTTCTGCATATTCAACAGGTGGGATATGTAAAAATACAAGAGATTTTACAAGACCGAATTTTTCAAGTAAAGAGTCTTTTTCTTCATCAAAGTTATTTTGGATAAAAGCTTGATTTTCTTTATTGAGCTTTTCACAAGTTGCCTTGTACCAGTCAATCTGATTCTGATGGATGTTATCATAACCACCAGTTAAGCCCAAGAAAGAATCTTCCGGATAATCGTTTGAGTCTATTGTGAAAAGAGCTTGTGTGATAATACCATCGCTGTTCTTTACCTTTATTACAGAGTTGCCGTAACCATCAATGTTTTCATCACCCTTTTGGAAAAGACAATTTTTCCATTCCTTACGGCTGTAAAAATCACCCATAGCTTCACGGTCATAGATTGAGTATGATTCGGAATCGTGATTACCGAAGGTTGGTATCCAATAAACGCCAAGCTGTTCCATAAGATTAGCAAAAATAGTTGAAGCATATTGGTTATTGAATGTAGCTGCCACATATGGTACAGGGTAACTGATGTCACCTGTTGCGAAAACTATATCAGGCTTTTCTTCGATAATCATGGATGCAACTGAATTGATAGCTTGCCTGTCTTTTTTCTTTGATGTCCAGCTTCCACCGATATGAATATCAGTAATCTGAACGATTTTAAGGTCACGGTCAATAGTTATTGTATAGTATTCGCTCGAATCTTGACCGACAACTATTCTGTCTTCTGATACTACTGACCCCAATGTTGAAATGTATTCGAGTGTATTTTTAATATAGACTTTATTTGCAATTGCACTTACAATTCCAAATAAAATAATTGCACCTAAAATGACACAGATGATTTTTAAAGCCATCTTTTTGCTTCCTTTTTTAGCCCTTTTTTTCAAAAAATTCACATCCAAAACTATTCTTTGCTTTTATGATTTACCAGCAAGGTTCCAATCAACAAGGATATTGTTGTTATAAAAGTTACTGCGATTTTCTAACTCTTTATTAACAAAGCTTACGCCGTCACGTTCAAAGAGTGTCTGTTCATCAGAGAAAAGGTTTGTACCAATTCCAAGTCTTTCACCATCAAACTCAATACCAAGACAAGCAACCAATGTTGGGAACATATCAAATACTGCCCAATCACGGTTATAAAGTCTTGATTTATCAATGTTGCAAAGTTCTTCAGGTGGATTGATAAATAAATTGAAACATGTACGGTAATATCCATCGTTGTTGATTGGTGTACAGAAATCTCTTGCCATACTCAAATGGTCACCAATGAGAACGATTGTTGTGTTTTCATAAAAATCCTGTTCCTGAATCCAACGGACAAATTTAACTGCTTCTGCTTGGCTGTAATAAATACAGTTAGCATATTGTGAATCGAATTTCTTTTCAGCTTTTTCACTTAAATATCCATCGGGTGCATGAGTGTCAGCAGTTTCCATAACAAAGTGGAAAGGTTTTCCGCTTTCACCAAGTCGTGTAAGTTCTTTCTTTGCAAACTCATAAAGCTTGTCGTCTTCGTATCCCCAGAAAACCTTGTAGTCTTCAGGTAACCAGCCTAACTCTTTTGCAGCTTTGTGGTCCAAAATCTCAAAGTCACCGTGCGATTCAAAGAAGAAGTCAAGTCCGCCAAATGCAGCATCAGCACCAAACATAACTGATTGTTCATAGCCTTGTTCATGTAAGATGTCACCCAGTGTTACAGCACCAGGTAAGAAGTTGTCTTTAGCGCCATAAGCATTTCTGTCAACAGGCACTTTCATCGGAAGTCCCGTACTCATATTAACCATAGAAGCAACTGACCAGTTGCCACCTGTTGATGTTGGTGGTCCACCGAAACCACTTTCGAGATTGGAAAAACTATAACCTTCTTTACAAAGTTCAGTAAGGTCAGGCATAAGGTTTTCGTCAAAATATCCACCAAGTTCCTTTGAGAAAAATGTGTTTTCCATTGATTCAAGGTAAATATGGATAAGATTTCTTTTTTCTTCAGGAAATTTAAGGTTAGCAGAATTCGGGTCAACATAGTTTTCTTCAATATATGGTGAATCTGCAAAATATGCTGAGATAAGTGTTGTTAACTGGAATTTGTTAATACCAAACGCACACCCGCCAATAAATATTACAATCGATAGAACCACACAAAGTATTCTGATTACAAAATCGGGTAATACTGAGTAGATTTTATCATTTTTTTCAAAAATAAGCTTTCTTTTTGAGAATACAACTATACAGAATATAGTAGTTAATAATGCAGTTGTAAGAACAGGCCCTTCAAAAAGAGAAATATACACACCGATATCTGTACCTTCAGTAGGTGAGTTAAGATTTATAAGAATTTGGTCAGGTTCAAGGTCACCAAATGCTTCTTTACCCCAAATAGTTCCTGTAAATGCAGCCACACCTAATGCGAAAAGAACTAATGAAACAACTTTTATTGCCAATGTGCCTTTTTTGCTTTTTGGTTCAACATATTCTAATTTTAAATTTCTGTTGATAAACCCAATAACACATAAAAAAGCTACACCAATAGTAAGAGAAAGTGCTGTGTATTTTACTGGATACCAGTTATCGTGAACAGATGGAGTGAAAATATTTTCAAGACCAAAAATATTTCGTGTGATGAAAAATGAAAGCAGATTTACTGTCACAGTATCACGGATAATAGCGTGAATGCAAGTTGCAGGACGCTTGTCCTCAGTAAAAAGATAAATGTCGGCAATACTTATTATTGCACTGATTAAAATAACGCATATCCAAAGCATAATAAAACCCCCATTATACTTAATTAAAACAGAGAAATTATCCACATAATTACAAACCATACAGGCGGAATGAGTAATGCAGGTAACATATTAAGTGTTTTTAAGTTTTTAATTTCAAGAATTGAGATGCCTGATGATGCAATAAGGAAACCGCCCACAACGCTGATTTCGCACATAAGCTCAGCACTCATAAATTCACCTAAAACTGTTGCAAGTAAATAAATTGAGCCTTGCCAACAAAACAATACAGGTGCTGCAATTGCAATTCCGATTCCATAGGTTGAAGCCAAAACCATACTTGTAACAAGGTCAAGTGTTGC
>JAFTUP010000126.1 GCA_017466205.1 Clostridia bacterium
ACTTGCAGAAAAAGGACTTTTGACAAGCTCATGCTGTCCGGCTTTTGTTTCCTATGTAAAATCAGCGTTTCCGGATTTGGTTAAATATATTTCCCACAATCTTTCACCAATGGCTACGCTTGCAAAGTATATTAAGGAAACAGATGCAAACTCAAGGGTTGTGTTTATTGGACCGTGTACAGCTAAAAAGGCTGAAGCACAGCTTGAAGATGTAAAGCCTTATGTAGATGCAGTTATGACCTTTGAAGAGCTTCAGGCACTTTATGACAGCAAGGATATTGATATTACAACCCTTGATGAAGATGTACTTGATAATGCTTCTTATTTCGGCAGAATCTTTGCTCGTTCCGGCGGTCTTTCAGATGCAGTTGCACAGGGACTAAAAGAACAGAATATAGATTTTGACCTGAAGGCAATTCCTTGCGATGGTATAGAAGCATGTAAAATGGCACTTCTTAAACTGAGTAAAGGTGTGCTTGATGCAAACTTCATTGAAGGTATGGCGTGTGTAGGCGGATGTATCGGCGGTGCAGGATGCTTGACACACGGAGAGAAAAACAAATCTGAGGTCGATAAATATGGCAGAGAGGCTTTGGAAAAAACCATAAGCGATGCTGTATCAATTTTGAAATGATATAAAATGAGGAATTGTGAATGAAAACTATTGGAATACTTACAAGCGGTGGAGATGCACCCGGAATGAATGCAGCTGTTCGTTCAGTTGTTAGAAGTGCAGAATCAATGGGCATTACCGTAAAGGGTGTATTGAGAGGATATAACGGATTGATAGAAAACAATATTACAGATTTAGATATTCGTTCTGTATCCGATATAATTCATCGTGGTGGAACTGCATTATTTACGGCTCGTTGTCCTAAGTTCAAAACTGAAGAAGGAATTCAGGAAGCGGTAAAAAACTGCAGAGATAATGGAATTGAAGGCCTTGTTGTAATAGGCGGTGATGGCTCGTTTAGAGGCGCAAGAGAACTTTCTCTCAGAGGAATACCTTGTATAGGCATTCCGGCTACTATTGACAACGATATTTCTTCTACAGAATATACAATAGGATTTGACACTGCTATGAATACTGTTGTTGAAATGGTAGACAAACTTCGTGATACGGCGTGTTCTCATGATAGATGCAGTGTTGTAGAAGTAATGGGACACGGAGCAGGGGACCTTGCACTTCAGTGTGGCTTGGCTGTTGGTGCTACCTCAATTGTAATTCCTGAAAAAGGATATAATCCCGAAGAGATTATAGAGAAGATTCGCAGCACTCACAAACGCGGCAGAAATCATTTTATTATAATAGTTTCTGAAGACCTTTGCGATGTAAGACAATTGGCGAAGGAAATTGAAAATGCTACAGGTATAGAAAGCCGCGCAACAATCATAGGTCATGTTCAGCGTGGAGGAAATCCCTCTTTGAGAGACAGAGTTGTTGCATCCAAAATGGGATATGCAGCAGTTCAGCTTTTAAATGATGGAATAGGAAATCGTATTGTAGCTCTTAAGGATAATAAAATTGTAAATTATGATATTATTGAGTCTCTTGACATGGAAAAAACATTTGACGCTGAAACTTATATGTTAGCAGACATTATATCTATCTAAGTATGATAAAAATATGTAGTTACTGTTAAAATATTTGAGTAACTTCAGACACTTATCTGAGGTCGATAAATATGGCAGAGAGGCTTTGAAAAAAACCATAAGTGATGCTGTATCTATCTTAAAATAACTAGGTATTTAAATATTAAATAAAAATAAATTATAAAGGAGACTTTAAAATGGCACGTTTTACATTACCTCGTGATTTATATCACGGCAAAGGTGCTCTCGAAGCACTCAAAACTCTCAAAGGAACACGCGCAATGGTTTGCGTAGGTGGCGGTTCTATGAAGCGCTTTGGTTTTCTTGACAAGGTAGTTACATATCTTAAAGAAGCCGGAATGGAAGTTGAACTTTTTGAAGGTATTGAACCCGATCCTTCAGTAGATACCGTTATGCGCGGTGCAGAAGCTATGGAAAAATTCCAGCCTGACTGGATTGTTGCAATCGGTGGCGGTTCACCTATCGATGCTGCAAAGGCAATGTGGATTAAATATGAATATCCGGAAATTACATTCGAAGAAATGTGCGTTGTATTCGGAATTCCTGAACTCCGTAAAAAAGCACACTTCTGTGCAATTCCTTCTACATCAGGTACAGCAACTGAGGTTACTGCATTCTCAGTAATCACAGATTATGAAAAAGGTATAAAATATCCTCTCGCAGATTTTGAAATCACACCTGACGTTGCAATTGTTGATCCCGAACTTGCAGAAACAATGCCACAGAAGCTCACAGCTCACACAGGTATGGATGCAATGACTCACGCTATAGAAGCTTATGTATCAACAGCTAATAGTGAATTTACAGATCCTCTTGCAATTTTTGCAATTAAAATGATTCAGGAAGACCTTGTGCCTTCATACAATGGCGATATGACAAAGCGTGCATCAATGCATAATGCTCAGTGCCTCGCTGGTATGGCATTCTCAAATGCACTCCTCGGTATCGTTCACTCGATGGCTCACAAGACAGGTGCTGTATTTGAAGATTTAGGTGCTCATATTATTCACGGTGCAGCTAATGCAATGTATCTTCCTAAGGTTATTGCATTTAATGCAAAGGACGAAACAGCTAAGAAACGCTATGGTGTAATTGCTGATTATATGGGACTCGGCGGTGCTAATGATGATGAAAAGGTTGCAAATCTTATCGCTTATCTTCGTGGCATGAACGATGCTCTTAAAATTCCGCAGTGCATCAAAAATTATGGCGCTGACAGTTATCCTTGCGAACAGGGATTTGTTCCTGAGGACATATTCCTTGAAAGACTTCCTGAAATTGCAGAGAATGCAGTTGCAGATGCTTGTACAGGATCTAATCCTCGTAAGATTTCAGTAGAAGAAATGGAAAAACTTCTCAAGTGCTGCTACTACGACACAGAAGTTGATTTCTAATAACGGATACATCGTGTAATATCATACAGACGGTTACCGGGTATCGGTAGCCGTCTTTTTTACGGAGTGATATCATGTATAAAATAACAGAAAAGAAAATACTAAATGATTTTGTTGTACAGATGCTCATAGAAGCTCCTCTCGTAGCAAATAAGGCAAAGCCCGGTCAATTCATAATACTCAGAGTTGATGATAGCGGTGAGAGAATACCTCTGACTGTTGCGGGAGTTAATAAAGAAAACGGAACTGTGAAGATTATATTCCAGATTGTTGGGGGTACAACGGAAAAGCTCGCTCATAAAGAGCAGGGTGAATATATTGCTGATTTTGTCGGACCTTTAGGAGTTCCAACCCATCTTGATGGCATTAAAAAGGTATGTATTGTCGGGGGTGGAGTAGGTTGTGCTATTGCAATGCCGATTGCAGAAAAACTTCACGAAATGGGTGCAGACGTAACAAGTATCATCGGGTTCAGAAGCAAAGACCTTTTAATTCTTGAAGACGAATTCAGAGGATATTCCGATACTTTGAGGATTATGACAGATGATGGCTCATACGGAGAAAAGGGAAATGTTACCCTTCCGCTTAAGGAAATGCTTGAAAATGGCGAGAAGTTCGATATGATTATCACAATAGGTCCGCTTGTTATGATGAAATTTGTAGTGCTTACCGCAAAGCCTTTTGAAGTACCTGTCACTGTTTCTATGAATCCAATTATGATTGATGGAACAGGTATGTGTGGAGGATGCAGGCTAACTCTTAATATAGAGGGTAAAAAGGTGACAAAGTTTGCTTGTGTAGACGGTCCTGATTTTAACGGATATGAAGTTGATTTTGATGAAGCAATGTCAAGGGGAAGAATGTATTCATCCTTTGAAAGACATGCCCACGAAGATACCTGCAATCTCTTTAAAAAGGAGGTAGAATAATATGGCTACTGCAAATATGTCTCCAACACGCAATCAGATGCCTACCCAGGATGCTAAAGTCCGTGCACACAACTTTGATGAGGTTGCCCTTGGTTATTCAGAAGAAACTGCTATTAACGAGGCAATGCGTTGCCTTAATTGCAAAAATATGCCTTGTGTAGACGGTTGTCCGGTTAAAATACATATACCGGAGTTTATTTCAGCAATCAAGGAGGGTGAGTTTGAAAAAGCATATCAGATTATTTCAAAGTCATCTTCATTACCTGCAGTGTGCGGAAGAGTATGTCCTCAGGAAACACAGTGTGAATCAAAATGTGTAAGAGGAATTAAAGGCGAGTCGGTAGGAATTGGAAGACTTGAAAGATTTGTTGCTGACTGGCACAATACCTTCAGCAAAGAAGAACCGGTTAAACCGGAATGCAACGGACATAAGGTTGCTATTGTAGGTTCAGGTCCCTCAGGTCTTACTTGTGCAGGTGACCTGGCAAAGAAAGGCTATGATGTAACTGTTTATGAAGCACTTCATACTGCAGGCGGTGTTTTAGTATATGGAATACCCGAATTTCGTTTGCCTAAGTCGATTGTTGCAAAAGAAGTTGAAACACTAAATAAGCTGGGCGTTAAAATTGAAACAAATGTTGTAATTGGAAAAACATTAACAGTAGATGAATTATTCGAAAATGGTTTTGAAGCAGTTTTCATTGGTTCTGGTGCCGGACTCCCGAATTTTATGGGAATACCCGGAGAATCTCTCAATGGAGTATATTCCGCTAATGAGTTTTTGACAAGAAGCAATCTGATGAAATCTTATCTTGAAAATCCGGAAACACCTATTATGAAAGGCGGAAATGTTGCGGTTGTAGGTGGAGGTAACGTTGCCATGGATGCTGCAAGAACAGCCTTAAGGCTTGGTGCAGATAAGGTGTATATAGTATATCGCCGTTCTATGGATGAGCTTCCTGCAAGACGCGAAGAAGTTGAGCATGCGCAAGAAGAGGGAATTGAATTCAATCTTCTTTGTAATCCTACTGAAATTATCGGATATAATAATCCGGATAATCCAAAAGATCCTCTAAATGGATTTGTTAAAGGTATGCGATGCATTAAGATGGAACTTGGCGAACCTGATGCAAATGGCAGAAGACGCCCTGTGCCGGTGCCCGGAAGTGAATTTGAAATAAAAGTTGATACTGTTGTAATGTCAATAGGTACATCACCGAATCCTTTAATCAAATCAACCACAGAAGGTCTGGAAGTAAATCAAAGGGGCGGAATTATTGTAAATGAAGACGGCCTCACATCACGAAACGGAGTTTATGCCGGAGGTGATGCGGTTACCGGAGCTGCTACAGTTATTTCGGCAATGGGTGCCGGTAAATTAGCTGCAGGAGCAATAGACGAATACTTGAAAAATAAATAAAAGCAGATAATAATTAAAAATAAGTATAAATGTTGTATCTGTTTTTAAAAAAGTGAGAAAAATATATCGGAGGTGAATGTAAATGGCTAAATATGTATGTGACGTATGCGGATGGGAATACGATGAAGAACAGGGTGCTCCTGATCTTGGAATTGAACCCGGAACAAAGTTTGAAGATCTTCCGGATGATTTCGAATGTCCGTTGTGTTCTGTAGGTAAAGATAGTTTTAGTGAAGAATAAAATGTAATACACAGATCTAAAAGCTTCTGCAGAACACTCTGCCGGGGCTTTTAGTTTGTGGTATTGATGATGGAAAAAATGTTATTAATGTACAATTAACCTTGTATAAAAATCATTTACATACATCAAACATAGATATGGTATCGAAATTAACATTATCTGTGATAAACTGTTGTAAAGACTGAAAAAGTATGACTAAGACTGTATTTAAGGAGTGAGAATATGCGTAAAACAAAAATAGTATGCACAATCGGACCTGCCAGTGAAACTGAAGAGGTTCTCATTGGATTGTGTAAAGCTGGA
>JAFTUP010000127.1 GCA_017466205.1 Clostridia bacterium
TGCATTTTCAATCGGTAATGAGTTCAGATTATCACAGCTTAAGCAAATTGGTAAACAGGCAACTGGGATTGGTATTTTTCAGGCTTTGGCAACCTGTCTGATTGTTGATGTTATATTGATTATAGTTCACTTTATCGTTCCTGATAAGCTGTCATTACCGTCAGCAATCGTTCTTGGTGCTGTGGCAACTGCAACTGCTCCTGCTGCAACCCTTATGGTTGTAAAGCAGTATAAGGCAAAAGGACCTCTTACAAGTCTTCTTTTACCAATCGTTGCCCTTGATGATGCTGTGGGATTAATTGTGTTTGCAGTTTCATTCGGTGTTGCAAAAGCATTGATTGTTGGTAGTGTTGATATTATTTCAATTGTTGTTGAGCCACTTTTAGAGGTTGTTCTGTCACTTGTTCTTGGTGCTTTAATGGGCATGTTGTTTACAGCCTGTGAAAAGTTCTTCCATTCAAGGTCAAAACGACTTGCAATGTCTGTAACATTTGTTTTTCTTACAGTTTCATTATCAATGCTTAAATTCCAAATTGGTGGAGTTCATATTGGATTCTCATCATTATTGTCATGTATGATGCTCGGAACTGTTTTCTGCAATATATGTGATTTTTCAGAGGAGCTTATGGACAGAGTTGACCGTTGGACAGCACCTGTACTTATTCTGTTTTTCGTAATCAGCGGTGCAGAGCTTGAATTTTCAATATTCAAGGATGTGAGCATTGTAATTATCGGTCTTGTGTATATTTTTGCTCGTTGTATCGGTAAGTATTTCGGTGCATCAATCAGTGCAAAAGCAACAAAGTGTGATAAGAATATTGTAAAATACCTTGGTATCACTCTTTTTCCACAGGCAGGTGTTGCATTGGGAATGGCAATTAAAGCTGAAGAGTTAGGTCCGGAGGGACTTATAGTGGCAAATATCACGCTCTTTGCTGTTTTGATTTATGAACTTATCGGTCCGTATCTCACAAAGGTATCCTTGCTTAAAGCAGGTGAAATCAACCCTGACGAAAAGGTCAGCGCAAGAGAAACCGCAAAAAGTAATTAAATATGCAAGAACAAATTAAGGATGATTTTAACATTTAGTTAAAGTCATCTTTTCATATATTAAAGATTTGAATAAATTATAATTTTTCGGGATGTTTAAATAATTTGATATATTGGTAGGGCGGGGTCTTGACCCCGCCGAAATGTCTCGGTCACCCTGAACGCAGTGAAGGGTCTATTCAAATAGGATAGAGATTCTTCGCTACGCTCAGAATGACCGAAATTAATTTCATATCAACCAACAACGGCGGGGTCAAGCCCCCGCCCTACCGTGACACCAATGGTTTTACATTTATCCCTACAAACTCCGATTTATTATTTCAATCCATTTTTCATATTTTTATTGTAAATCTTTTCTTAGTATGATAAAATTGCTTTGTATATGATTAAACTACTGCAATATGTATATTGCAAAGACGGAGGTCTTTTATGAAATACACAATCAACACAACAAATTTCAGAGATTTTAACGTGGCTGAAATCAACAAGTTTTCTCCTCGTGCTTATTTTATTCCGTATTCATCAAAGGAAAACTTATGTGAACAGAATGTTCTCACAGAGCGATACAACAGTGATATGGTGACTGTTCTTAACGGTGAATGGGATTTTAAATATTATGAAAAGGATATGCTTATTCCAAAGGATTTTTATACTGACAGGATTCAGTTTGATAAGGTAACTGTGCCTTCCACCTGGCAGAGAACAGGTTATCGCGAGCCTTGTTATCTCAACACTCGTTATGAGTTTAATCCAAAGCTTTATCCTGAAATGCCGGATGAGGTTCCAATGGGTATTTACAGAAAGCTCATTAATATTGAAAACCCTGAAAAAGTATATATTCTTACATTTATGGGTGTAATTTCATCACTTGACCTTTATATAAACGGTGAATTCGTAGGTTATAGTGAGGGTGCTCATAATTCTGCTGAATTCAACATTTCAAAATATCTTCAAAAAGGTGAAAACGAAATTCTTGCTGTTGTCAGCAAATGGTCAACAGGTACATATCTTGAATGTCAGGATATGTTCCGTGAAAACGGTATCTTCCGTGATGTTCTCTTAACTGAACTTGACAAAACATATCTCTACGATTTCAAAGTTGACACAGAGAAAAAAGGCAATACTTACGACTTAATAGTATCATTTAAAATCAAAGGTGATAAAGAAGGTTGTTCAGTTACAGCAGAGCTTCTTGACGATGAAAAGGTGCTTGCAAAGGAAACAGCAGATGCACGTGCAAAGTCAGAAATTATATTCTCTAACCTTAATGTTACAGAATGGAATGCTGAAGAGCCATACACTTACGACCTTTTCATTACATTTACAGATGCAGAGGGTAATACAACCTGTGTGAAGAATATTACAGGCTTCAAAACTGTTGAAATCAAAGGAAATATCTTCTATTTCAACGATATGCCAATTAAGTTTAAAGGCGTAAATCACCACGATACAAATATGAAGACAGGTTATGTGCTTACAGGTGAGGAAATCAAGCAGGAGCTTGAATTGATGAAAAAGCTGAACATCAACTCTATCCGTACTTCTCACTATCCGCCTGACCCAACACTCATAACTCTTGCAGATTTAATGGGCTTTTATATTATTGACGAAGCAGATATTGAAACTCACGGTGCAGGTGACATCAAAGTACCTTATGATAACTGTCTGATTAGCCACGACCTTAAATGGGAAGGCAGATATGTTGACCGAGTAAGCCGCATGGTTTGTCGTGACAGAAATCATCCGAGTATTACAATGTGGTCACTTGGTAATGAGGCCTGGGGATATAATTGTCAGGACTCTTGTTATGACTATATCAAGAACAGCGGTTCAAAAATTCCTGTTCACTATGAGAGTGTAATCCACACAAAGCGTTTTGCTTATGATGTTATTTCAGAAATGTATCCGACTCAGGAGAATGTGGCAAAATACGGTGCACAAACAGCAAAAGATGAGAGATATCACGAAAAGCCATATTTTATGTGTGAATATGTTCACGCTATGGGTGTAGGTCCCGGTGGTGTTGAAGAATATTGGGAAAGCATTTATGCCCATGACAACCTTATGGGTGGCTGTGTATGGGAATGGGCTGACCACGCTGTTTTACACGACGGAAAGGGTAAATACAAGTATCAATATACTTATGGCGGAGACCACGGTGAAGAAAAGCACGACAGTAACTTCTGTGTTGACGGTATGCTTTATCCTGATAAGACACCACACACAGGTGCTTATACAATTAAAGCAGTTTACAGACCAATCAGAAGTAAGCATATCAGCGGAAAATGCTTTGAATTTACTAATACAAACAGATTCAAGAACAGTAAGTATTTAAAGGTTGTCTGGACTCAGCTTGTAAATGGTATAGAAGTTAAATCAGGTGAATTGAAACTTGACATTGAACCTATGCAGACAAAAACTTATGAAATTCCTTATGAATACTTCAATGACGATAAGGATTGTCATATCAATATTGCATATTATGACGGTGAAAATCGTTGCGCTATGGAACAGGCAGTATTAAATGATAAAGCAAAATTCACAAAAGGTCTTACAATTCAAGGAAAATATGCAATTTCAGACGAAAATCAAGTGCTTAATATATCATTTGACAATGGTAATGTTGCCTTTGATAAAAAGACAGGTGAACTCATAAGTTATAAAAAGAATAACTGTGAATTTATGAATCTCAATCCTGCGGGTGATAGAAAAGGCTTTATTCCAAATCTTGTAAGAGCATCGCTCGATAACGATTCATACGGTGAAAAAGAGCCTTGGGCAAAAATTAATCTTCACGATGCCGATATTGTCCTCAGCGATTTCCGTTATGTTGATAAGTCGATTTATGCTTATGTTGGTGCTTCTTATTCAGTCAAGAAGGGATTAAAGAAATATTTCCGTGCTGATATTACATACAAGATTTTTGGTAATGGTCTTGTTGAGGTTGAATGTAAGCTTGATAAGGCAATGTTTGGTTGTAGTCAGCTTCAGCGTTTTGGTGTGACGGTTGAACTCGATTCAAAATTCAAGAATATCGAATTCTATGGCAGAGGTTCTGACGAAAAAATGGAAAACATTTGTGACCTCAAGGACCACGCTTATATTGGTATCTGGAAAACAACTGTTGAAGCTATGCACGAGCCTTACGTAATGCCACAGGATAACGGTAACTGTGGTGCAGTAAAATACCTTAAGCTTACGAATGAAAATGGTAATGCTTTCACAGTTTACGGTCAGCCAAAGTTCAGCTTTTCTGCTCATAACTATACACAGAAATCTCTCCATAATGCAAAGCATCAGGAGGACCTTCAGTTTGTTAATTCAACAGTTCTTAACCTTGATGGCTTTATGAGAGGTACAGGTACAAATACTTGTGGTCCTGACACACTCCCAAAATATTGTGTCAAGACAGATAAACCACTCGGGTTCAAATTTGCATTTAAGGGTGAATAATTATGTTGGAATATAAATGGTTTCCTGCAGGAGTTATTGACGACTCATTCAGAAATTTAAGAATTGATATTTTCGTGAAAGAACAGGGTGTACCTCTGGAAAATGAATTTGACGATTATGATATGCAAGTACCTCATCTTGTGATTTTCCTTGATGGTGAAGCAGTTGCAACAGGACGCGTAATTCCTTATGGTGAAGATACTGTTAAAATCGGCAGAATTGCCGTAAAAAAAGATAAACGCGGTCTTGGATTAGGCGAAAAAATTGTGCTTGAACTTTTGCGAAAGTCTAAAGAAGAGGGAGCAAAAACTGTTATAGTTGGTGCACAGACTCACGCAGTCGGCTTTTATGAAAAATGCGGTTTTAAGCTTCTCGGTACTCCCGAATACCTTGAAGAAAATATTCCCCACTATGATATGAAGCTTAATTTTTAAGGTGATTTTATGAAACTTCTTTACACAACTCCACCGTCAAAGATGAAACTTAAAAAAGCATATTGGCGTGGCTTTGAAAACCTTTGGGAACAAACCTCATTACCAATCGGCAACGGTAGTCTTGGTATGGGAATTATGGGCGATGTGAAAAAAGATAAAATTGTCCTGAATCATAAAACTCTGTGGGCAGGCGGTCCTTCACCAAAACGCCCTGATTACTGCGGCGGTAATATTACAACTCCTGATAAAGACGGAAAATTACCTGTTGATTATTATAAGGAAATATATACTGCGTTTAAAAATGGTGATGACAAAAAAGCACATAATCTTTGTGAAAAGTTAGTCGGCATTCAAGACGGTTACGGTGGGTATCGTTGTTGGGGAACATTTGATTTTGATTTTCCATCAATCCGTAACGAATACAATTATCACCGTGAACTCAATATGAGTGACGGTGTTTGTAATGTTTCCTATGATGCAAAAACAGGCTTTACAAAAAGGGTTCACGATGACAGACTTGCTTTTGTTTCATATCCTGATAATTGCGGAGTAATTCGTATTAAAAGAACAGGTGAGCCTTTAAATACAGAACTCAGACTGTCAACCGCTCACGGAAAAGCACAGTATGAGAATAACAAAATAATTCACAAAGGTGAATTAGAGGATAATGCACTTAGATTTTGTCTTGTAGCAAATATTATTACTGATGGTACTGCATTTGCAACGAGAAAAAGTATAAAAATTGTAAATGCAACTGAGCTTACAGTTATTTTTTCTGCCGATACAGACTATATGGACAATTTCCCTGTTTACAGAACAGGCGAGAGTGCAGAAGAACTTTTTGACAGAGTTGATAATGCAGTTGAACTGGCAACACAAAAAGGTTATGAAAAGCTTTTTAATGCACACAAAACAGATTTTAATGAGATTATGAATCGAGTAAAAATCAATCTTAACGGTGCAGAAAGTATTTCAGCAGATACACTTTTATATTATTATTCAGACAATGCTTCATACAGAAAAAAAGCAGCAGAATTGCTTTATCAATACGGACGATATATGACTGTTGCATCATCTCGTGAAAGTGATTTGTTACCGTCAAATTTACAAGGTATCTGGAATGTGTCAAACAATCCTATGTGGAGTAGCGACTTCCATACAAACGTAAATCTTCAAATGAACTATTGGCCTGTTTTTAACGGAAATATGGCTGAGTGCTCAAAACCATTAATAAGATATATCAAATCAATGGTTGAGCCCGGAAGAATTACTGCAAAATACTATACAGGTATTGAAAGTAAAGAGGGCGAGCAAAACGGTTTCCTTTTTCATACTCAATGTACTCCTTTTGGTTGGACTTGTCCCGGCTGGAGCTTCGATTGGGGCTGGTCACCGGCAGCAATGCCTTGGATTTTACATAATTGTTATGAGCATTATGAATATACCCTTGATAAGATAGTCCTTGCTGAAGATATTTATCCGATGTTAAAGGAATGTGCAGAGTATTTTTCACAACTTTTAATTGAAAATAATGGCAGACTTGTAACATATCCTTGCTTTTCACCCGAACACGGACCGAGAACAATGGGTAATACTTATGAACAAGCTCTTTTGTGGCAGTTATATGATGACTCAATAAAGAGTGCTGTTGCATTAAATGTTGATGCTGATTTAATTGAAAAATGGAGAGACATTCAAAGTAAATTAAAGGTTTATGAGATAGGCGAGGACGGTCAGATTAAAGAATGGTACCATGAAAAGAAGCTTGGTGAAATCGGTCAGCATCATCACCGCCACATGTCACATCTTCTTGGACTCTATCCATGTAATGTAATGAATAAGTTCCTGAATCCTGAATTTATTGAAGCTTCAATTGTTTCAATGAACCACCGTACAGATAAGAGTACAGGTTGGTCAATGGGACAGAAAATCAATACTTGGGCAAGAGTAGGTGACGGTGACAGAGTTCTTAAAATTATAGGTGACCTGTTCAAAAACGGAATTTATCCCAATTTCTTTGACTACCATCCGCCATTCCAGATTGACGGTAATTTTGGTTTCACATCAGGTGTCAACGAAATGCTTATGCAGAGTAATTACGGATGTGTTGAATTACTTCCTGCACTTCCTAATGAGTGGGATAAGGGCAGTATCAGCGGAGTTGTTGCACGTGGTAATTTTACATTGAGCATTGAATGGGAAAACAATAAGCTCAAATCAGCAAAAATCACCTCAAATATGGGCGGTAAATGCAAACTTTACTATGCAAAAGGTGAGTTTACCGTTGACGGAAAAACATCAGAAAAAGGTATGCTCGAGTTTGATACGGAAAAAGGTCATACATATATAATTACAGCATAAAATAACAGCCTTGATTTTTTTACAAATCAGGGCTGTATTATTTATAGCTTACCTTTACTTTTTATATATTCTTTTGGCGTAATTTTATACTCATTTTTAAAGCACGAGATAAAGTAACTTTCCGAACAAAATCCAAGACCGTATGCAGTGTCACTTATTGTTGTTCCACGGTCAAGAAGTTTTTTTGCCGAATCAAGTCGTCGTTTTCTTATATATTCAGTAACAGTAAATCCTGTTGTTTTCTTGAATAATTGTGATAAATAATCCTTTGAAAGACCACTTATTTCGCCTAAATCATCAAGTTTAATTTTGTCGTGAAGATTTTTATCAATGTATGAAACACATTTTCTGACAGCTGACGGATAATTATGCTGAATTTTAATTGATTTAATCATTTCCGTGATTTTAAAACTTGCATTTATCAGATAA
>JAFTUP010000128.1 GCA_017466205.1 Clostridia bacterium
CAAGTATAGCTTCAATTTCTTCAAGTAAATTTTCTATTGTCATTTGCTAACACCTCTTTTGATTCTTTCTACTATATCTTTACAAATTGTTTCAGGAACAAAATCGGAAATGTCCCCTCCTAATTCGCAAATTTGCTTAACTGCACTGGAGCTTAAATAAAGATTTTCAACTCGTGTATTGATAAACACGGTTTCAAGATTTTCATTAAGCTTTTTGTTCATCTGAGCCTGCTGAAATTCGTATTCAAAGTCGGACACAGCACGAAGTCCATTTACTACTGCCACGGCATTTTTCATTTTAGCATAGTCGGCTAAAAGTCCTTCGTATATATCAACCTCAACATTATCAAAATCAGCAATACATCTTGAAATAAGCTCAGCTCTCTCCTCAGGAGAAAAGCAAAAATTGGTCTTTGACGGATTTTTCATCACAACAACAATAACCTTATCAAACAATTTTGAGCTTCTTCTGATAATATCAAGATGTCCGTTAGTGACTGGGTCAAAGCTTCCCGGACAAATTACTGTTTTCATATTTCTCACTTATTCCTTCTGTATGAAGTAATTTTTATCTTACCGTATTTGTACTCGCGGTGCTTTGTAAATTCACCTGCTTCATCAGGCAAAACCTCTCGCAGCTCGCTTTCACAAATAATTATACCGCAGTCAGTCATTTTTTCTGCAACAGCAGGTAAAACACTGTCAATAATCTGCTTATTGTACGGTGGGTCAAGAAAAGCAATATCAAACCTGTCGCGACTGAGTGTTATATACATTTTACCGTCACCGCAGAAAACACTCGCTCTTTTTTCGAAGCCAACAGTTTTAAGATTCTGCTTCACAACCTCAATTGAACGGTTTGATGAGTCAATAAAAGTACAATGCTTTGCACCGCGGCTGAGAGCCTCAATGCCAAGCTGTCCTGAGCCTGCAAACAGGTCGAGAACAGAAGCACCCTCAACATCAAACTGAACAATATTAAAAATACTTTCCTTCACCCTGTCAGTAGTAGGACGAACGTCCTCACCCTCAAGTGTAATAAGCTTTCTGCCACGTGCTTCGCCTGTAATTACTCTCATAAATCTGCTCCATTGTATCAATACATATTAGTATTATCGCATTTTTACCTGTATTTGTCAAATTATTTTATAAATATTATGACAATTTCAGGAGTTTTTTAAACAAATAAGTAATTTTTCAAGCTCATTTACCGTTTCAACTATGTATTGGGCACCTTCAGCCTCAATTATTTCACGGTCACGGAAGCCCCAAAGCACACCGATTGACGGAAGTCCTGCATTCTTTGCTGTGAGAATATCCGTGTCAGCATCACCAACAAAAATAGTGTTTTCGAGCTTACTGTCCAGCTTTTCAAGAGCATAGAAAACTCCGTCAGGTGCAGGTTTATTCGGTCTGTCATCAACACTGCCAACAACCAAATCAATTTCCCTAAACAATCTGTTACACAGCTCTTGTGCGGCATAGTCAACCTTATTGGTTACAATAGCAGTTTTAAAGCCTGCTTTTTTAATGTTTGCAAGCATTTCGTTAATTCCCTCATAAGGAGCTGTTTTATCCTCCATGTGTACTTTGTAATAGTCGTTAAAATCCTTGAAGCATTCTTCAAAAGTATCTGTTCCCACAACGTTTTCAGGAACTGCTCTTTCCATTAAAAGACGGATTCCGTTACCTACAAAAGAACGGATTTCACTTAAAGTTCTTAACGGAAACCCCTGTCTTTCAAGTGCGTAATTTACGCTGTCCATAAGGTCCTCAAGTGTATTGAGAAGTGTTCCGTCAAGATCAAAAATAATTGTATTTACCATTATTGTTCTCCGTTTCTGTAATATTCATAAATTTTTTCTGCAAGAGCGTGGTTAATTCCCTTGACCTGTTCAAGCTCATAAACCTCTGCTGATTTAATGCTTTTAATTGTTTTAAACACTTTTAAAAGCTCTTTTGCTTTTGCTTCACCAATACCGTCAATTTTGGTAAGTGACAGCTCAAGTCCTCGTTTTGTATGCTTTTTGTGGTGGAAGCCCACTGAAAAACGGTGAACCTCCTCCTGAATTTCAGACACAAGAGTGAAAACGCTTCTTGTTGAATTGATTGCAATTTCGCCACCATCACCTGTAATGGCTCTTGTTTTATGCTTTGAGTCCTTAACCATACCAAATAAAGGAATATCAAGATTTTTTTCTATAAGGATTTCTTTTACTGCATTTACCTGACCCTTACCACCGTCAAGAAGTATTAAATTAGGCAGTTTGCCAAAGCCCTCGTCTGCATTATCGTTTTTTAATTTTTCGTATTCATCAAATCTTCGTGATAAAACTTCTCGCATTGAGCCATAGTCATCTTGTCCTATGAAAGATTTAATATTAAATGTACGATATGCCCGTTTTAACGGTCTGCCGTTTTTGAAAACAATCATACCTGCAACATTATCCTCACCGCCTGTGTGAGAAATGTCATAAGACTCAATGTATTCAGGTGTTTTCGGGAGTCCCAAAAGAGTTTTCAGTTCTTCTAAAACTTTGATTTCCGAGGATTGCTTACCTTTTTTCTGTGCAAGCTTTTCAAAAGCATTTTCTCGACACATATTGACAAGCTTCAGTCCCTCACCTCTTTGCGGAACGGAAACTGTACATTTTTTACCACGGACATTTGTGAGATGCTCCTGAAGAAGCTCCATATCATCAAAATTTTCATCCACAAAGACTTTTTGCGGTACTGCACGATTCATTCCGTAATACTGAATAAGGAAATTGCACCTGATATTCTCCACCATTTTTTCGGAGTCAAAGAAAAAATATTCGCTATCGCAAAGTCGTCCTTTATCATATCGCAGAACAGTTATGCAGATGTCCTGTTCATTTACTGCAACAGCAAAGACATCCTTGGAATCGCCTGTATCTGTCACAACCTTTTGTTTGACCTGCATATTTTCAATTGCACGAATTCTGTCACGGTATTTTCCTGCTGTTTCAAAATCAAGGTTTTCAGCACAAGCGTTCATTTTCTCTTTCATTTCTCTTACAATTTTTGTAACATCACCATTGAGAAAGTCAAGAGCACTCTCTACTGCTTCATCATATTCTGCTTTTGAGATTTTTCCCGTACACACACCCATACATCGGTTTATATGGAAATTAAGACAAGGTCTGCCCTTTTTAAAATCTCGCGGAAAGGATTTGTTACATTGTGGAAGCTTGAAAATCTTATTTGCTTCATCAACAGATTGTTTAACTGAATACGAGCTTGTAAAGGGTCCTATATAATCTGCTGTCTCATCGTCCTTTTGCAATACTGCAGAAATTTTTCTGTAAGGCTCATTTGTAATTTTAATATAACTGTAACCCTTGTCATCCTTTAAAAGGATGTTATATTTTGGCTGATTTTGTTTAATAAGGCTCGCTTCAAGAACCAGTGCCTCAAACTCGGAATCAGTGAGAATGTAGTCAAAATCATCAACATTTTCAACCATTTTGCGAACCTTTATAGGGTGTTTATTCTGCGACCCGAAATATTGACTCACACGGTTCTTCAGTTTTTTTGCCTTGCCTATATAAATGATTTTTCCTTGTTTATTTTTCATTATATAGACTCCGGGTGTTAAGGGCAATTTCATTGATTTTTCACGAAGAATACTAAGTTTTTCGTTCACAGACTCACCACCTATGATTATTGTTTTGAAACAAGCAGGCGTGGAAGCCTGCCACTACGCGGTCGCTACGCTCAGAATGGCATATTAGGATTATAACATATAAAGGCAAAAAAATAAAGCACACCAAAAAAGATGTGCTTAATTCTCATTCTGATTATTCAGCAAAGCCTGACTCAACTAACTTCACAAGCTCTTCAACAGCCTGTTCTTCATCAGGACCGCCTGCAAGAATACGGATTGTTGTTCCGCCCATAATGCCAAGGGAAAGAACACCAAGAAGACTCTTTGCATTTACTCTTCTGTCTTCCTTTTCAACCCAGATTGATGACTTGAATTCATTAGCCTTCTGGATGAAAAATGTTGCAGGACGTGCGTGTAAACCAACTTGATTTTTAACTTCTACATCTTTACTATACATAAACTCATTCTCCCAAATGAAAAATTATAAAAAATAACAGATTTGAACACCTTTGTTACTAATATATTATACCACAAATCTTCGCTTCGTCAACGAAAAATCCTGCACTTTTATCGCAAAAATAATAATTCAGTCAGAAAAACAAAAACATTATTTTTACAAGAATTAAGTTTGTGCATTTTTGCCATAATTTTTTCAGATTTTTGTATAATATAAATATTTTATCAGTTATAAACAGGATGATTGGTGTATTCTGTATCCTTTGTAAGTACTCCGAAGGTCATTTCACAGCTCTGAAAATACTCAATGATTTTAGGCAATGATTTAATCGTTGCTTCCTTATTATCATGCATTAAAACAACAATGTTTTTAGCTCCTCTCGGAAACTGTGCAATGTTATTAAGCTGTTTTTCAACAGTATTAGCACCGTCAGCATCACCGTTATAGCAATTCCAATCAAAATAGGTATAACCCTTTTCAACAACTGAAGCAGTAAGTCTTGTCATAATACCCTTTGAATATTTTTTGCTGATTGTGTTGCTTCCTCCACCGGGAAAACGAATAATATCCGCATCCACACCTGTTTCTTTTTTCACAACATCATGTATTTTCTGTAAATCTTCAAAATACGCTTCATCAGAAGCATAAATTTCTGAATAAACGTGACGATAACAATGAAGTCCTATTGTATGTCCTCTGTCAACAATTTCTTTCATAATGTGATTATTTTTTCCGTTCACAACAAAAAATGTTGCCTTGACACCATATTTATCAAGAATGTCAAGAACCTCATCCGTATAAATTGACGGACCATCATCAAATGTAAGATAAACTGTTTTACCTTTTGCCGGAATTGGCTCAGGTAAAACAGCTTCATTTTCTTTCTTTTTAGTTGTAGATTCTTCGCCCTTATTTTTCTTAGCTGAAAGTTGTTTATTCAGCTCCTCAAGCTGCTTATTAAGGTCATCCACTATGCTTTCATGAGTATCATTCAACTCAATAGAACTTTTATACAACTCGTCAAGATTATTTCGTTCTTCCTCGAGAGCCTTGTTTTCTGAAAGCTTTTCCTCAAGAATCGACTCATTTTCAGCAAGCTGACTGCTCAACTGTTCATTTTCTTCATTTGCCTTATTATTTTTCACACCAAAGACAACAGTTGTAATCAAAAGAACAAACGCAAGAATAATTGCGACATATTTAATGATTTCGGACTTTGTTACTACTTTTACATCCATTTAAAGACTTCCTTTTGTTTTGTTTCGTCTTTATTTTACACCAAGAAAACCATTTATTCAACAGTCTTTTTGAGTTTTTCCAAAAATTCTCTTTCTTTCTCTGTTATATCTGCTTTTTCCAGCATATCAGGTCTGTATTTTGCAGTCATAATAAGCGACTGTTCTCGACGCCACTTGTCCACATTTCCGTGATGACCTGAAATCAGAACATCGGGAACCTTTAGTCCGTTCCATTCATAAGGTCTTGTATATTGAGGATACTCTAAAAGTCCGTTGTAGTGACTTTCAAGCTCCTTTGCCTCGTCATTTGGTAAAACGCCCGGGAGCATTCTTGAGATTGAATCCGCAAGAACAAGTGCAGGCAATTCGCCACCTGTAAGCACATAGTCCCCTATTGAAATCTGTTCGTCAACAAGAGTGTCAATAACACGTTGGTCAATACCTTCATAATGGCCGCAAAGAATGGTTATTTCATCCAGAGTCGCAAGCTCTTTCACTTTTTTTTGCGTGAGGACTTCGCCACAAGGTGACATATAAATTAAATGATTCTTATTTGCACTTTTTTCACAAATTGCCTTATAGCAATCTGCGATTGGCTGAGTCTGCATAAGCATACCCATACCGCC
>JAFTUP010000129.1 GCA_017466205.1 Clostridia bacterium
AGGCTCGTGAGGCTGTGCTGTAAGAGGATCACGAAGGAAGATAATTAAATCAAGTTCTCCGTTTGCAAGCATTGCACCAATCTGCTGGTCGCCGCCTTCAGGTCCGCTTTTGTATCTGAAAATATCGAGCTTTGTTTCACCCATAATGAGTGTACCAGTTGTTCCGGTGGCAAAAAGCTCGTGCTCTGCGAGTATATCCTTATACCTTTTAGCTATCTCAAGTAACTCTGGTTTCTTTTTATCATGTGCTATAAGTGCAATTTTCATTTGTAATCACCTCGAAACTTAAAATGTGAATCTGAATGTGTTTTTGAATGTCTTTGGTATTTCGTAGTAAGAGGGCAAATCAGGACCGCATGACTTGGAACCCACACCACGCATTGCGAGGTCAATGCAGACATTTACGAAATCATTTTCTTCAAGTTCAAATGAGTGAAGTGATTCACGGAGCTGCCTAGTTGTAAATGGATTTACTGAGCATGAGAACGGCATATCTGCAGTTACCTTAAATAAATCCTTCACAGCAAGATATTTACAAGCATAATGGCTTCCTGATTCCTGAGGTCTGATATATTGTCTGTCGTAGTTTTCTTCTGCAGAGCTTACATAATAACCATATTCGCAGGCAACATGCTTATCAATATAGCTTTCTGTAGGACCAAATCCAACATATGAGAAATTGCCTTTTGATTTATCAACACCGAATTCAATTCCAAAACGTGGGAAGTTTTCAACATAATCTGCAAGCTTATATTCAATTGTAGCTGTAAGCTGATTTCCGTTTACTTCATAGAGAAGGTCGAATTCAACAGCCGGAATCAAGCAGTTTGCAGCGAGAACACCATTGAATTTGTATGTGTTTTCTGTCTTTTCGCAGGAGAAGATGTGAGGTTTACATGCATCAAGATGGCATCTGTCAATCCAGTGTGCAACAAGGTCACGGTCGTTATCGGTATAACGTGTGATATTGAAATGCATTGGAGTACGGAGAATCTCATTGCCATCTGCTTTAATAGATGTGATTTCGCCTGTATGCTCATTAACTTCAATAGCAATAGCAGAAGAGAATTTATAAGTGCTTGGCGGTATTTCAACCTGACATACTTCAGACTGAGTTTTTCCACCGTAAACTGCTTTCATTTCAAGAGCATTTGACTTAATCTTTCTGTCGGGAGTGAGTAGTCCGTCAGCACAGAAGTTACCGTCATGTTCAGGCTCCTTAAAGTCACCGCCGTAAAGGAAACCTGCTTCTGTTTTAATACCGTGGTCAGCCCATTCCCAAACGAAAGCACCCATCATCTGTTCATTGTTATAAATCATATCCCAATACTCAGCAATATCACCGCAGCTGTTACCCATAGCGTGGGTGTATTCGCAAAGCACGAAAGGACGTGTCTCTTTTTCGTTATCGAGAACATCCTGTTTGATTTTCTCGAAGCTTGGATACATCATACTAACCATATCAACAAGCTCTGTGTAATAATACTTAGGATCTGCATTCTGAAGACCTTCATAGTGAACAGGTCTTGTGTTATCACGGCGCTTAATATAGTTAGCACCGCCAAAGAATGCCTTACCGAATGAACTTTCGTTACCAAGTGACCAGATGATAACACTTGGACGGTTTTTGTCTCTTTCAACAAGTGCAGCGTGTCTGTCTGTGATACCCGGTGTAAAGAATTCGTTTTCAGCAAAATCCTTCCATAGTTCAAGGTCGTATCTTCCGTCACGGCTGCAAGCACCATGCATTTCGAGGTCA
>JAFTUP010000013.1 GCA_017466205.1 Clostridia bacterium
AATATCTATTATACTATCCTGAACTGTTAGGAGTTTCATCTTTTTGATTGCTACTTTGTTTCTTCTGAACTCTCCAAGATACACAATTCCAAATGATCCTTCTCCCAATTTCTTGTCTTCTTTCAACTCATCTGGATCAAGTCGTGTTGAAAGTTCTGTTTCATATGAAATGAGAATAGGAATTTGACTTCTTTCTCCAGTCTTCAAATTCGCTGTGATAATCATGATTTGATCTTGAAGATGACATGTACATAATGGAATAATGAATATGAAACGCCTTTCGTGAGATATTACTCGCAATAGGTGAGGACCCTGACAGAGAGGGACTTCAGGAAACTCCTAAACGAGTTGCAAATATGTATGAGGAAATTTTTTCAGGACTTCAGGAAAACCCTGAAAAACACCTTAAAATGTTCCGCGAAGGTCAGAGTGACGAAATCGTAATTGTTCGTGACATTCCAATGTATTCAATGTGCGAGCATCATTTTCTTCCATTTGTGGGAAAAGCACATATTGCATATATGCCAAATGATGATGGTCTTGTTATTGGACTTTCAAAGCTTGCAAGAATAGTTAATTCCTATGCAAGAAGACCACAGCTTCAGGAAAGATTAACGGCACAGATTGCTGACTTTATTCAAAAACAAATGAGTCCGAAAGGTGTTGCTGTTGTTGTGGAAGCAGAGCATCTTTGTATGACTATGCGTGGTATCCGTGCAGCAGGCTCACAGACTCAGACATCTGCATTGCGCGGAATTATGAGAAAGGATGCAAGAACAAGAGCTGAGGTTATGACTCTGTTGGGATTGAAATGATATTTTCAGGTAAAAACTTTAATTTTGAACTGGGCAAAAAGACTTATGTAATGGGAATTCTCAATGTTACTGCTGACTCTTTTTATGATGGCGGAAAATATAATTCACCTGAAAGGGCTGTTCAGCATGCAAGAGATATGCTTGAGTATGGAGCTGATATAATAGACATCGGTGCTCATTCCACTCGTCCCGGACATACTGCTCTCGCACCTGATGCGGAGCTTAACATTATAAAACAATATTTACCATTAATTGCTGACGAAACTGATGCAGTAATTTCAGTTGACACTTTTAATCCGATAGTTGCAGAATACGCATTAAATAATGGTGCATCAATTATCAATGATGTAAGTGGTGAGTTTAATCTTCAGATGGCTGAATTGGTAAAAAAACATAACTGTGGCTGGATAATTATGCATACCGGTGGTGGCGATTCATCAACGGTAGTTGACTACAAAAATGGTGTTATAAACGATGTAATTGATTTTTTTGAATTTATGCTGAAAAAATGTGAAGACTTCGGGATAAAGAAAAATCAACTTGCATTTGATATGGGGATTGGCTTTGGAAAATCTTATGAGGATAACCTTGAGCTGATTAAAAATACAGACAAAATTAAAATCAAGCATGTGGCTTTGCTTACAGCACTTTCATCAAAGAGGGTTGTTGCAACAGCTACAGAAGTAACAGACAATGATTTATTGTACGGAACAATTTCCGCAAATGCACTTGCCGTTCAGGGCGGTACGGACATTATAAGAGTTCACAATGTCCGCGAAAATATAATAGCTGTAAAAATGTGTGATGCGATTTTAAGGTAACCACTTCTTAAATCTTGGTCACAATTCTCAGCGGCTGTATGAGAGGTTAATATGGATAAAATAATTGTTAAAAATTTAAAATTATTCTGTTATCACGGTGTAAATCCCGAGGAGAAGGTTGATGGACAGAATTTTGTTTTTGATATTGAAGCAGGTATTGATTTGTCCGTACCATGCAAAACAGACAATGTTAATGATACTGTAAGCTATGCAAAAATAATTAAAACAGTTCGTCGTGTAGCTCAGGCTGAAAAATATGATTTGCTTGAAAAGGTTGCTCAGGTTGTTTCTGATGAGCTTTTTCTTGAATTTTCTCAAATTAATTCATTGGTTATTACATTAAAAAAACCTGAAGCACCGATTAAGGCTGATTTTGATTATGTTGCTGTTACAATTGAGAGGTCACGATAATGAAAGCATATTTAGGAATTGGCACTAACATAGGTGAGCGTATGCAGAATCTTCGGGATGCTGTCGATTCTCTTAACCTGTTACCTGTGACAAAAGTAACCGATGTTTCAAATGTTTATGAAACCGACCCTGTCGGATTTGACAAGCAGGATGATTTTCTCAATATTGTTGTTGAAATTGAAACTGATTTTGATTCTGACACACTTTTAGGTGCTTGTCTTGGGATTGAAGCAGGTCTTGGCAGAGTCAGAACAATAAAAAACGGTCCTCGTATAATCGATATTGACCTATTACTTTATGGGGACGAGGTCAAGAATACAAAATCCTTGATTTTGCCGCATCCGAGAATGATGGAAAGGGCGTTTGTGCTTAAACCATTACTTGATTTGAATGTTGAATGTTCATTAATTGACGGACAAGCTGTCAAAAACAAACTGACTGATGACGGTGTCAGATTTTTCTGTGAAAAAGATAAGCTGATAATAAGCAAATAGAATTCTGGTGGGTTATGAATTACATAATAATGGATATGGAGTGGAATAATTCCTTCAATAAAGCCACTCAAAAATTTATGAACGAAATAATTGAAATCGGTGCAGTCAAGCTTGATGAAAATCTTAATCAGATTGACACATTTTCAGAATTAATCAAGCCTGTGATATCAAAAAAGCTTCGTTCAAGAATTAAGGATTTAACACATATTTCAAATGAAGATGTTAAAGCGGGTAAATCATTTAAAGAGGTTATAAGGGAATTTAAGGATTGGATAGGTGAGGACCATTTAATAATGTCTTGGGGTGATACTGACATCCGCACTCTTCTTACAAACTATAAATGGTTTATGAAAAAAGAACAAATTGATTTCATCGACAGATATGCAGATTTGCAGAAGTATTGCCAATGCTTTATAAATATGGAGAACATTCAGCAGGCAGGCCTTTCTTATGCAGCGGAATGCCTTGAAATCAATCCTGATGATTTTCCACATCACAGAGCATTAGATGACAGTCTTTTAAGTGCTGAATGCTTTAAAAAAGTTTTTGATAAAGAGAAATTAACTGAATTTATCAAAATATGTGATTATGATTTCTATGCTCGACTTCTTTTCCGCCCTTATGTAATCAGTAACAAAAATGACCCGTTGATTGACAAAAGTCTTTTTAATTGCTACTGTGAGGTTTGTGGCGGTAAGGTAAAAACCGTAAAAAAGTGGAAGTTTACAAATCAGTCCTTCAGAGGAATCTTTCATTGTGAAGCCTGTAACAGA
>JAFTUP010000130.1 GCA_017466205.1 Clostridia bacterium
CACTGAAAAATATATTGATAGTGTTGGCCTTGCTGATTTTGCATCAAGTAAACCTTACGAGCTTTCCGGTGGTATGCGACAAAGAGCAGCTCTTGCTCGTGTACTTGTAAATGAACCTGAAATTATTCTTATGGACGAGCCTTTTGGGGCATTGGATGCTCTCACCAGAGTACACATGCAAGAACTTGTCCGTAACATTCGTAAAGAAGTGGGTAGTACAATGTTTATGATTACTCATGATGTTGACGAAGCATTGACTCTTGCAAATCGTATTATTGTGCTCTCAAACCGACCTGGTACAATAGTAAGGTCAATTGAAACTGATTTTTGCGATAGAATAAAAAATGCAGCAGATGACGACATAAAGTATTCAGAAGAATATCGCTTGCTACGAGCAGAAATTCTTGATATAATTAATGCAGATTAATTATGTGAAGATTCAGAGGCATCTGTTATGGCAATTGAAATAAAGAAAATCTATGAAAAAATACATACATTTGATGTTAAGCTATTAGCCGGAAATGGTGGAATGAACCGGTATGCCCGATGGTATCACACTGTCGAATCCTTGGAAATTTCAACTTTTCTTAAAGGTAATGAAATTGTTTTTATTACAGGTGTTGCTACAAAAAACTCAAAAGAATTATTTGAACTGATTAAATCTGTTCATGAGCATCATGCCAGTGCTTTAGTTATTAATTTAGGTCCTTACATTGAGTCAATACCTGATTCTGTAATAGATTTTTGTAATGCAAAAGATTTTCCGCTTTTTGTTGTGCCTTGGCATATTCATATGGCTGACATTATGCGTTCAATAAGCACACTTCTTGCAGAAAGTGAAAATGCAACTGATAAATCCGAACTTTCACAGGCATTGACAAAGGCAGTTCTTGAACCGGAAAGTGAAGAAATCTATCAAAATTGGCTTCTTTCTTTAGGATTTGGTATTAATAATACACTTCAAGTTGCAATTGCAGAATCAGATGACATAGGTCTGTTGCCGATTCCTCACGGTTGCAGTGTTGTGAAACTTAATATAAATAGTAAAAATGCGTTTGTCTTGTGCGGATTTGGCAGAGGAGAGCTTCGTGATTTTTGCAGAGAATATTCTAAAAAAGGTATGATTGTGTGCGTTGGTCGTAGTGTAGATTCTGTCACACATCTTTATAAAAGTTATTCCAATGCCTCAATGCTTTTTGCTGACAGAAAGGTATTCCCTGATTATAAGCAAGGTATTATTTTTGAAGATACGGGTATTTTTGGCTTAGCTATGTCGATTAGCGACAGAACCATCACAGACACTTTTTACCGAGAAACTCTTGGTATTTTGCGTAAATATGATGAAAGAAATAAATGTAATTGCTGTGAAGCCTTAAAAGCTTATCTTATGAACAACTGTAGTATCAAAATGGCTTCGGAGAAAACAGGACTTCATAAAAATACAATCCTTAATCGAATTCATAAGGTGGAAGAATTGCTCGACGGTAGTATGAGCAATATGATGTTTAAATGTCGTCTTACAACAGCATTTGTCATCGAGGAACTCATAAAAAACAATAAAAACAGCTAATTTTTGTATATAAATAGCAGACAAAAAAGCGTTGCAAAAGGGAGCGAGATGTCCCAAATGCAACGCTTATATTTTTATGTTTAAAAATACGAATTTATAATCTTAAATCGTCTTCTTTTCTTTGCTTTTTGTCGTTGATGTACCAAGGAATACCGAAACCGAGTGCACCACCTACAACAAGACCTAAAGAAAAGAACAACCACCATTGTGGATTTTTCTTTTCTTTTTCATCATCTTCATCTGTGGTGAGTTGCTCAACTTTTTCTTCGATAACTGTTGAAACATCTACGGTTTCTTCGTGTTTTTCGCCAAAATCATCTTCATACTTTATTGTGATTTTGCCTTTGACTTCGCCTAAAGCATCGTCATCGATACGAAGATTTACATTACCTGTGCTACTTGTTGCAGGTTCAATATTACCAACAAATGTACTACCACCTGTCTGCATTTTATCAACTTGGAATTCAAGTATGCAGTTGTAAATTGTGCTTTTGCCTGTATTCATAAGTTCAACTGCAACGGTTTGTGTGTTGCCCTGAACAACCTTTTTCGGCAGAATTGCACCGCTGTAAGTTAATTCAACAGGTTGACGCACATTTACTCTTACTGTATCATTTGAGGAATATGAGTTGTAGTTTTTGTCTTCATATTCCACTGACACTTGTAAATCGTGTGCACCGATAGTTGCAGTATTTGTAGCCATAACTTCTACAGTCCAGGTATATGTGTAACCTGCAGAAACGGATTTCACAAATTTTGTAGGCATTCCTGTTGTGATAATTTCACCACTTGGGTCAGATAATGTAAGTTTTATGTTATAAAGTGCCTTTGTTGAACTGTAGTTTTTGAAATTAATCTGCAGTTCAGTTTTTGACTCGGGTGAAATACTGTCATTTGCAAGCTTGTAACTTGTCACCATAAATCGTGGTGTTGAGTTATCAACTACGATTTCTTTTTCGGTTATTTCACCGTCTGTTGCAAAAGCAGAAATAGGAGTAAGCATAAAAATCAAGCAAAGAAGAAGTGTAATAATTTTTTTCATAGTTTCCACTCCTTATAACTCTCTTATGTTGTCAACAATACTGTTTTTCATTTCTTTTTTGATTTTAAGATAAAGGTTAAGACTGCACATTGAGAAAAGCAGTACACAAATTATTACTGCAGGCCATATTTCAAATGTAAGTTCAAAGATTTTATAGAAAATAATATGTGTAAGAATATAGCCGATAAATCCTATACCACAACCCCAACTGAACATTGAAATAAGCTGTCGTACATAAGAAATAGTAATTTCTTTGACAGATGCACCAACTGCTCGGAGTGTACCGATTTCTTTTTTACTTTCACGGATTTTTGCAGTAAGAGCATTGTTCACAATACTTGCACAGATTGAGAAGAAAAGAATAACAATTGCAAGTAATGAAATCATAAGTGTTCTCACCCATGACTGATTTTCTTGGTTTGTTGCATATCCTGATTCTATTTCACAGTCACCTGCAACCAAAGACTCAAGATGATTAATTGCGGCTGTATCAGCATCATCATCGAGAGTTCCGTCATAATCTATGAATAAGCGTTCATATCCAACAGGAGCACCTGCAACCTTTTCTATTCCTGTTGTGGTAGTAAAAACACATACATCACCGCGAGGGTACAAATCTGATGCCGTTATTTCCACTGGTCGTGCAATAATAGCACCAATTTTAACTTCTTTGTCGTAAACTGTTAAATTTCCGGGTACCATATAGTCATCTTCTGGAACTTCTGTTGCATCTGAAGTAATTGTGCGAAGGTTTATTGTGTCGCCTGCTTTGTACTCAAGTTCTTGAGATGCATATATTTTATAACCCTCTCTGTGGAACCATTCGGGCAATTCATTATCAAGATTATAAAGACCGTAAGTGTAAACCACATTATCTTTATCAAAAGAAACTCCTAATCCGATTTCTTCATTAGCAACAAGAATGATTTCTTCACCTGAATTCAACTTGTCTATGTCAATTTTTCCGTCAATAACTTCAAATTGATTTTCATACTTTTCAAGTATCTGCTCGTCATAGCCAACAATATCCATTCGGAATAATTCTTGTTCTGACTTTGTTTTTTCTTTAAGTTCAAGGTAATAATTGCTTTCGCCTGTAAGCCAGACATCACAAAGCTCCTCAAAGCTTAATCCTTCAAGCTCGTCTTTGGTATAGTCTGTATTTGACCCATAACGGTTCGTTGCTGAAAAGTCAACTAAGGTCAAATAATCAGAATATTCGTCAACAGTTAAATATGAAACACATTCTTTATAACCACGGATATTTGTAAATTTAGGATAGTCAAGAACGTCCTGAACCATATTAAGCGATATTTTTTTGTCCATATTCGGGTAGTTAATTCCCCGTATGGCGTGTGCAAAAATTCTTCTATCTATAACATAGTCGGATGGGTTGAGAACACTCCACATGTTGTTGTTCATTTCAGTTTTCAGTCCGGATAAGCCGAAACAGGACATAAAAATCGTAAGGGCAAGAATTATGCTGACACCAACCTGTTTGCCTTTATAGAATTTTATACTGCGGTTTGCAAGAAGCTTAGGAACATTGAATTCTTTTTCCGTCTTGATATTCTGTCGTTTCATTTTGCGAGTAAGCTCAACATTTCTTATTGCTTGCATTGGCGAAATTCTTGATGCGCTGAACAATGGAATTAATGCTGCAAGCATAACGCAAACAATACTTATTGCCGCACTACCGAAAAGAACTGTCAAATCAGGAATGAAAATGAAATCTTCGCCCATAATTGTTGCAAAAAGCTTAACACCGAAATATGAAATTGCAACACCGATTGGAGCACAAATCAAGGCAATTATAAAAGTCTCTCTGCCAAAAATGTTGATAATCTGTCTTCTTGTTGCACCAACTGCACGAAGCATACCAATCTGTTTGCGCCTTTCCTGAAGATTGGTTGAAAATGCGTTGATAATACCAATGCAAGATGCAATCATAAGTACAACAGTAAGTGTGATTGTGAGAATTGAAGAGTTGAATACTGCATCGCTCATATTGAAATAAAAAGAATTCACGTTTGTAATAATGTCAAGGATACCATCTGAACCTGTTTGTTCTCTCATGGTTTCGTAAAACTTAAATAAAAAGTTCTGTTCAAAAGCATTTGACTCATAGTAATAGTCATCCTCTTGTACTTTCATCTTGGCTTCACAGGATTCTTCCGTTGGGTTAAAGTAAAGAGCTAAAATTTCTTTGCCACCTACATCAACTTCTTCTTTTTCGCTTACAAATGCTGCTGGAATTGTAGGCGTTGTATCGCTGTAATATTCAAGATTTTTTCTTTTGTCTGTAAGAATACCAACGATTTTATATGTTTTTTCAGTTGCAGTCGTACTGAAATCTGTTCCGTTGGCATTAAGAATGGAAAGCGAAATTTCTTCACCAATTTTCGCGTTTATGCCAAGACGAAGTGCTGCATCTGCCTCTAATGCGATTTCACCTTTGTTTTCAGGATATTTACCTTCTTTAAGTGTCACATAATAAAGGTCTTTTGCATTGTCATCAAGCCAGGCAATAGGTGTGCCTTTGTCAATTTCTTCTGCATCTGTATAAGCATAACCAAGAATATGGGCATAACCATATTTCTCAATATAACCATCTTTTTTGCCACCCTCAATATCAAAAATTTCAGGAGGATTAAAGTAATAACCGAAATAATCACCTATATTACGTCTTTTAAATTCTTCATTTGATGACTGGTTACAAGAAATGAAGAACAAAGTGCCTGATGAGAATACAATTGCAAGAATAATGCCGATAATAAGGATTGTATATTGTTTACGTCTTTGTTTTAAATTCCCTAATGCAAGGGAGTTAATAGTGAGTTTCTTTTTCATAATTTTCACCTCTCACTATTCAGGTTGTTTTGTGTCTTTCACAATTTTACCGTCTTCAATTGTGAGAATTCTTTCCGCCTGCTCTGCAACGTGCAAGTCGTGAGTAACAAGAATAAGAGTAACACCTAACTGTTTACTCACATATTTAAGAAGTGACAAAACTTCACGACCGCTTTTACCGTCAAGGTTACCTGTCGGCTCATCTGCGAAAAGAATAGCAGGTCTGTTAGCCAATGCTCTTGCAATAGCAATTCTCTGTTGCTGACCACCTGAAAGGGCAGAGGGAAGATGGTCAAGTCTGTCACGGATTCCTAACATATCAATAATTTTGTTGATGTATTCTTCATCAGGCTTCTTACCGTCAAGCATAACTGGAAGAAGAATGTTTTCATAGCCTGTCAATTCCTGTACAAGATTGTATGCCTGAAACACAAATCCAAAACGACGTCGGCGAAGAATTGAAAGCTGATTGTCGTTATATGATGAAAGAGTTTTTTCACCATAATAAACATCACCACTTGTTGTGTTTTCAAGGGAACTTAAAACGTGAAGAAAGGTTGATTTACCTGAACCTGACGGACCTGTGATTGCACAGAATTCGCCTTGCTCAAAGCTTACGGTAATATCGTCAATTGCCTTTACAACATTATCACCGCTTAAATATTCTTTTGTGAGATTTTTACATTCAATAATGTTCATAAAAACACTCCTTTTTTAGTTTGTGTCTTAATTTTACATTGTCAACCTTTCATTTAAGTGACATTTGTCTTACATTTTCGTAAGATAAAAAACGGGCACAGGCAAAACTGCACCCGATTGGTATTATAATTTTAAGTTTGCATCAATTATTGGGAAACAGATTGAAAATCGAAGACCGTTTTCACCATTTTCAACTATAATTGTTCCGTGATGTTTTTCAATAATTGCCTTTGTAATTGAAAGACCAATCCCTGCACTGTCAGATGATGCGTTTTTGGTACGGTGAAATCTTTTGAAAAGTAATGGTAATTCATTTTCGGGCACTCCGCCACCGTTGTCTTCAATAGCTACGCTGACACTCTTTTCAGACTGTTCAATAGTCACATCAATCTTGCCGTCAGCGGTTGTATATTCGCAAGCATTTTTAATAATGTTACCAAATGCTTCACGTAACCACGATTTGTCGCAACGAAGAACACCTTTACCACCAATATTTATTTGCTTTTGTGGAAATAATGTACAGAACTCGGTTTTAAGTTCTTCTAAAATTATTGAAATTTCAGTTTTGTTAAAGTTCATTACATAAGTATCACTACGGATTTTTTCAAGCTTCAATACATTGTGTATTAACTTTTCCATTTTCTCAACAAGCCGGAGCTCTTTTTCTGTGTGAGTGCTTGGGCTTGTGCTGTGCTCCATTTCACAGTAAAGGCGAAGTCCCGCAAGTGGAGTTTTCAACTGATGAGAAATGTCAGAAATAAATTCAGTATTATTCTTTGCCTCTTGCTTTGTGTATTCTCGCTCTTGCACAAGTCGGGTTTCAAGCTCAAAAATATTGCTCTGCAAATGTGCCATAGCACCGTCTTTTGTACTCATTTCAAGAACTTTTCCGTCTTTAATGAAATTATCTATACTTTCAGTAAGTTTACGAACTTTTCTTTTATTTATAATGTTAGTTATGAGCAGTATAAGACAAAGCACAACAGCAAGAATTAAACTTATAATAAGGATTTGCTCTTTCATAAGGTCAATCCTCCCATTTGTAGCCGATACCACGAGCGGTTACAATATGCTCTGCACCGATTTTGTCACGAAGTCGGCTTACATGAACAGATAAGGTGTTGTCGTCAATAAAATTACCGTCACTATCCCATATTTTCTCTAAAAGTGATGTTCTTGTGACAATAACACCGCTATTCTGCATAAGTGTCCGCAAAATCTGGAATTCTGTAGGGGTAAGGAATAGTGTTTCCTGACCTTTTTTTACGGTCATATTTGAAAAATCAACAGAAATATCACCAATGTTATATGTGGTGGTTGCAGGCTTGCGACGAAGTAATGCACGAATTCGTGAAAGTAATTCCAAAAGTCGGAATGGCTTTGTAACATAGTCATCTGCACCTACATCAAGACCTCGCACAATCTGAAATTCTTCATCACAGGCAGTGAGAAATAAAATTGGTGTTTCAGCACCTGTTGAACGAATGAATTTGCAAAGCTCAACTCCGTTTCCGTCAGGCAACATAACATCAAGAATTATAAGGTCGAAAGTATTGTCAGTAAATAGTTTCTTACACTCTGCACAGTTACAGGCAGAAATAGGCTCGTATTCTTCTTTTGTAAGAAGTTCACACAAGCCCTCACGAAGAAAAATATCGTCTTCAACAACCAAAATTCTTGATTTCACACCGTCACCACCTAAACCTTATCATTTATATTATACATATTTCTTTACTTTTTTCAATTAAAGTAATCTTAAAATTTCGTAAGGTTACAAGGGTGTCTGTCTATTTATATTGCTTTTGTTTTGTGTGAGTATTATAATTAGTTAAACAAACTTGAATGTGAGGAGGCAGTTAATGTGCAAGTGAAATTTTATGAAAAAGTAGACGACTCATTATTGAAGTTTGCTGTCATTATTTCTAAATATAATGGTAAGTGGGTGTTCTGTAAACACAAGGATAGAAACACATACGAAGTTCCTGGTGGTCATAGGGAAGAAAATGAAATGATTTTGGAAACAGCAAAAAGAGAACTACAAGAAGAAACAGGGGCGTTGAAATTTGGTATTTCACCAATTTGTGTGTATTCTGTTATTGGTAAAAACAGAGTGAATCAGACGGGTGAAGAAACTTACGGAATGTTATTTCTAGCGGATATCCAAACATTTGAAAATGAATTACATAGCGAGATGGAAAGTATATGCTTTTTTGATGATTTACCAGGTGAGTGGACATATCCGCAAATACAGCCCTTACTTATTGAAGAGTATTTAAGAAGAGTTGAGATAAAGTGAATTCCAGTTTTATCGTTTCAGTAAAATAACGATTGTCAGTAATTTAACGATAAGTAAGATAGATTATCTTGCTAATCAAGTAAATAAGCACAATTAAAGCGTTGCAAAAGGGACAACAAAATCCCAAATGCAACGCTTATGCTTTTTTATGGCTTAACTACTATATAAAACAACGATACCACTATCAATACAAATTGTATCAATAGTGGTATCTGATTTGGTGCGAATGACAATAACGGATTTCCTAAAATACATTTTTTCACGGCGTTATCATACACATTCTTTTCGTACCTAAAAAAGCCTCTTCATAGTATATATGAGGAGACAAAATCATGTCAAGCACTATTGAAGATTTTTACTATGGCAATATAGAGCTGCAGGAAGTCAACTCCGAATTGACACCTAAGCTCAAAAACAAACTGAGTGCACTTGCAGAGCAAGAAGAACAGCTCACAGCAAGGCTGACCGGTGAGGATAAAGAGCTGTTTCAAAACTATGTCAGTACTTATATCGAATTTTCAACAACAAGTAACGCTGACAGTTTTATATCAGGTTTCAGACTCGGAGCAAGATTTACATATGAAACTTTTGTGGAAGGATAAAAATAATTTCGGTAGCCGCTACCGAAATTAAATCCGTACATTCGACTAACCTCCCGTTATAAGGTAAAATGAAATTACCAAATAACAGGAGGTTTTGTTATGGAAAAAAGACCAAAATTAAGTTTACAGATTTTGAATGTAATTTGCTTATCAACGGTATGAATGAGTTCCGAAATATGCTTTTGGCTGAAGATTTACCCACCGAGGATGTTGATGAGCTGTTGCTGAAAATCATTGATAAGAGCGAAAAATAAGGAGGATGTTACTATGTCAAATAGAAATACTATCAGTTACCGCCGTGTTGGAGATTTCAACATCCCAAACCTCGCACTCCCGCCCGAAGAAGCAAATATCAGGCTTGGTAAATGGGGTATGCTACACAAGGACTATCTTTTCAATCACAAGAAAGTGTTATTTGCAACGCTTCTTACG
>JAFTUP010000131.1 GCA_017466205.1 Clostridia bacterium
CAAGCTGGGATGCTGCCCGTTTTGAGGTCTGTGCTCATAAATATTGTGACTTGTCTGAATATGGCTATGGTGTCAGCCTTATGAATGACTGTAAATACGGTCACGCAATTCACGATGGTGTAATGAGCTTAACAATGCTTAAATGCGGTACATTCCCTGACCCTGATGCAGATAAGTGTGAGCATTATTTCACATATTCACTTTTCCCACATGCAGGAGATTATCGTGAAGCAGGAACAAATCAAAAGGCTTATGACCTTAATATTCCAATGGTTTGTAAGAAGGTAGGGGAGAATAAGGGTACACTCGGCAACGATTTCTCATTCTTCACAGTTGATGCTGAAAATGTTATCTTTGAAACAGCAAAGAAAGCAGAAACAGACGACAGTATTATTCTTCGTGGTTGCGAATATTATAATAAGCGTACAACTGCCAATGTTAAATTCGGTTTCGATGTAAAAAAAGCATACCTTTGCGATATGCTCGAAAACAATATTCAGGAATTGAATGTCTGTGATAATTCAGTTGCAGTTGATTTCAGACCTTATGAAATCAATACAATCAAGGTTATAAAGTAATCCTTGTGATTACAGAATAATAAAAAAGAAAAGAGGAATTATTATGAAAAAACTTTTATCCGTTTGCTTGGTTCTTGTAATGCTCTTATCTGTTTTCAGCATTACAGCTTCAGCAGAAGCAGTAGTATATTCAGGATACTATGATGCTGAAATTGATGACCTGTACTACTATCTCTATGCAGATGATGAGTATTCAGAGGCTTATGTTGTGGGCTATGAGCTTGACACAAGCAACAACTTTGCTCCTGCAGGTACATTGACAATTCCTGAAGCTGTCACTTATCAGGGTGACACATACACAGTAACAGCAATTGATGTGGGAGCTTTTTATCAGTCATTGTTCACATCAATCACTCTTCCATCAACAATCTGCTATATTGCTGACGGTGCATTTATGTCATCTGACTATCTTGCACAGGTTAATATTCCTGATGACTGCTATTTTACATATTTTGGTGATTCAGTATTTACAGGAACACCTTTTGAAGCAGAAATTTACTCAAAGGATGAAACAATTTTCGGTCAGAACGTGCTTTATTCATACATCGGCAATGCAGAGGAATATGTAATTCCTGAAAACATTGATTTGATTGCACCAAAGGCATTCTTTATGTCGGGAATCAAGAGCGTTGTTTTTAACAATAGCATCACAGAAATTCCTTACTGTGCATTCGCTTCTTGTCGCAATCTTACTTCTGTAACGCTTTCTGACAGCGTTGAGTATATTGATGAGGGTGCTTTTAAGGATTGCACAAGCCTTGAAGCTTTCACACTTACTGATTATGTCACATCACTTGGTATTGACTGCTTTGCAAATTCAGGACTTAAATCAATTCATTTAGGTCAGGCTACTTATAGTATTGCAGGTGCATTCAGAGATTGTAAGTCACTTGAAACAATTACTATTGATGAAGAAAACACAGCACTTTCAACTGACGGAAAAGCAGTTTATTTCGCAACTAATTTCTGGTTTGATGATGAACTCGGCAGTATGGATTTGGGATATATGCTTGAATACTACATTCCGGGCGAGGCACAGGGTACTGTTACATTACGCCCTGATGTAATGATGATTGGTGCTTATGCATTTTATGGCTGCAAGGACCTTAAGGAGATAAAGGCTGAGGACATTGTAGCAATTGATGGTGTTGCATTTGCAAACAGCGGTATTGAAAAATTTTCTGCAGATATGCTTATGTACGTTTTTGACGATGCATTCAAAAATTGTACAAACCTTACTGATATCGACCTTTCATTAGTTGATTACATCGGTTCAAGTGCTTTTGAAAACTGCACAGCACTTACAGATGTAGAATTTAACTCGACAATTACAGATATTGGTGCTAAAGCGTTTGCAAATACTGGTCTTACTGAAGTTGTAATTTATGGTGAAGATTGTTATATTGAAGAGGGCGCATTTATGAATTGCGAAAACCTTGAGTGTGTAAGACTTGAAGAAGGCGTTTATTATGTTGGGATGAATGCATTCCTTAATTGCCCGAAACTTGAGACAATCTATCTTTCAAAGACAGTAACTTCAATTGAAGATAATGCATTCAACGGCTGTGATAATGTTACTTTTGAATTAGTCAAGGGTACAACTGCTTACAAGTATATTAAGAATCAGACTGATTTCGATTTTGAAGTAGTTGGAAATTACTCATTCTTCCAGAAGATTATAGACTTCTTCCGTTCTCTTTTCGGATAATAATAAATAATGTGAAACAGGAGCAAAAAATGAGTTTTGAGCAGTTCAAAAATGAACTTTCAGAGATTTTCACAGAAGTGAGCTTTGAACAGTTGATAAACAAAATTGTGGAGTTTGCCACTACATCAGGTTTTAAGATTCTTGCTGTAATTATTCTTGTAATTGTAGGTTTAAAGGCAATTAAGTGGCTGAAAAAATGGATAAGAACAACCGAGAAACTTGATAAAGTTGATTCAAGTCTTCGTTCATTTGCAGTAAGCTTTGTAAGTGTTGTTTTGTATGCACTTCTCTTTGTTACGGTGCTTATGATTTTAGGTGTTCCTGCAACATCATTTGTTGCTGTACTTACAACTTGTGCAGCTGCAATCGGTCTTGCTTTGCAGGGTTCACTTTCCAACTTTGCAGGCGGAATTATGATTTTACTTTTCAAGCCTTTCAAGGTTGGCGATTACATCGAGGCAGCAGGGGAAAGCGGTGTCGTTAGTGAAATTTCTGTTGTATATACAGAACTTCTTACAGTTGATAACAAGAGAATTACAATTCCTAACGGTACACTTACAAATTCAGTAATTGAAAATTATTCATCAGAAGAGCTTCGTCGTGTGGACCTTACATTCAGGACATCCTACGACTGCGATATGGGAACTGTCAAGAATATTATTGGTAAGGTTATTGACTCAAACCCAATGGCTCTTAAAAATCCTGAACCGTTTGTTCGTCTTTCAGCACACGGTGAAAGTGCAAATGAATATACAATTCGTATCTGGTGTAAAAACGCGGATTATTGGGATGTTTATTTCGATACGGTTGAAAATGTAGAAAAGGCATTCAACGAAAACGGAATTAAAGTTCCACTTAACCAGATTGATGTACATATAAATAACAAATAATGTATAAAAACAATAAGGCGAGGTCACAAGACCTCGCCTTTTGTCATTGAATATACAAATTATAATTTGTCGGGCTCTCTTTATTTGATGTATATAGAGTAGGGCGGGGGCTTGCTCCCGCCGTCGTTGGTTGATATGTCGCTTTTCTTGATGTATATGTTGACAATAAATAAAGGTGAGGTTTTTAGCCTCACCTTTTTTAGTGCAAAATGCAAAGTGCAAAATGTTATTTTTGGGGGTCATCGGATATTCCTAATAAATAATCAGTTGTTACATTAAAAAATGAAGCATATTTAATCAAAATATCGTAGGGAGGTTCATTTCTTCCACTTTCCCAGTTTGATACAGTTTTTTGTCCAACATTAAATAACTTTGCAACATCTGTTTGAGTCATATCTAAATCTTCTCTAAGATTTCTTAATCTTTCATTATATTTCATATTATCACCAATTAATATTTTAATTAGTTCTTTTCGGACTATTGACTTTTAGCCCTTAAAGGGCTAAAATGTAATATAAAGAATAAACAGAGGTGATATTATGGAATTATATAAAAATGAAAAGTATTGGAAAAACTTTGTCAAAAATATAATATGGTTAAGAAAACATTATGAATTTCCAAAAGAAAGAATGGCAGAAATATTAGGAATAAACGTGGAGATGCTAAACAGAATTGAAAATGGTGAAATGCCTGAAGAATTGAATATGGAGATTATTTTTAAAATATCAAATTTTTTCTCATTAAATCCCAAGGAATTATTCAGTGAACATCTTTAACATATAATTATCCATTTTTTATTCTTCATTTTTACATTAAAAAGCACCCGTGAGGGTGCTTTTTATGTTGTATATTATTTTTTCTTTGGTGCTTTAACTTTATTAAGTTTTGCATTTACTTCAAGAATTTGTTCCTTTGTAAATGCACCACCAAGCATTGAGATTGCTCTCTTAACTGTGAATCCCTTTGCCATCTGGTAAACATTTTTAAGCATAGCAGGTGAAAGCTTGAAGCCACCAAGTACACCACCGCCGCCTTTTTTTTCTTCACCGTCATCACTCTTGCCACCACTCATTGAGCCTTTGAGCATAAGAACGAATTTGAGCATTACAAGCTTGCCACCAAATGTACTCATAATGTCACCGATGGTGTTGTTGATTGAAAGGTATCCGTCAGGAGTACTGATTTCAAACCAGTTGATAACCTGACCTTCTTCTTTCATAATATAGCTTTCGTTTGGTGTGTCAACCTTGTTGATTGTTGCTGTGTCAGTAAGGTCACCTGCAACAGCCTTAAGCTCTGTTGTACCAACATTTTTAACTTCAAAGTAGAAGAACGGATATTTGCCTTTTGTCTGCTTACCAACGCTGACACCATTTGCAAAGAGTTCAACTTCAGGACAGTTTGAGTAAACAGTAATCTTTGTAACATCTTCAACTCTGTCAACATATCTCTTCCCGCAGAGGTGAACCATTGGTTTGTCAGAAAGCCAAGCCTGATATGCATAGAAAGAGTCTTTCTTGTACTTTCTGTCGAAGGTCACAAGACCCTTGTGGTTCATACCATTTTCGCCACCTTCAGCACGAGCGTCAGCAGCAAAGTCGAACATATTCCAAACATGAGTTGCCCAGAGATAAGGTCTGTCAGCAATCTGCTTAATGAGTTCTTCGTGGTAATATGATTGGTATTCCTCTGTGTAGTCACCCTGAGTAGGAGTGGAAGTGTGCCAGTTAAGTGCTTCACAACCGTATTCACTGATACCGATTGGCTTTTTAGGGTATTTCTTATGGAAATTATCAAACCAAGGACCATTCATATCTGTGTTTCCACCATACCAACCGAAATAGTGGTTGTATGAAAGAACATCAGAAATATGTACATATTCGTCGTCAATGTCACACATTGAAACTGCTGCAATAGTAGTAAGTCTTGTCTTATCCATTTCGTGAACCATATCGTTAAGGTCTTTATGATTCTTGATAAGATTAGGATTTGAGCCTGCAATAGTAATCTCGTTTGAAAGTCCCCAAACAACAATTGATGGGTGGTTGTAGTTCTGTACAACAAGCTCTTTCATCTGTGAAATTGTGTTGTCATATCCCGTTGGCATATGGCTTGAAATATATGGAATTTCAGCCCAGAGCACAAGACCTGCTTCGTCACAAAGGTCATAGAAAACCTGTGAATGCTGATAGTGAGCAAGACGGATTGTGTTAGCACCCATTTCAAGGATAAGCTCAAGGTCTTCCTTGTGCATCTCGGGTGTCAAAGCATTACCAACATCAGGTCTGTCCTGATGACGGGAAACACCACGAAGCGGATATTCACGACCGTTAAGGATAAAGCCTTTTTCAGGGTCAATTTCGAATGTACGACAACCAAAACGAGTTGAAACGCAGTCAACCTCTTCTCCTTTATAAATAAGAGTTGCCTTTGCTGTGTAAAGATACGGGTCTTTGAGTCCATCCCAAAGGTGAACATTCTTGATTTCGATTTCTGTGTCGTCATCGTCTTCTTTAGTTGCGATAACTTCACCGTCAGCGATAATTTCATAACGAACCTTGCAGTCGTCATTTTTAAAGAATGTTTCGATTTCAATTTCAGCATCTGCACCCTTGATTTTTGGCGTAACCATAATAGCAGGTGAGCCATAGTAATCAAGGTCAAAGTGAGTTTCAGGAACAGCGATAAGACTTACATCACGGTAAATACCACCGTAGAATGTAAAGTCAGCATTCTGTGGATAAACTCTGTCATTAGCAGAGTTGTCAACTGCAACGACAAGTAAGTTAGTGTCTTTAATATCTCTAATCTCTACTCTGAATGTTGAGTAGCCACCGTCATGCTTTGTGATGCTTTTTCCGTTCCAGAAAACCTCGCAAGAAGAGTTTACACCGTCAAACTGAAGATATTTAACTGCACCGTCAGGTAATTCATCAGCCTTGATTTCCTTTGCGAAATAACAAGTGCCTCTGTAATAGTCATTGCCACCGTCCTGACCGTCTTTACCATTCCATGTGAAAGGAAGATTAAGCGCTTCCCAATCGACAGGAAGTGTCGCAGGAGCAGATTTAGCTGTTTTTGAGAAAAGCCAGTTTTCATTGATAACCTTAATGTTTCTCATAATAACCTCCAAAAAAATAATACAAAATTACATAATATATTATACAATATCTTCCATTACCATTTCAACTGTAAATTAACAATATGTTGGATAAATTTATTAAAATTGGAGGTTGTAAGGATAAATATACGTATAAAACAAAAAGCCATCCAAAACGGATGGCTTTAATTAAATTGTAATTTCAATTATGCACCGAAGATGCTAAGAACAAAGTCAAAAACCTGACCAACGATACCTGTTGCTTCAGGGTCTGTACCTGCACCGCCAAGGATTCCCATAACGAATTCAAAAATTGATGCTAACATCTTAAGCACCTCCTCATATTTTTATTGTACATATTTTACCACAGCTGTACAAAAATGTCAATAAAAAATCAGAACAGCTCTATTCCGAATTTTAATAAATCAATGTGACCGTCAGCTTCAAAAATAATACCTTCTTTTTCAAGAATTGTTCTTTGAGTTTCACCGCCACCAAAAGCGAAAGAGCAAGACACTCTTCCCTCACGATTAACAACTCTGTGACAAGGGATTATACCGGGTTGAGGATTGTTATGAAGAGCATAGCCCACAACTCTTGCCCAACGCGGATTTCCAGCAAGAAATGCTACCTGACCGTAGGTTGCAACCTTGCCTTCAGGTATGTTTTTTACTACTTCATATATTTTTTCAAATGTTGTCATAATAACCTCTCTGTACTACAAATTATAATTTGTCGGATACACATATTATAACACAATAATTTACAATATTACAGTTATAATATTGCAGCAGAAAAAATTATGTGATAAAATTGCTTCAAGAAAGATAGGGGAAAAGCTTATGATTAAGAAGATTATTGCACTTATTCTGTCAATTCTGTCTATATTTCCGTTATTCGGGAATAAAGATTCAGTCAATGTAAAGCTTGAAACGCTCACGGAACCCTTGGAGGAATTTTCAATGAAAAATGTTACACTTTTAGACAGCTATGAACAAAATGCCTTTCAAAAAGAGGTTGAATACTTAAAATCTCTCGATGCTGACCGTCTTATGAGAGGCTTTGGTGATATTTCAGGACGAAAAATCAATGCAGAAAAATATGGTGGATGGGAAACATCTGCCATTCAGGGACATACATTAGGTCATTATCTTACAGCTGTTTCTCAAAGCTACGCCACATCAACGGATAAGGAATTAAAGGAAATCACAGATTATATGATTTCTGTTTTAAGTGAATGTCAGCTTGAGAATGGTTATCTTCACGCTATCCCTGAAAGTCACTTTGACCGGATTGAAAATGGCAATACATCAGGCACCTGGGTACCTTGGTATTCAATGCACAAGATTTTAGCAGGACTTATTGATGTCTATACTTTTACAGGTAATGAAAATGCACTCCATATTGCATCAAAGCTTGGCGATTGGGTGTATAGTCATACAAGTAAGTGGACAGAAGAAACACAGAAAACAGTTCTCAATGTTGAATATGGCGGAATGAACGACTGCCTTTATAACCTTTATAAATATACAAAGAACGAAAATCATTTGTCAGCAGCACACAGCTTTGACGAAATGTCACTTTTTGAGCCACTTTACAACGGTGAGGACATTCTCAACGGTAAACACGCTAACACAACAATTCCTAAAATCATAGGTGCACTTAACAGATATACCGTGACAGGTGAGGAGTATTATCTTCAGGTTGCGGCAAACTTCTGGGAAATGGTAATCGAGAATCATACATATATCACTGGTGGTAACAGCGAATGGGAACACTTCGGAGAGCCAAAAGTCCTTGATGCTGAGCGTACAAATTGCACCTGCGAAACCTGTAATACATATAATATGCTTAAACTCACTCGTGAGCTTTTCAAAATCACAGGCGACAAAAAGTATTCTGATTATTATGAAAACACGTTTATCAATGCAATTCTCTCTTCACAAAATCCCGAGACAGGTATGACAACATATTTCCAACCTATGGCATCAGGATTTTTTAAGGTTTACAGTTCACCTACAGATCATTTCTGGTGTTGCACAGGTTCAGGAATGGAGAATTTCTCAAAGCTGGGTGACAGTATATATTTCTATGGTGCAGACAGCATTTTCGTAAATCGTTATACATCTTCAACTGTGGTATGGGAAGAAAAGGGTCTTAAAATAACACAAATTGCAGACTTACCAACTGTTACATTCACTATAAATGGCTCTGCAGAAGCAAAAATTGTCCTTAAAGTGCCTGACTGGTGTGAAGATAAGCCAACTGTTAAAATCAATGGTGACAAGAAGCTTGTAAGAGTGAAAGATGGGTTTATTACTCTCGACCGTGAATGGAATGACGGAGACACAATCGAATATGAAATGAATATGAAGGTAGTAGCCTTTTCTCTTCCTGATAATGAAAATGCAGTTGCGTTTAAATACGGTCCTTGGGTGCTGAGTGCTGATATGGGCACAAAGGATATGGCTACAAGTACAACAGGTGTCAATGTCACAATTCCTCTCTGGGATGCAGACTCAAGTGAGTTGCTTGTGGTGGAAAAGGGTACGGTAAAAAAATGGCTTCGCAATCTCCAAGAAAATCTCGTGCAGATTGGTGATACATTGAATTTCGAGCTTAAAGGCACAAATCAGAACCTTATTTTCTCACCGCATTATAAACAACACACAAATCGTTACGGAATTTATTTCAACCTTGCTGACAGCAAAACAAAGCTTCCTGAAAATGAAGCTGACAAATACACAATTGTTGACACATTACCTGTTGGTAATGACCAGTATGAGTTCAGCCATAACCTGAAATCAGAAAATTCAACTTCAGGTAATTATAAAGGACTTATGTTCCGTGATGCAACATCAGACGGATGGTTCAGCTATGATATGGCAGTTGACAATACTGTAACAAATTATCTCAAGGTTAAGTATTACAGCGGTGATGCGGGCAGACATTTCAAGATTTATGTTGACGAAAATCTCCTTGCAGAAGTAACTCTTGAAAATCCCAATCCAAATAATTTCTATGATGTTTATTATGAAATTCCGCAGGAAATAACAGCTGATAAATCACAAATCACAGTAAAATTCGTAGCCGATTCAGGAAGCTATGCAGGCGGAATATTCGACAGATTGAGTATAGTCAGATGATTATTGATATTTATTTAACAAAATATTTTTGTGATGATTCATTTCTATTGACAAAATATGTAATAAAAAGGTATAATTAAATGATATAAATTTTGATATGGGGGTATTTTCTATGCAGAAAAAAACCGTTGCTCTTACAGGCTCATCAGGTACTATGGGATGGGCAGGTTTTCAGGAGCTTTACGCAAAAAAAGATAAGTTCAACATAGTTGTGCTTAACCGTGACAGTAAAAAGAATCGTGAGAAATTCGCTGATTATGTAAATGACCCTGCAGTTAAGCTTGTCTGGGGTGACCTTACAAATTACGAAGACGTACTTGAAATGGTAAACGGTGCTGACTATGTTCTCCACGTTGGCGGTATGGTGTCTCCTGCTGCTGACTATTATCCTGTTAAGACACAGAAGACAAATGTTGCTGCTGCGCAGAATATTGTCAATGCTGTTAAAGCACAGCCTGACCCTGACGCAGTTAAGGTTGTTTACATAGGAACAGTTGCTGAAACAGGTGACCGTAATCCTCCAATCCATTGGGCAAGAACAGGTGACCCTATTAAAATCAGCGTTTATGACCACTATGCAATCAGTAAGGTAAAGGCTGAAGCAGTTTTTGCTGAATCAGGTCTTAAACATTGGGTATCTCTTCGTCAGTCAGGTATTCTTTATCCTGCAATTCTTAAAAATATGGAGCCTATTATGTATCACGTTCCGATTAACGGCGTTCTTGAATGGGCAACTGTTGAGGATTCAGGTCGTCTTCTTGCAAATGTCTGCGGTGACGATATTCCTGAAGAATTCTGGAGACGATTCTATAACATCGGTTCAGGTGAAGAATACAGAATCACTAACTTTGAATTTGAAGAGCTTCTTCTTGGTACATTAGGTCTTGGTTCACCTAAAAAGCTTTTTGACCCACATTGGTTCACAACTCAGAATTTCCACGGTCAGTGGTATTATGACGGTGACGAGCTTGAAAAGTATTGTCACTTCCGTGCTAACATTCCTGTTAAGGAATACTTCAAGAGTATGATGAATAAGGTTGAGTGGTTCTATAAGCTTGCTTTCCTTGCAAAACCGTTTGCATCTCTTGTTAAGCCATTTATGAAGAAGATTGCTGAAACTCCTGAATACGGTACAATCTGGTGGGCTGAAAACGAAGTTGATGTAAGAATGACATCATATTACGGCAGCTTATCAAAGTATAAGAAGCTTCCTGTTAAGTGGTCAGATTTTGCTATTAAGATTCCATCAAAGAAGACAACTTCAGACGATGTTATTCTTCTTGACCACGGTTATGATGAAACAAAACCATTTGATTCTCTCACACTTGAAGATTTGCAGAAGGCTGCTGAGTTCAGAGGCGGTAAGTGTCTTGCTACTGAAATCGTTGATATGTACACACCTGTTAAATGGGTGAGTGCAAGAGGTAATGAATTCGAAATGAGCCCTAACCTTGTTCTTAAGGGTGGTCATTGGTGTCCTCAGGAGCTTCCTTGGCCTTGGGATTATGATACAGAGGCAAAGCTTAATCCATTCTTTGCACAGGTTTGGTATCCGCTTCACCCACAAGACCAGAATTATTTCTATGGTCCTGAAATTTTTGATAACTTTAAGGAGAAGGTTACAGAATGAAAGTATTTATGATTGGCGGCACAGGTCTTTTGGGCTGTGAAGCTGCAAGAATTTTTATTGAAAGAGGACACGAGGTAACAAGTGTTGCTCTTCCACCACTTCCGGAGGGTGCTCCTATTCCACAGGAAATGAAATTGGAATTCTGCAATATCTATGAAAAGACAGATGATGAAATTCGCGAGCTTCTTCGCGGTCACGACTGTTTCGTTTTCGCAGCAGGTATTGACGAACGTGTTGAATTCCCTGCACCTGTTTATGATGCATATTACAAATACAATATTCAGCCACTTGAGAGAATTCTTCCTCTTTGTAAAGAGGTTGGTGTTAAGAAGGCTGTTATCCTCGGTTCATACTTTGCTTATCTTGCAAAGGAAAGACCTGATATGAAGCTTACAGAAAAGCATCCTTATATCAGAAGCCGTATTGACCAGGAAAATGTTGCATTCTCTTTTGCTGATGAAAACTTTGATGTTTCAGTTCTTGAGCTTCCGTATATTTTCGGTACACAGCCGGGCAGAAAGCCTGTTTGGGTTATCCTTATTGAACAGATTAAGAGAATGGATAAGCTTCCGTTCACAATGTATCCGGGTGGCGGTACAGCAATGCTTACAGTTCGTCAGGTTGGCGAAGTAATCGTTGGTGCTGCTGAAAAATCAAAGGGTGCAAAGGCTTGGCCTATCAGTATGTATAACCTTACTTGGAAAGAATTCCTTAAGATTGTTTACGCGGCTCGTGGCATGGGCGAAAACCGTAAGATTATCAGCGTTGCTCCTTGGATGATGCGTATGGGTCTTGGCGGAGTTAAGAAAGAATATGCTGAAAAGGGTATTGAAAGCGGTATTGATGTTGACGGACTTGCAGATATTATGGATGTAAATCTTTTCATCCCTGACAGCTACTCAAAAGAGCTTGGTGCAACTCCTGATGACATTAAGGCTGCAATCTTTGATTCAATCAAGGTTTCACAGGCATCTTATGACGGAAAAGTTAAGCTTCTCGAAATGAAAGGCGAATAATTAAATATAAAAAAAGGAGACGAAATTCTGAAAAATCGTCTCCTTAATTTTTTTATTCAGTCAGTTAAGCTTACTCAAACTCACCATACCACTCGTCACACTTACCGTCACAGTAGTTGCCCACAAGAGGAAGGTCTGTGTCTGAATTGTCAACAATTATTCCGCCGCAAATATCACAAGTGGCAGGTTTATCATTGATTGTTGGTTTTTCTGTTTGACTTTCATCTGGCTCTGTCTTCTTCTCTGTTGTGCTTTCAGTTGCCTTATCAGTTTCTTTTTCAGAGATCTGCGATTCAGATTCACTTGGTTTTTCAACAGAAGGTTCTTCCTCGCTTTCTTCTGTCTCAGGTGTTACATCAGTTAACTCATTTGGTATGTAGCCCACTTCTTCGTCCTTATTACAGCCTGAAATTGCAAAAACAACGCTTAAAATAAGAATCAGTGCTAAAATTACAGGTAAAAGCTTTTTGTTCATAAACAATCACTCCTTATTGTGTGTATTATACCATTATGCAGACATTTTTACAACAAAAAATCTTTACATTCTTGAGAAAAAAAGGTATATTATAGTTGATATTTTGTATCAGGAGGCATTTTTTATGAAAAAGCTCTTAGCAATTTTACTTGCAGTAATGGTACTGTTTACAGCAACATCGATGATTGGTTATGCTGCAGACGAGGATACAATTGATTATTTCGCAATTGAATCTATTAACGGTGAAGATGCTACACCAACAGTTGAGTGGTTTAAGGCTGACGACGGAAACTATTATCTTTTTGTTCCCACATCAATAAATACTTTGCTTTGCAGAGTTTCATTCGTTGCTGACGGAACTGTTACAATTGACGGTGATGAGGTAACTGATGACTCCATTATTTCACTTGCAAATAAGTCACAGATTACAGTTTCCTGTAAAAGCAAGCATTATGTAGTGCAGATTATCAAGGAATCAGCATTAGCATCTGTTTTCATCACTACTGAGTCAGGCAATCTTGATGCTGTACACGCTGATAAGGAGCATAAGGAAGCAGGCTACATTCAGGTTGTTTCTGAAGATGGCGTTACATATCAGTATGACGGTGATCTTGAGTATATTAAAGGCAGAGGTAATTCAACCTGGAAAATGGAAAAAAAGCCTTATAACCTTAAGCTTGATAAAAAAGCAGACCTTTTCGGTATGGGTAAAAGCAAAAAATGGAGCCTTATTGCTAACCACGGTGATAAATCGCTCATAAGAAACGCTGTTATTTATACAGTTGCAGGTCAGGTGTTAGAATATTCACCTGAATACACGCCTGTTGACCTTTACATCAACGCTGAATATATGGGTTCATATATTCTCACAACAAGAGTTGAGGTTGACGACAACAGAGTCGAGATTGATGACCTTGATGGTGCAAATGAGGATGCAAATCCTGATGTGGATTTTGACACTCTTGACCGTGGCGGTGTTTATGGTACATATTCAGGTCTTTTACAGGGTTCACAGAAATGGGTTGAAATTCCCAATGACCCTGAGGATATTTCAGGTGGCTATCTTATGGAAATGGAAATTGCCGACAGATACCCTGATGAGATTTCAGGCTTTGTTTCAGACGGTGGTCAGCCTGTAATTTTCAAAAACCCTGAGTATGCAACAGAAAGTGAAGTTAAATATATCAGCTCAGTTTATCAGGATTTTGAGGATGCTGTTATGTCTGACGATGGCTATAATGCAGACGGAAAGCATTATACAGAGCTTTGTGCTGCAGAGACATTCCAGCTTTTCTATGCTATAAATGAGTGGGCTTCAAATATGGACTGTGGTCTTACAAGTACATATATGTACAAGCCTGCAGGTGATGATAAGATTTATGCAGGTCCTGTCTGGGATTTTGATATTGGTCTTGGTAACAATGGCGGAAACAGATACGGTTGTAACTATAAAAATCCTGAAGAGCTCACAGTATGCTTTGGCAGACAGTACAAGAATACAATTTTCAAATCACAGGACGTTGATGCAAAGCCAACACTCTTTAACGCACTTTGTCAGAAGCAGGATTTCGTAACAGGCGTTAAGAATGTGTGGGACAGCAAGCTTCTTTCAGTGATTACCAATTTGAATGAGTATTATATTCCGTATTATTCAGCAAAGATTGAGGGTTCAGTAATCGCAAATGCAATCCGTTGGAACATTTATGGTACAACAGATGCTGAAACAATCAGAGCAAAATTCAATACTGAGGTTGACTATGTAGCAAACTTCTCAACAACAAGAACAGCATTCCTTACCAATACTTTCGGCACAATTCCTGTTGCAACAGAAGAATTTGACAGTTTTGATAAAATTCGTATGAGCATTGGTACTGCAATCAACAACGCATTTGAAGGCTTTGTAAAGCTTTTCGGATTGGAAAATGTTCTTTAATTAAAATATAAAACCAATTTCAGCACATCAATTACGGTGTGCTGATTTTTTATATGTTGCTTTAAAGGAGAAGATTTGATATAATCATCACATATAATCAGCGGTTACTGAAGGAGATAAAGGCTTATGAGTACCATTCTCAATGAAAGCGTAAAAGTACATAACCACAACATCAGAAACAGAATAGTTTTTCAGCCTATGGAGGGCTGTGACAGTGAGTTTTCAGGTGGGATTGGTGAGCTTACCCGACGTAGGTATCTTCGATTTGCAAAATCCGGTGCAGGAATTATCTGGTTTGAGGCAACTGCTGTGTCAGGTGAGGGCAGAGCAAATCCTCGTCAGCTTTACATCAATGAAAAAACTGTTGAAAGCTTCAGATCCCTTGTTGCTGAAATGAAACAGGTTTCTTTGGAGGAAAATGGCTTTGAACCTGTTATAATTGTTCAGCTTACTTATAGCGGTCGTTTCAGTAAACCGAATGGTACACCTGAACCAATAGTTGCATATCGTAATGAATTATGGGAAAAAGGTAAAGAAAATCAACCTTATATAATTGCAACTGATGATTATTGCAGGACTGTTTCAGAAAAATACAGTATAGCTGCAAAGCTGGCAATGGAAGCCGGTTTTGACGGAATTGATGTTAAATGCTGTCACGGATATTTATTTGATGAATTCTTGAGTGCTTATGAAAGAGATGGCATTTATGGTGGCAGTCTTGAAAACAGAACAAGACTTTATTTTGAGTGCATAGATGCGGTAAAAAATGCAGTTGAAGATAGAATGTTTGTTACAACAAGGCTTAATGCTTGTGATTGTTTCCCGTATCCCTACGGTTTTGGTGTTGATAAAAATAACAATATTGATTTAACAGAAACAAAGCAGATTATTAAAAAACTCGTAGAAAAAGGTATGGAAATCATTGATATTACCCTTGGTAATCCGTATCTTATTCCGCATATCAATCGACCTTGCACAAATGCACCTGAAGACGGTAACATAGGTCTTGAAAGAATTTATAAGGTGACAAAAGAACTGAAAAGCAGTTTTCCTGATGTTAAAATCGTTTCTTCAGGACTTACGTTCCCGGGTGAAGCTGCTATGGAATATGCAGAAAAACTCATAAACGAGAATGTCTGCGATTTTGCAGGCTTCGGCAGAATGACATTTGCATATCCTGAATTTTATAAGGATTATCTCAAAAACGGCAGATTAGAGAGAAGCAAAGTCTGTCTTAAATGCAGTAAATGTACTGAGCTTATGCGAAGTGGCACAGTTGCAGGTTGTCCGATAAGGGACAGTGAAGTGTATATGCCATATTACAAAGAATTTGTATTAAAAAAATAAGGTGAGCAAAATGGTAGCAGTAATTACAGGCGGCACAAGAGGAATCGGTCTTGGAATAGCAAAGGAACTTTTGAAAAATAACTATTCAGTTATTTTAACTGCAAGAAATGAGAGTGAAGATGTAACTGAACTGAAAAAACAATATGGTGAAAAGGTAAGTTTTGTTTCCTGTGATATTTCAAAGGAAAATGATGTTGATAATCTCGTTTTATTCACTGAAGAAAAGTTTGGTAAGATTGATTTGCTTGTCAATAACGCAGGAGTTGCACCGAAAGAGAGAAAAGATATTCTTGAAATCACAGGTGAAGATTTTGACTATGTGATGGATATAAACCTTAAAGGCACATTTTTTGTCACACAAAGGTTCGTTCCGCTTCTTAAAAAGAATGAGAAATCAAGAATTGTAAATATTTCTTCAATGTCAGCTTATACTGCAAGCGTGAACAGAGGTGAATACTGCATTTCAAAAGCAGGAATTTCAATGATTACAAAGCTTTTTGCAACACGACTTGCTGAATATGGTGTGAGTGTTCTTGAAATCAGACCGGGAATTATTGAAACAGATATGACTGCAACGGTTAAAGAAAAATATGAAAAGATGATTGATAAAGGCATTACGCCTATAAAGAGAATGGGAACACCTGAAGATATAGGCAAATGTGTTCTCAGTATTGCAAACGGTAATTTTGATTTCTGCACAGGCACAGTAATTGACTGTGACGGTGGATTTAATGTGAGAAGCTTATGAGTAAGATTTATGATGCAATAATAATCGGCAGTGGTGCTGCTTCATACAGCGTTGCCGATTGGCTTTACAAAGAGAAAATTGAAAATGTTGCAATAATCACAGAAAACAGACTCAGCGGTACATCGAGAAATACAGGTAGTGACAAGCAGACTTACTATAAATTGTCTTTAGACGGTAACTCTCTTGACAGTCCGTATAAGATGGCAAGTGACATTTGCAATGCAGGTTGTACTGACGGTGAAAAAATGTATCTTCAGGCAGTAAACAGTATCCGTTGTTTTCTGCGACTTTGCGATTATGGAGTTGATTTTCCCCAGGACGAATTTGGCGGATATCCGGGATACAAAACTGACCACGATAACACCACAAGAGCTACTTCCGTTGGTCCTCTTACATCAAAAATAATGACGGAAAAGCTTGAAAAGAGGGTTCTCGAAAACAATAAAACCACTTTGCTTGATAACAGACAAGTGGTTGAAATCATAACTCATAACAATCAGGCTATGGGTGTTATTGTGTTAAACAAAGAAACAGAAAGGTTTGAAATAATACAAGCTAAAAATGTGATTTGCGGTACAGGAGCTCCTGCGTGTATCTACTTTGATTCTGTTTATCCCCATTCACAGCACGGTATGACGGGAATAATGCTTGATGCAGGTGTAAAGCTTTGCAACTTTACGCAATGGCAATTCGGATTGGCTTCTGTTGATTTTCGCTGGAATGTTTCAGGCAGCTTTATGCAGGTTGTACCACGCTTTGTAAGTGTTGACGAAAACGGTATTGAAAGAGAATTCCTAAAGGATTATTTTGAAAATCCGTCAGATTTCGTGTTCCTTAAAGGCTATCAATGGCCATTCAGTTATGAAAGAATGGAAATGTCCTCAAAAATTGATATTGCAGTACATAACGAAACAAAGCAAGGAAGAAAAGTGTATCTTGACTATACTCAGAATCCAAGTGATTTTGACTTTGACTCTCTTTGTGATGAGGCAAGGGAATATCTTCTTTCAAATAATGCCACAGGAGATACACCAATCGAAAGACTTGCAAAGCTTAACAGTAAAGCTATTGATGTATATGCAAGACAAAATATCGATTTATATACTGAAAAATTGAGGATTGCTGTTTGTGCACAGCATAATAACGGTGGCGTGAATACTGATAATAATTACGAAACAGATGTGAAAAATCTCTATGCAATAGGGGAGTGTGCAGGTACTTTCGGACTTGCAAGACCCGGTGGTACAGCACTCAATGACACTCAGGTAAGCTCACTTCTTTGTGCAAAGCATATAAGCAGCAAAAAACAGAAAGATGACTTTGAAAATCTCATTGACCAATACGAAAGCAAATATAACTCATTAATTGAGAAATTCCATAAAGACGAAACTGTTGACTATTCATACATAAGCAGAAGAATGAGTAAATCTGCAGGCTTTATCCGTGTGAAAAACGAATGTGAAGATTTGCTTGAAGAAATTAACGAAATACTTGTTGATTTGCCATTCAGTCACAAATCTTTAAGCAGTTATTATTACGACTTTGATATGTTGCTGAGTGCAAAGGCACTTTTAAAAACCATAATAGGGGAAATGGAAGTAACAGGAAGCCGTGGTGGTGCAATATTCATCCGCGATGGTGATATTGTGAGTGAAAACAAAGAGTATCGTGATTATCTTACCATTACAGACGGTGAAAAAGTAACATTTCGTAAGGTTAAACCTGTACCTGTTGTAAATAAACCGTTTGAACAATATTTAAAGGATAATGTTTGATTATGAGTACATTTAAAATTGGAATGACAAGTGTCACATTCCGTAACAAGACAATTGAAGAAATAGTTGAAATCTGCAAAAAAGAACAGGTTGAATATATAGAATGGGGTTCTGATGTTCACGTAAAAACAAAGGACGATGCTAAAAAAGCAAAGCAACTTTGTGATGATGCAGGAATAAAAATCAGTTCTTATGGCAGTTATTATTCTGTCGGCAGTAATAATCGTGACGAGTGGACATTGCTTTGTGAAAACGCAAGTATTATGGGAGCAGAATCCATTCGTGTGTGGCTTGGAAAAAAGGACAGCGAAAAGACAAGTGCTGAGGAATATGAGAATATCCTGAATGATTGTAAGTTCCTTTGTGATGAGGCAAAGGAATATGGAATTATAGTTTCACCTGAATGTCACGATGACACCTTTAATAACAACACAGATGCAATTCTGAGATTTATTAAGGAACTTAACAGAGATAATTTCAGAACATATTTTCAATCAAGATATTTCCGTATGGAATATGACCTTGACAGAATTGACAGAACCTTCGACTTTATCCTTAATATGCATGTTTCATATTCGGATTTGAAGCGTGAGCAGATGTTTCGTAAAAAAGACAAGAACTATCTTGATAAGCTCCTCAAAAAGATGATTTCAAAGAATTTCAATGGTATTGTCATTCTTGAATTTACTGAAAATTCCAGTGAAAAGGCATTCAGTGAGGATATAAAAAAATTAAAAACTTATTAAAAGGTGATTTTTATGAAAATCGCATTGTTAGGCAGCAGTCAATATAATTTTTCAAGAGTTTATACGGACAAGGTCGTGAAGCGACTGGGAGAATACGGTGAGCTGTCACCACTCTCAAGCTTGAACGACATTAAGAAAAATAAAGAATTTTTTAAGGATTGTCAGGTTGCTTTTTCCACTTGGGGCATGATTCACCCTACGGAAGAGGAAATCAGAGAGTATCTGCCAAAATTAAAGGTGCTTTTTTACAGTGCAGGTTCTGTTCAGGATTTTGCACGCCCATTTCTTAACTGTGGTGTAAGAGTGTTCAGTGCTTTTGCTGCCAATGCAGTTCCTGTAGCAGAATACACATTTTCACAGATTGTACTTGCAACAAAAGGCTTTTATCAATCTTCCAAGCGTTTCAGAATTAATTTTCCGTCAGCAGTAAAATTTGCAAACAGCACTCCGGGAAACTTTGAAACAAAAATTGGTCTTGTGGGACTTGGTGCAATTGGTACAATGGTGGCTGAAAGACTTAAAACTCTTGATGTTGAGGTATTAGCTTATGACCCGTTTGTAAGCAAGGAAAAGGCACAATCTCTCAATGTAAATTTAACCTCTCTTGAGGATATTTTCAAGGAATGTGATGTTATCAGCAATCACCTTGCAAACAAAAAAGAACTTAATGATATTTTTTGATGAAAAGTATTTTAGTCTTATGAAAAAATATGCTGTGTTTATAAATACAGGTCGTGGTGCTCAGGTTGATGAAAAAGCCTTGGCAAAGCATCTTATTAAAAATCCGACTCAGACTGCAGTTCTTGATGTGCTTAAAAGGGAGCATAATCCATACATCAATCCGCTTTTCTGGTGTCCCAATGCAATTATCACACCTCATATTGCAGGCAGTATGGGTAAGGAAACTCAACGAATGGCATATTATATGCTCGAGCAGTTTGAAAATTATGTAAACAACAGACCGACTGAGTATGAGGTAACACCTGAAATGCTCAATACAATGGCATAAATTATGAAAAATCAACTTGTTTTTAATATTGCAAAAGCTCTTTACGAAAGCTCCTGTGCAGATGACTTAAAGGACTTTCCGAAAAGAGAGAGAAATAAATATTACATAACAGGTGACAGAAATGATTTTGAAAAGCTGTATTTTCGCCGTCGTGATTTTCTGTCAGCCTGTGCAATTCTGTCATTAGATGATGAAAAATACGTGGAGCAGCTTGAAAAAATAATTATTGCAATTTGTGATGAGTATTGTTGGGCTTTACCTGCACATACTCCGGGTGTTGAAAGCCTTGATAAACAATCACTCGACTTGTTTGTTGCAGAAACAAGCTTTGCACTTGCTGAAATTATTACAGTTTTCGGTGATAAGCTGTCTCCTGAAACAAGGAACAGAGTGAAAGACGAAATTAAAAACAGACTTCTTGAAAACTATAAAAATCAGTCATTCTGGTGGGAAAGCTGTAATATGAATTGGGCTTCTGTTTGCGGAGGATTTACAGGCGGAACACTGATTTATCTGTTTCCTGACGAATTTGAAAAATACAAGGACAGAATTATCAATACGATGAATTGCTATGTTGATGGCTTTACGGATAACGGTACCTGTCTTGAGGGTGCTGAATACTGGCTTTACGGATTTTCAGCATTTACATATTTTGCTGATTTGATTTACAGACATACAAACGGCAAAACTGACCTTTTTGATAACGAAAAGGTGAGAAAAATCGCAGGCTTTATGGAAACACAGTGGCTTATGGGTAACGCAACTGTGAGCTTTTCCGATGCCAATGTAAACGTAAAGGCTGATTTATGCCTCCAGCATTATCTTTCAAGAAAAATACCTGAAAATGTTCACTTGTTGCCTGAAAGCAGAATGTCAATCTGGGGTGGCAACACAAAATGGCAATGTCTTTACAGGACAATTTTGTGGGTCGATGACAGAAAAAACGACGAGGAAAAGCTAAGCCATCATCTCGCCGAAAATCAGATTATCATAAATAAAGACAATTATTCACTTGCAATAAAGGGTGGCAATAATGACGAACCGCATAACCACAATGATTTGGGCTCATTTATCTTTGCCGATAAAGACGGTCAGGCACTTTGCGATTTAGGTGCAGGACGATACACAAAGGATTATTTCAATGACAAAAGATATACTGTTTTCTGCAATTCCTCATTGAGTCATAATGTGCCGATTATCAATGGCAAAGAGCAGGCGAACGGCAAGGAATATTTTGCAACTCTTCATTTTGCTGAAAGCAGAGCAATCGTTGACCTGACAAACGCTTACAAAAACCTTAAATCCTTTAAAAGAGTTTTTGAAATCAAGGAAATTTCTGTTGAATTAACTGATATAATTGAGTCAGAGAATAAGGTGCAGATAATTGAACGCTTTGTAACCCTGCGAAAACCCGAAATCAAAGGAAATACAGTTGTTCTCGACTCAACATCAATAGTTTTTGATGAAAATAAGGTCAGCCTTGAAATTAACGAAAATTTGCATATTCCCCATGAATATGATACACCGCCGGTCACAGTCTATTGCCTGGATTTTTCTGTCAAAGACAATGTAAATAAAATCACATTTAAAATAAAGTTAAAAAAATAAAACAGTTAATTATTCAACTGTTTATATAATACTATATTATTTTTATATTTATTTATATATTATTTTTAGATGGTAAAATAGACCACACTCGATGGTAAAATAGGCTACACCCTATGCTAAATTGAGCTACACTTGTTTTGCAAAATCACAGAACAATGAATGCAAATTATAATTTGTCGAGGTGTTTCATTTTCCCTCCCTCATTGAGGGAGGTGGCATTTTCGCAAGAAAATGACGGAGGGAGTTTGTAGTTTATTTGATTACTCCCTCAGTCTCACTATCGTTCGACAGCTCATTACTCGCCTGCCGGCTCAGACAGCGCTTCCGCTTCGCGGAGGTGTCCACCGGACACCCGCGCCCTCAGGGAGGGAGCGGATTATAATCAGCGTCGCAGACCCGACCTTTTCAGTTTTCCGTTTTCAACTTTACACTTTATGGGTCGTCGAGGACGCCGACCCCTACGAAGTATATCCCTACAAACTCCGATTTGTCATTTTTCGGATATAATTCAATCTATCGCGTGGTCGCGGACAGTATTTTGTCCTGACCATATTTTTTTTGCTGTCCAATCAGCATCCGTATCTGTCCAGAATTTGTGAGTTTCTGAAAGTCCCAAGGGCAAAAACACAGCTTCACAAAGGTAAAGACTGCCTACATTTATGTATTCCTCTGCCAAATCAGGCTGAAAACCATATATTCCGGGTGTTAAAAATCCGTTTTCATCAAACATATTTTCATTTTCACAGACCTTGTGAATCACAGAATCAAGTGCACACCTTACCTGACCATTTGACAGATTTTCTGGCAGAAATTCCTGTAAAACAGCTTGCGATAACAATTGAAATGCACCGAAACGGTAAACAGTTGACCTTCCGAAAACTGCATAGCTTCCGTCAGCATTGATTAACTGCTCAAGTACACCTGCAAACCGCGAAGCTCTCTTGATTGCTTCGGGTAATGCCTTCTTGTAGTCAGACCTGACATCACTGAAGACCCTCAGAATATCTGTTTGCATAGGATGAATTACAAAGCTGTTGTAATAATCCCAATGGAAAAATTCACCGTCACTGTATGTTCCGTCACCAACATACCACTTTTTGAATGTTTCAATTGCCTTGTCAACAGGAGTGAAATCGTAATCAGCACCCATAACGTAAAGTCCTGCTTCAACCATAGCAGAAAAGAACAGCCAATTACTGTTTACAGGTGTGATTTTCCTGCTTTTTTTAAGACAAGCAACGAAGCGTTTCTTTGTCTTTTCATCAAGCGAGCGATACATGCTGTTCGGAGCACGAACAACCGCGTGAGCCAGAAAAGCCGCATCCACTAAGGGCTGACCACCAAAATGACACCAGTTCATATAATCAAGAGACAGGGGATTAGTAGCATTTTCAAGACATTTCACCATAAGCTGACGATATTTTGTTTGCAATTCCTTTTCTTCACCGTCAGGTAATTCCAATTCAAGCCACGGAGCA
>JAFTUP010000132.1 GCA_017466205.1 Clostridia bacterium
GCTGAAATTGCTCTTGATGATGCTGTAGCTCAGGTTAACGGATTAAATTCTGCAAAAGAGCTTACATATCTTATAGGTACCGGCTACGGTAGAAATAAGGTTCCTTTTGCGGATGAAAATATATCAGAAATCAGCTGTCACGCTATGGGTGTTCACGTTACAAACCCTGAGGTTAAGGCGATTATCGACATTGGCGGTCAGGACGTTAAAGGCATTTCAATTGACACAGACGGTACAGTTAAAAACTTTGCTATGAACGACAAGTGTGCCGCAGGTACAGGTCGTTTCTATGAAGCTATGGCTAATGCTTTTGAAATGACATTACCTGAATTTTCCAAGCTTTCACTTAATGCTAAAAATACTATTCCGATTACTGCACAGTGTACTGTTTTTGCTGAAAGCGAAGTTATTTCACTTGTTGGTGAAGGCAAGCCTATGGATGAAATTGCAGCAGGTATTCAGTTGGCAGTTGCAAAGCGTTGTTTTGTTATGGCTAAAAAAGCAGGTGCTGTTGACAGCATTACACTTACAGGTGGTTGTGCTAAGAATGACGGTCTTAAAAAGGCTATTGAAAAAGTTCTTAAAATCAAGGTTGTTGAGCTTAAAACTGACCCACAGCTTATGGGGGCTTTAGGTGCAGCTGAATATGCTCGTCAAAAGGGACTTGCAGAAGTAACCACTGATTAAATCAAGGTTACAATTCTCAACGGCTACTTTTCCGTCATAACTCGTCCAAAATACTCGTTAATACACAAAGTATTGCCTGCGTTTTTTGACGGTTCTGACAAAAAACTATCTCGCTGATAATCGCAACCCGATTTAATCAGCGATTACTAAGGAGAACTAATATGGAAATATTGTTTATAATTCTTGGTGTTATTCTTGCACTTCTTGTAATCACTTTTGTAATATATTGGTTTAACCTTGATATGAAGCTTATCAGAGTTGTTTATGACTGGTTGCAGAAGCACTATGACAAAATGAAAAGAGATAAGAAATTATAATGAGATTATATAATAACCTTATCAATGAAATTAAAAGTATTTTGTGCAACTCAAAACAACTTGATATAAGTAATGTCTCGTTAAATGTAAGTAACAAAAATTCAGTTATATTCTTGTCTGATACAGCTTATGAGCTTGGCGGAAGTCAAAAGCCTTGTGTCAGCAGTCTTGCAGTATCAAGTGATATGAGTTTTTCAAATTCCGTTTACTTATTGGGAAATGACCTTAATGAAATTAAGGCGGACTCACCTTTTGGCAAATTTGTTTTTATTCAGGTTGAGGATTTTCCTGATGAACAGGATACATTCAATAAGATTAAGGAGTTGGAATCTTTAAGATACCACTTATCTGTTGACGGATTTATGACAAGAGCTTCTGCACTAAATATGAGAGAGCAAATAAGAGTGAGTAAAAAGATTGTAAAATCAGGTGTGACTTTTTCTGACTACGGAAATGCTCTATTAAAAGAATATCTTAAATTTTCTTATGTAAAAAGTGCTGAAATCTACTTTGTAACTGATTTTGACGATTTTGAAAAATTAAATTCTCTTGCAAAGAAAATCAGTCAGACAACCTCTGCATTAAATCATATTTTTGATAATGTCATGTTTGATTGCTCAACATGTAATCTTAAAGAAATTTGTGATGAAGTTGACGGACTTAAAGAGTTGCATCTGAAGAATGTAAAAAAGTGAATACAACAAATAAAAGAGGCTATATAGCCTCTTTTTGTATAAAAAACATATTGAGTACATTTTATCGTACAGTAACACATTGCTTGTAGTTGAAATTAAATAATTATATGGTAAAATCATATTGGTGATAATTATGAACAGTTTATTTGTACGTGAAATCAGTATAAGCAATAATATTCCAAGCGGTAATTATATCAATAATCTTCCGGTTGTAAACTGGCTTAAAAGTAACTCCTTAGAATTCAACAAGCCTGTGACATTTATCATTGGTGAAAATGGAATAGGTAAATCAACGTTGATTGAAGGACTTGCTGTGGCTTTAGGTTTTAATCCGGAAGGCGGAAGCAAGAATTTCAACTTTTCTACTGAAAATTCACATTCTGATTTATACGAGTATTTAAGCGTACGCAGAGGGTTAAAGCAACCTCGTGACGGATTCTTTCTCCGTGCTGAGAGTTTTTATAATGTGGCATCGAACATTGACCAGATGGATAGAATGCCAGCTTCCGCTCCACCTGTAATTGATAGTTACGGTGGTGTGTCACTCCACGCGCAATCCCATGGTGAAAGTTTTATTGCACTTACAGAAAATCGATTTGGCGGAAACGGACTTTATATCCTTGACGAACCTGAAGCAGCTCTTTCACCAATGCGAATTATGAGGTTAATGTGTAACATTGACCGTCTGGTAAAACAAGGCTCACAACTAATAATCTCAACTCATTCACCAATACTTATGACGTTTCCTGATGCAGATATTTACGAAATAACTCACGAGGGAATCGAACTTGTCCCCTACTCCCAAACCGAACATTTCCAAATCACAAAACAGTTCCTCAACAACCCAGAACGAATGCACAAATATTTGTTTGAAGAATAAATAATTCGGCTCCATCTCAATTTAGTGATGGAGCTTTTGTTATTATGATAACGGCGGGAGCAAGTGTCTCGCCTGCCGGCTCGGTCGGTGCTTCTGCTTCGCAGAGGTGTCCACCGGACACCCGCACCCCCGCCCTACTTTATTCTAACATTGAGATTATTTCTTGGAATTCGGGTTTTGATTTGAATTCGTCGGTCAACGGATAATGCTCTGTCATTACAATTTTCATAAATTGAGATAAATTAGTTTCACGGAAAATTGGTCCGAAATTATAATGTCTCATTGCTTTTTCTGAAATATTGGGATTATCATCAAGTTCCTTTGCATATTCAGCAGTAATTTTAAGATATTTCAAAGCATTTTCATCATCACCTATTTGATGATACAGATAACCTATATGACCGTAATTATAAAGTCTGTTAACGCAATTTTTACCATAGTTTCCATCATCAAATATCAAATTAATTAATCCTTGTATATGCTTCAAAACCTCAAGTCTCTTTTCAGGTTTATAATCATAGCTGTACCCAAATAATGTATCTTGCAATATAAACAGCAATTCTTCAAGAGCATTTCTATGGGTTGTATTATAGTTTTCTGTATCATAAGCCAAACTCATCAGCATTAGTTCTTTTGTATCATTAATTGAAGGCAAAGTACTTACTATTTCTTCTGCATGGTTAAGATACTCTTTATATACACGGTATTTACCTTCTTCGTTTGGAACACATTGGTATAATGTCACTAAATGAGAAATCATAATTACTTTTGAGCGTATTCTTATATTGTCATCTGTACAATATTGTTGTATCTTTTCATAAATAGACGCAACCTCTTTTGAAATTTCTTTATATTTACCTTGTCCAAAACCTTTAACATCATATAAAAGTTCCATATATCGAATTAAAATACGAAAATCATCAGGAAATTCCTTAACTGCTTTTTGAAATTTATTAAAAGTTAAGGTTAAATCTTTCAATTTCATATCGTCATAAAGTTCAAGATATTCATTGATTTTCTGTTCTTCAAGAGACTTATTAATGCCTAACAAATCATCAACAGAAACATTGAAAAACCTTGAAATTACAGGTAGCATTGTTATATCAGGATATGTCTCTCCTCTTTCCCACTTACTTATCGTCTGGAATGATACACCTAAAAACTCTGCAAGAGCTTCTTGTGTCAAGGCTTTTTCTTTACGAAGTTTCTTTAAGTTTTCGCCAAAATAAATTGTCATTATAATCACCTCAAGATATTTCTTGTAGCTACAATTTAATAATAAATGGAATTATGTCATTTTTCAATAACATTATAGGCGAATACAATTCTATTATCAAGAGAATTATTCTAATAAGATGATAATATTATTCAAAGATTCTTCGTTCCGCTCAGAATGACAGGCAGGTGTGGATAAACTCCCTCAGTCACCTTACGGTGACAGCTCCCTCAAAGAGGGAGCGAACTGCCACTACGCGGTCACATATTTGTTTATTGAGAAACGGACGATTCGTGAATCGTCCCTACATAGAAAACGGCGGGGTCAAGACCCCGCCCTACCGTTATTTTAACGATTTTATAATTTCTTTAAATTCATCAGATTGTTTAAACTCTTCTGACAATGGATATTTTTCAGTCAAAAGCTCTTTTACCTGCATTTTAGCAACATAAGTAGTACCCAATGTATGCTTATCAAATTTATTGCCTTCAAACATTATTGAATGCATAGTCGTTATTCTGTCCATATTATCAAATTGGATTGCAAGGTCACACATTTTTCTAAAGTTTTTCAATGCATTGTCTTTATCACCGAGTTTAAAATATCTCACAGCCAAATGTCCGTAATTATAAATTACTGTTCGCCACATTTTGCCGTAATGACCATCATCGTACGCAAAATTCAAAAAGTCAAGTTCTGTTTTGAAAGCCGAAATCACCCATTCATCAGAGAAGTTTCTGTCATAGAAAAAGCCATTGTAATAAAAATAATGAGAATACACCGTGTTGAGCAATAAAAATTGTTCTTCAAGCGTGTTCATTATTTTCTCATCACCATTTGGATAGTTTTCAGGATAATAAAAACAGAACATTTCCTGTCCATCTCTCATTCTTGGCATTTCTTTTATGATTTTCTCGCAATCTTCAAAGGTTATGCCGCTTCCTTCTTTTTCCGAAAGTCCTTTATAGAGTTCGACAATATGTCTTTTGGCAGAAATGCGTATTTTATCATTATTGCAATTCTGTTTGATATTTTCATATATCGCAATTATTTTCGCAACATTTTCAGGTGTGTTTTCTTTGAAATGAACAAGGGAAGTCATGTATCTCAAAAGAATACGGAAGTCATTAGGGAACTTTTCTTTAAGTCTATTTATAATTTCCTGTTTTAGTTTTTCGTCTGTCAGGTTATCATACGCTTCAAGTTCTTTGATAATTTCAGCCTCATTCTCAGCTTTGTTAACACCGAGTAATTCATCAATACTTACCTTGAAGAAGCCTGCAATTTCCGGTAGTAATGTTATATCAGGATAAGTCTCTCCTCTCTCCCATTTACTGACAGCCTGAAATGTCACACCTAAAAAATCAGCAAGTATTTCTTGTGTCATTTCTTTTTCTTTTCGTAATCTTTTAAGATTTTCACCAAAATAAATATTCACATAATCACCTCTTAAAATTTTGTGTAACGTTACAACTAAATGATAACTCATATCTGATTACTTAACAATAACTTGATTATTGAATGAAATTCAACCATTAATTGATTTATTCAACCAAATAAATATTTATATAAATAAACGCTTAACAGGAATTCTGCTAAGCGTTTAAATTCTACCAAGAAGAAGCAAATATAAAAAATGTAATGTCCAGCATTAAAATTCCAAACGTTATGCATGACAACTTTTTCGCTGTGTTCGCTGTTTCTTCATCGTTCGATTTTATAGCTTCAATCAAAAAAGACGGAAACGTAAAAGCACAAACAGCAGCAATAAGAATTAAAACTATTCCTAACATATACTCACATCCTTATCAAGAGTCATTTTAATTATATCAACGTTGAATATCGATGTCAAATTGATTTTGCATTAATGGATAATAAGAGCAAAAATTAGAAATAATTTAATGAGGTGGAATTATGAATAATGTTAAAAAATTCTGTTCAGGATTTTTGATTGGAATTATAAATATTATCTTAGGTGCAGGCGGAGGAATGTTGACCGTACCTTTATATAAAAAGGTTGGAATGAGTCAAAAGCAAGCGCAAACTAACGCAGTTGCAACAATTTTACCAATAACCATAGTCAGTGCTGTTATTTATCTTATGAATGGTGATGTTAAGCTTTCTGACACTTATATCTATCTTATTCCCGGATTATTAGGCAGTGTTTTGGGAACATTTTTCATAAAGAAAATGTCAA
>JAFTUP010000133.1 GCA_017466205.1 Clostridia bacterium
CTGAATTGATAGATTTATTAAAAGAAACAGAAGAAAGAACAATAGTGATGTAAATGAAAAACAACTTGATTTTTCATTGAGCTTTAAGACATTTAACAGTTGCTTTTTGTTGTGTTGATATAGTATAATTATCTAAACTTTTGAAATTGTGCGGTGGTAATTATGAAGCAGATTGACACAGGCATATTACCGAAATCTCAAATACAGTTTTTTTCCAGGTCTGTTCTTGCGAAAAGATTGTATTATAATGTGATATGTTCGGGACACTTTTTCTGTGATAATAACTATCACCTTATCCGTGAAAGCTATGACAGTATTTTGCTTATACTTGTAAGAGACGGAGCATTCACGTTTCGTGACAACAACGGTGATTTTGTTACGGCACAGAAAAACACTATGGTGATTTTAAATTGCTATGAGCCACATGAATATTACACCGATGATTATACCGAATTTTTATGGATGCATATTGACGGAGCGAACAGTCGTGAATTTTGTAGTGAAATAATAAATTTAAACGGAAATCTCGTCAAAGGCCCTGTGTTCGGTAAGGCTGAAAGGTTGTTTTTGAAGATATATAATGCTTTTGAAGAAAATGAAGGTGAAATATCATCGCTAATTTACCGTATTCTTATTGAACTTCTTTCTTCTAATACAACGGAAAATAACAACAAGAGCGTTCTTGCCATTGCCAAAGCAAAAGAATATATCACAGACCATCTTGATGAGGAAATAACAACACAGAGTCTTGCTGATATGCTTCATATAAGTGCCACACATTTATCAAGGCTTTTCAGACAGCATACAGGCTTTTCGCCCTATGACTATGTTATTGCTGAAAGGATAAACAAGGCAAAAGAATATCTTCTCACAACGGATAAAAGCATAACGGATATAGCGTATCTCACGGGCTTCAACTCTCAGGCAAATTTCATTTATTCCTTCAAAAATCATGAGAGAATTTCACCGGGTAGGTTTCGCAAACTAAAATTTTAATAATGTTAGGATTTCTAAACTTTAAGGCAGTATTTTGAAATACTGTCTTTTCTTTTTTATGTATAATTGATTTAAAAAATAATAGCAGGAGGGATTGCTTTGATAAACAACAAAGATAGAGAAAGACTTCGCTATCTGGCGGCTCATCAGCTTGAAATTGCAAACTCACCCAAAAACCTTGAAAGAGTTGAACTCTGGAAAAGACACAATATGTATAAAGGTGAAAGACCGATGATTCATGTGGAAGTGGATTCCTTTGCTCATGAAGCAATAAATCCAAAACTCCAATGCACAGATGCTGATGCAAGAGCTATTGAATATAAGCTTATTCACAGCTTTGTAGGTCTTGAGGATGTTGATGACGACAGAGTTGTTCCGCCATATTTTCAACAGACTTATGACATTTACTTTACTCTTTTTGGTCATCATATTAAGCAGACTGTTGTAAGAAAAGAAGACGGAACGGAAATGGGACATCATTTCGAGCATATTATAGATGATTTAGGCGATGATTTTGATAAGATAATGCAACCGTCTGTTTTTGGTGTAAATAAAGAGAGTACACTCCAAAAGAATGAAATGTATAACGATATTTTTGGTGATATTCTTCCTGTAAAGCTCGTCAGCAACGGACTTTATTCAACTCCTACACAGCACGTGGTACACATGATGGGTATGGAAAATATGCTTTACTCAATGTATGACTATCCTGATGAATTTAAACAGATGATGGACAGAATTGCAGAGGATTATATAGCATATTTTAAATGTCTTGAAAATGAAAATGTTCTTTTGCAGAACAATTCCTTTGAATGGATTTGTCAGGGCTCAATGGGCTTTTATGACGAAGAACCAAAACAGGGTCAGATTAAAACAACTGACCTTTGGGGATTTATGGACAGTCAGGAAACTGTGGGAATTTCACCTCAGATGTTCCGTGAATTTATTTTCCCTTGTTACCATAAAATCGCATCAGTCTTTGGCAGATTAAACTACGGATGCTGTGAACCTGTTAATACATTCTGGGATGATATAAAGACTTTGCCTAACCTTAAAAAAGTTTCAATTTCACCTTGGTGTGATGAAGATTATATGGCAGAGCAGCTTCGCGGTTCAGGGATTATTTATCACAGAAAACCAAACCCAACATTCCTTGGCGTTGGTGCGAAACTTGATGAAGATGCTTTCCGTAAGCATATTGAAAAGACAATCAAAACTGCTCGCGGATGTAAGCTTGAAATCTGTCAACGAGATGTTTATACAGTTAATAACGATATGGATAAGGTGAGACGATTTGTAGAAATTATCCGAGAAACAATTGATAATTATTGGGAGTGAGGTAGCTCAAATGTCAGTTTTAGTTGAAATAAGTGAATTTGTGCAAAAAGGCAGAGCAAAAAATGTTAAAGAGCTTGTAAGTAAGGCACTTGAAAATGGTGTAACTGCAAAGAAAATATTGAATGAAGGACTTATTGCAGGTATGATGGCAATAGGTGAGAGATTTAAGAAAAATGAGGTTTATGTGCCGGAGGTTTTGATTGCTGCAAGAGCTATGAATATGGGTGTTGCAATCCTTAAACCATATCTTACACAGGAAGGCGTTGAGCCTGTTGGTAAAGCAATTATTTGTACAGTTAAAGGTGATTTGCACGATATTGGCAAAAATCTTGTTAAAATGATGCTTGAGGGCGTTGGAATTGAGTGTATTGATTTAGGTACAGATGTTTCAGCAGAAACAGTAGTTAACGCAGTAAAGGAAAACGAAGTTCAGGTTGTTGCACTTTCATCTTTACTTACGACAACAATGGAGTATCACAAGGATATTATTGAGGCATTAAATGCTGCAGGACTTCGTAACAGTGTTAAGGTTATGATTGGCGGTGCACCTGTCAGCGAAGAATTTGCAAGGCAGGTTGGAGCAGATGTTTATACAGACGATGCGGCAACAGCGGCTGATGTTGCTCTCTCATTCTTCAAATAAGGTAAAGAGTTATGAAAATAAAAGTAAAACAAATATTTGAGAATAAAAGTAAAACCATTCCTATACTTTCATTTCCATCAACTCAATTGCTTGGGATAACTGTCAATGAACTTCTTGAAAGTCCCGAAATGCAGGTTGAGGGAATGAAAGCAATTGCCAAGCGATGTAATATCGGTGCATCTCTTAATATGATGGATTTGTCTGTTGAGGCAGAGGCTTTTGGTTGTGAAATTGTTTTTAAAGACGATGATGTTCCAACTGTGCGAAAAGGAATTATCGACGATATAATGGATGCTGAAAACATTGTTATACCAAAAGTAGGTGACGGAAGAACATCAATTTGTATTGAGGGCGTGAGGCTTGCAAAAGAAGAAATCACAGACATTCCTGTTTTCTGTGGTGTTATCGGTCCTTATTCCTTGGCAGGTAGGCTTTTTGATATGACAGAGCTTATGATGGAATGCTATGATAGTCCTGACGAAGTGAAGATATTACTTTCAAAAGCCACAGAATTCATTATACGTTATATAAATGAATTTAAAAAAGCGGGTGCAGACGGTGTTATTATGGCAGAGCCTGCTGCAGGTCTGCTTTCACCGTCACTTAATGCAGAATTTTCAGCACCATTCATTAAAGAAATCTTTGAAAAAGTGAATGATGAAAGTTTTGTAATCTGTTATCACAACTGTGGTGATGCAATTGATGATATGACAGAGGAAATTAAAGAATATGGTGCTGATATTTATCATTTCGGTAACGCTGTACCGCTTATAAAAATGTTACCGCAGATGCCAACAGACAGTATCGTTATGGGTAATATTGACCCTGTACTTTTCTGTAACGGAACACCTGAACAGATAAAAAATGCTGTTCAGCAAGTTTTTGATGAATGTAAGAGCTTTGAGAATTTTATGCTCTCGTCAGGTTGTGATATTCCGGCTTTGGCAAAATGGGAAAACATTGATGCTTATTTTGACATAGTAGATGAACTGTATTCTTGATTTCAGTCTCCAATAATAGGAATATTGAAGATAAACAATACAATTCAGATGTTTAAAGACGGGTCAGATAGATATTATAAATCATCAGTTTAATGAGTAATAAAAAAGCGTTGCAAGAGGGGAGGAGAATCCCCAAATGCAACGCTTGTTCATTTTATATGGTTGAGATTATTTATAAATAGGACCGTATTTTTCACATGCCTTGTAATCAGCTGCCTGACTGTCCTCGGTGCCGAAAGCTGCCCATGCGTGAGGACGGAAGATCTTGTCCTCAGGAACATTGTGCATATTAACTGGAATGCGGAGCATTGATGCAAGAGTGATAAGGTCTGCACCAACGTGACCGTAAACAGTTACACCGTGGTTAGCGCCCCAGTTAGCCATAACAGAGTAAACATCCTTGAATGCACCTTCGCCTGTAAGCTTGGGAGCAAACCATGTTGTAGGCCATGTCGGGTCAGTTCTCTTGTCAATTGGAGTATGAGCTTCGTCGGGAAGATTTGCTGTGTAACCTTCGGCAATCTGCATAACAGGACCAATACCCTCAACGATGTTGATTCTGAGCATTGTTACAGGCATTTCAGCCTTGCAACGGAAATGGCTTGAGAATCCGCCGCCACGGAAATATTCATAGTTTGCTCTGCACCAATCTGTGGCTTCAAGGCAAGCATTCACGTCGGCCTCTGTCATTTCCCAGAAAGGCTTCATACAGCTTTCACCGTTTTCGTCTTTAGCAGCACCGCTACCGTCGAGAGCAGTTGCACCTGAGTTGATAAGGTGAATAAAACCGTCTTTTGCCTTGCCTTCAGGTTTAACTCCCGTAACTCTTTCACAAGCCTCAGGACTCCAGTATGTACGAACATCGTGGAAGCAAGGTGCGCTCGCAGTAAGAAGGGTACCAAGGAGCATTGAAGCACCATTGAGATTATCGTTTTCTGTTGCGAAAGCAGTAGGAGCCTTTGTGCCGTTCCAGTTGAAGGTTGAAGCCATAATTGCTTCAGTAAAGTCAGCGTTAGGAAGCCAGTCTGTCCACTGTCTCTGTCCCTGGAAGCCGCCTGCAACAGCGTTTTTACCGAGTGCTTCTTCGTGCCAACCGAGTTCATCAAGCTTCTTGTTACCGTAAAGAATATCATTGACTATAATAGTCATCTTTGCGATGAATTCCCAATCCTTATCAGGGTTAACTACCTTGGATTTTCTGATGATGTCAGGAAGATTTTTGCCTGCGTTGACATCAAAGCCTTCTTTACAGTTTGCTTTAATCCAGGCAAGAGCCTTTTCATATTCGTCTTTGTCATAAATCTCAAGGGTAATTCTACGCACAATTTCCGTCATATCAACCCACTCAGGGCGAATGCCGAGATACTTCTGGAAGAAATCTGCATTACAGTAGCTACCTGCAATACCCATGGAGATACCGCCGATATTGACATAGGACTTATTCTTCATCCAGCCTACTGCAACAGCACTTCTTGCAAAGCGAAGAATTTTTTCTTTAACATCCTCAGGAATGGAGTGGTCATTGATATCCTGAACATCCTTGCCGTAAATTGAAAATGCAGGAAGTCCTCTCTGAGCGTGTGCAGCCATAACCGCTGCAAGATAAACTGCACCCGGTCTTTCAGTACCGTTGAAGCCCCAGACTGCTTTGATAGTATTGGGGTTCATATCGAAGGTTTCTGAGCCGTAGCACCAGCAGCGTGTAACACTTAAGGTTGCAACAACGTTCTGTGTAGAAAATTCTTCTTCGCACTTTGCTGCTTCCGCACCACCACCGATAGTTGTGCTTGAAATAACGCATTGTACAGGTGTACCGTCGGGATATTTAAGAGTCTCGCTGATGAGCTTTGCAGCAGCATTTGCCATTGCCATTGTATGTTCTTCAAGGCTTTCTCTTACACCGCCCCAACGGCCGTCAATAACAGGTCTGATACCAATTCTTGGATATAACATAATAATTTTCTCCTTTATATTATTTTTTTATTATTCTGCAAAACCTTTCGAATGCTTCATCCCAATAAGCGGTATGTTGCTCTTCAAAGATTTTTACTTTTTCTGTTTCTGCAATAATTTCTCTGCCTTTTTCAATGCTCTCAATTTCACCAAGAGCTATAAGCTGAAGCATTATATTACCAAGAGCCGTAGCTTCAACGGGACCGGCAATTACAGGTACACCCAGGCTCTGTGCTGTAAGCTCGCATAAAAATCCGTCTTTTGTACCTCCGCCCATTAGGTGAAGCACATCAAATTTTTTACCCGTACACTCAGCTATCTGTTCAAGAGCAAGTCTGTATTTGAGGGCAAGACTTTCGTAAATGCATCTCACTAACTGACCGATAGTTTCGGGTATAGGTTGATTTGTTTTTTTACAGTAGGCTCTTATTTTATCAGGGAGATTTCCGTGAGCTGACAGTTCAGGTGCATCGGGGTCAATAAAGCTTCTGAAAGGCTCACTTTCCCTTGCAAACATTTCAAGCTCGTTATAAGAATACTTTTTGTCCGTCTTGGCAAGGTCACGTCTTGTTTCCTGAATGAGCCACAGACCGCTGATGTTTTTTAGGAAATTGATTTTACCGTTGGCTCCAATCTCATTTGAAAGCTCAAGAGCATTACTTTGCTTTGTCATAACAGGCTCTTGAAGCTCACAGCCGATAAGCGACCAGGTACCGCAGGAAAGAAAGGCAGCATTTTCACTTTTTGCAGGCATTGCTGCAACAGCACACTGTGTATCGTGACCGGCAACACTGATTACAGGAATACCCTTATATTCGCCGTTTACAGTTGCACTTTCGCAAATAGGGGCAAATAAGTCTTCTTTTATACTGAAAGCAGAAAGTACCTTTTCACTCCACTTTTTAGTCAGAGGATTTAACATCTGTGAAGTTGATGCAATAGTAGTTTCACATACTTTTTTACCTGTGAGCAAATAAGCGAACAAATCGGGCATGAACAATAATTTATCTGCTTTATGGATGTTATCGTCGCTTATGAGCTGAAACAGAGTGTTGATATTCATTATCTGATTTCCGGTTTCTTTATAAAGCTCATCCGCATCGATTTTTTTTAATGCAACTTTTAATGCGTTTGCAGTACGCTCATCACGATAGTGGTATGGCAGATGAATAAGGTTACCGTCTTTGTCTAATAAACCATAGTCAACGCCCCATGTGTCAAAAGCAAGAGAATCAATTTTACCTGCTTTTTCTATGGCAAATTTTATCTCTGCGAGAATCATATCAACATCATGACAGATATGACCTTCAATAGTTTTAGGTATATTTTCAAAGCGGTGAATTTCTTCGTATTTTATCTCTTTGTCGTTAAAAACTGCCTTGATAGCTCTGCCTGTTGAAGCACCGAAATCAAAGGCTAAAACTGTTTTCATTTAACCACACCCTTTTTAAGAAGAATGTTGGCGTAAATTGCCTTTTCGCCTGTAGCGATAATAAGATAAGCTCCTTTTGCTTTCTCATAAAAAGCAAAGCGTTCAGTATAGTCGATTGCGTGATGGTTAGGTTCATACTTGGTAAGGATTTCCTCATAGGTATCCCATATCTCAGGAGTACCGCAGCTGTCACCTTTCACAACCTCCATAAGGGCAACGGGCTTTTCAGTATATGTATCAAGCGGAACAAGCTTTAAAATTGCATCAAGCAATTCAGGCACACCGTGTCCGTCAGCACGGATTACAATAGCATCTTTGCCAACACTTTGACAAGGGAAATTGCCGTCAGCAATTACAAGTTCATCACCGTGTCCCATTTCAGCAAGTGCTTTTAAAAGCTCCGGTGATAATATTGGTGAAATTCCTTTAAGCATAATATTACTCCTTAATCCTTTTTATGTAATATTTCATCATCACCGTTAAATAACTTATATCCGGGATGACGTCCTGTAACTCTGTAATAGCCTCTCAGGTCAATGAGCTTTTGAATATTATCACGACTGATATCATAACTGCCACCAAGAATCACCGCATTGATTGTGATTTTTGCCCAAAGCTCAAGGCTTTCCATTCTGTAAAAAGCAGTAATAACATCACTGCCAACAGCAAGTGCACCGTGGTTTTCAAGAAGCATTACATCATGTTCTTCAAGGTAAGGCTCAATTGAATCAGGCACTTCTGATGTTGACGGTGTACCGTAAGGTGTAAGTGGCACAGAGCCGATAACGGACACATCCTCGATCATATTGTACATATCCATAGCCTTATGAGCCACAGCAAAACCTGTTGCACCGGGCGGATGTGCGTGAATTACGCTGAACACATCGGGTCGTTTATCATAACAACGAAGATGCATTTTGATTTCACTTGAGGGGCGGTAGCCTTCCTGTGCTTCAAGAATGTTGCCCTCTTTGTCTAAAATAACGAGCTTTTCGGGAGTGATGAAAGATTTACTGATGCCTGTGGGTGTTGCAATTATTCTGCCGTCAGGGAGTCTTGCACTTACGTTGCCGTCATTTGCAGCAACCCAGCCCAGCTGCCACATTTTGTGACAGACATCGCAGATTTGTTCTTTGATTAAATCAATGCTTTGCATATACTGTTCTCCTTTAAATATTAATATTTTCTTTTAAAATTTTTGCAGGCGTTATGCCGTACATTTTTTTAAATGCTCTGATAAAGGACGGTGTGTCAGCATAGCCCACATCATAAGCCACCTGATTTACACCTTTGCCTTTCTTTAACATTATGTATGCTGCTTCAAGGCGAGATTTCATACATTTTTCTCTGAAGGTTACACCGTAATACTGCTTGAGTACACGTTGGGTTTGCCTTACTGATAAACCGATTCTGTCAGCAAGCTCATTTATTGTTATACTTGCAAAGTCATATAGAAATGCTTCATCGATGATTACAAACTTTTTATCATCCGGTGTGTCTTTATCGGCAGCGACAAGATTTTCTGAGTATAAATGAGACATTTCTGTAATTATCAATTCTGCAAGATGGATTTGCAGTTCTTTTGAATAAATAGAGTTTTTAGTCAAAGTTTGATACAGTAAGTCAAAAAATTGTTGTATTTGAGTGTTTGCTTGACCAATCCAAAAATGTGTAGAATTAAAATTTTTCGACAATATGTCGTTTCCGTCTGTTATAATTTGGATATAAAGGCAAATCTCACATAACAGTTCTTTCTTATTAACTAACTGCCTGTGCCATATATTCGGACCGGTTACATAAAGCAAATTTTTGCTTAAAGGGTATGTGCTGTCTTCAGTTGAGAGTTCACCGCTGCCGTTCATACAGTAGTGAATTTCGTAGCTCTGTGCACCGTGTCTGTGACCGCCTATATCCTGAGTAAATTTTTCATCAACGATTCTCACAAGCTTGTATTTTGATTTTCCGATATGTAATTCATCCATAATATTGCACCTTTTGTAATTTTATTATATCATAAACCAATTTGCATAACACGTCAATATTATAATTATATGTCATATAATGATATTAATCTTCAACCGGTATATATAGTAAAATTTAATTATAAATGTAAAAAACATAAAACTATTTTCAATATGCTTTGTTTATATAGTAAAAATATCGGGAGATGTTGTTGTGAAGTTAATTAAACGAATTATCAGTATTATTCTTACAATAGTTTCAATGATTGGAGGATTAATAAATCCCGTAGATATTTTTGAACAGTCAAAGGATTTGTTTTCTGATACTGCAAAGGCATCGTATTCGGAACTTTTTTATGAATTATCAGCCAATGAAATGAATTCAACAGATACATGGCGACAGGGTATGATTTCAGGTAACGGTTTGCAGGGTGTAATCACAAGCGGTTCACCGTATAGCGATACACTTATTTATCAGAATATGCACTTTATTCTTCCTAATGACAATGCGCGTTACTGTCCTGATACCTCCCACGAGCTTGAAACAGTTAAACAGAATATTGCAAATAATCAAGACATAACTGACAATGCTTCTTATGATGATGTTTATGCTTTTCACCCGGGTGGAGTTCTGCGAATTGACCAGAAGAACAGAAAGGAACAGAATTTCGTTCGTTATACAGATTATGAAACTGCACAGGTTGGTGTGAGATATACCGATATAAGAGGTGTATGGGAAAGAAAAACTTTCACTTCGCAGGCAGATAATGTGACCATAACAAAAATCAATAAGTCATCAACAGACAGTAAGATTAATCTCACTCTTTCTATGGATGATATATCGACTTATGCAAATTTCGGCAAGGGAAATGAAGTCGATTTACAGTATAAGAAAATCGTTGGTGCAGACTGTGAGTATATTGCATTTGTGTCTCATTATCCTGGTTATGAAAACAGCGAATTGAAAAATGGCGGATATGCAACTGTTGTTTATGTTGTCTGCGAGGGCGGAACTAAAAAAATCATTGATAATGGTGAGGTCACAGACGAGCAGTATTGCGGTGACAGTAACCCTGCAATCAAAATTAAAAAGGCAGATGCAGTATATCTTATAGCTGTTTCAGACAGAACCTATGATATGGGTGCTTATGGTGATTTCGATAATGCTGAGTCCTATACACTCGTTGATGAACTTGTAGATAAGACAAAAGCAGTTGCAGAAAAATATACAGTTGACGACAAGTTTGATTATGATAAAGCACTTGAAAAGCACGCTGAAATCTTCTCAAAGGAGTTTAATTCAGTTACATTCAAGTTGGGTGACACAGACAGTACTGATTCAAATGAAGATTTAGTAGGCCGGCAATATCAGAAAAGCGAACTTGTTTCCGACCTTATGGAAAGAGCATATTATTCAGGCAGATATGCTTATCTTTGTTCAGCGGGTTATTCAACTCCACGTCTTTACGGTATGTGGACAGGCGAATGGGCTCCCGGCTGGGGCAGTAAATATACAATGGACGCAAATGTAAATTTACAGACTTCATCTATGAACACAAGCAATATGAAATCTACTTATATTGGTTATGCCTCATTTATTCTCCGTCAGGTTGCCGATTGGGAAGAAAACGCAAAGGCAACTCATGGCTTCACGGATGCAATTCAGGCACCAGTTAATACTGATGGTGATAAGGCTGTGATTACTGAAACCTGTTATCCATATCCGTTCCGTTATTGGAATGCAGGAACAAGCTGGATGCTGCATCCACTTTATGAAACCTTGCTTTGCTACGGTGATGTGCAGATTCCGATTACTTATGAATTTGACCTTAATGCATTAAAATCAGTTTTGTCACTTACCGAATACGACTTGACAGATGCAGAAATCAAGGAATTAGAAGATAAAGGCTATCTTGATTTAAGAACTGATATTCTTTTACCTTTACTTACAAAAAGTGCAAATTATTGGGACCGGATGATGAGCCCTGAATATTACACCGATAAAGATGGCAATGTGATTTATGAAAAGGGTAAGACTGAACTTAATGAGGATGAAAAATACGCAATTTTACCTTCATATTCACCTGAAAACAACCCTGCAAATTACCCAAGTCCGTCAGTTGTAAATTCAGCTATTGATATTTCGGCTTGCAAGAGTAACCTCGAAATGCTCATTAACATTATGAAGAGCATTGATGAAAATGCTGACACTTCTTATTGGGAAGAACTCTACAATAATATTCCTGATTATCTTTATGACGAAACCGGTGCAATCAAAGAATGGGCGGCAAATGATTTCCATGAGAATAATCTACACCGCCATTTAAGTCACCTTTACTGTGTGTGGCCAATGTTCGAAACACAAGATAACACAGACCTTTATAATGCTTGTGTTCAGGCGATTGAGAACAGAGCAAGCGAAAACAACGCAAGTCACGCTCTCGTACACAGAGCACTCATAGGTGCAAGACTTAAGGATTCAGAAATAGTTACAGATTCGCTCGTTGGACTCACAAATAACTGGATTTATTATGATTCGCTTATGACAAATCACGATACAAACCGTTGGAGTTGTTATTGCACAGACTTTGCAATTGGGTATCTTGGAATAATCAACGAAAGTCTTGTTTATTCTTACACAGGCGAAATTGAAATACTTCCTGCTCTTCCTACATCAGGTTTTGATGTTGGTGAAATCTGTGGAGTAAGAACAAGAAGTCAAGCAGTTATAGATTCACTCAAATGGAATCTTACTGAAGGTACTGCTGAAGTTAAAATTACATCTGATATTGCTCAAAATATTGAGTTTTCTTGCGGTCTATCAGAGGAAATACATACTCTTTCTTTTGAAAAGGGTGAGAGTAAAACAGTAACATTTAGTTTTGTGAAATAATTTATTATTCTTTTATAAAAAATAGCAGTAATTTAACGATAAGTCAGAGAGATTTTGCTTGCTAATCAAGTGAATAAGAAATAAAAAAGCGTTGCAAAAGGGGAGTGACATTCCCAAATGTAACGCTTATGCTTTTTTATGGTTCTACTGCTTGTTTTTTGACGGTAAAACAACGATACCACTTACCGGCACAAATTGGTTGGTATAGGAGCAATCCTTGATACCATTTTCTGTTTTATACAACAAACGAATCAACAAAAAACACCGTCAAATCTGGCTAAATGTGACTTTGACGGTGCGTTTATGTAAAATGTTTTAATTAGAAAATTGCTTCTATGATTCTGTTGAAGAAGATGCTGATGCCCTGCCACAAGCTGATAGAAACTGTGAAATCAGGAGCGTATCTGAGAACAGTTGGGAGACCTGTTGTTACATCATATTTTACAATCTGAACACTATGCTCACCGATTGTAAGATACTTGTAAGGAACTTTACAAACACCGTTTTCATCAGGTGTGATTTCTACTGTTTCACCTTTATAGCCCCAGATGAGAGTATAGTCTTTAACAGGACATTCAGCTACAACAGTATTCCAGTTTTCATCGTATGTTGTATCCATACTTGTAAATGAAATTTCGCCTTTTGTAATGTTGTCTGTGTTGATAATAGGATACTGCATACCTGTATTCCAAGGGTCGCCATAATACATTACAATTTCATTACCATCAGTAACGACAAATGCGCTTACGCCAACAGATGGAGCAACGTCATCAACCATAAATGACCAGCCATCCCACATCATTGTTGTGTATGAACCTGCTGTGATACCGTTGATACTTGCAATATAAGCACCATATTCTGAATCACCAGCAACAACTGTAAGTGAGGCATCATTTGCATCTGCTGTCTTGATTACATCAAGTGCAGTTGCACCACTTTCAACAGTAACATCTCCGTAATAAAGACATTCTGTAATGCCTTCAATTCGAAGGCTTACTGTAACATTATCTTCTGCAGCAAAAGCCATTACGGAAGTACATCCTAAAAGCATAATTACTGCTAAGATAATGCTGAGTGATTTTTTGAACATTTTCATTTTTGTTCAATCCTTTCTTTTGTTTTTATGTAAATTTTCCGTTATCGTGCACTATAACAGAAAATTAATACCCTAATAAATATTTCCTATATCTTCACCCATATTGCATGTATAAGCAAAGACAACTTTATCTCCTGATTTTACTTCGTATGAACTTGAGCCAATATTCGGAAATGTTCCGTTCACACTATACATCCATCCTGATTGCATTCCACAATCTTTTTCATAAATCTGGTGAATTCCTTTAATGTAATAAGTATCAAACGCAGGTGTGTATGTGTATTCAATCTGAATACCATTTTTCTGACAATATGTACATTTTGCTTTGCAAGTATTATCTTCACACGCTTTTTTTATCACATCAAAAGCTGTATCACCATTCTTGATTTCAACGACAACATCTTTAAGTAATACACCATCATCTGGAACAAAAGGTTGCTTTTCTTTTTTCAGATTTTTAATATTTTCATTTATAGCATTGCAAATAATTGTGACATAACAATATTCAGAAGGAGCTGTTGATGGTTCGGTTATCGGCTTCGCCTGTTGTTCCGTAGTTGTTTCTGTAGTTGAATTTTCTTCAGTAATTTTTTCTGTTGAACTTAACACTTCATCGGTAGTCTGCTCTTCAGTTTTCTGAATAATTTCAGTTGTTTCAACAATTGTGTGTTCAGTCGTATTAATATCAGTTGTCGGCGTTTCAGAAACAGTATTGCCACAACCGGAAATTAAAACAACAACCATGAACAAACATATAATTGATTTAATCTTTTTCATACATTACTCCATTTGAAATATTCCATATTTTATCTTTAATCGTGTAAATTTATCAGTCATCGGTTTATTTATGAAAAATAAAAGTATTGTCGTAATTGCTCCGTGAATTAAGTTGAATGGCATACCGGATAAATAAATACTCATTACTGATTTTAAGTTAAATTCAGTTACCATCATAAGAACACTACAAGTATCAACAATAATTCCATAAACAATCATGCACATTAATCCACCTGTAATTGCAACAGCAATTCGGTTTGTGTTATATTTCTTTCCACAAAACATAATCCCACAAATAAATCCTACAAGTCCCATTCCAAACATTTGAAAGGGCGTAAAAGCACCTTGTCCAAAAATGAAATTTGATACAAACATCGAAAGACTTCCAACCACAAAACCAACATTAGGACCAAATGCGATTGCTGATACAATTACAATGGCACAGGTGGGTTTGACTTGTGGAATAAACGCAAGAACTGCTCTTGCACCAACACAAAGTGCTGTCAGTAATGCAACAATGACAATTTCACTTGTTTTGATTTTTCTGTTTTCAAAAAACACGAAAAATGGAATCATTGAAAAAACGATTATCAGTACAGCAGGAATGTAATAACTCTGACTGTCAAAATACTTGAAAGAAAGAAAAATTGTAGTTGGGGCAAGGATAAACAACGCTATTATTGAAATGACAGTTAATTTTGCAGATTTCTTTTGCATAAGTCTAACACCTGCCTTTGAGTAATAGCCGATGGGAAAATATTCCTTGCAATTTTATTTGCGGATGTTGTGTAAAAATAGTTTTGGGCAAAAAAGTCATACTTGTTCTCTTGAGAAACACACATACCATCAAAAATCATTGCACATTCATCACAATATTCTGCACAGAATTCTGTATCATGTGAAACCATAATAACTGTAACACCATTACTGCATAAATTATGAATTTTATCAGCAAATAGCTTCTTAAACAGATTGTCCATACCTTTTGTCGGTTCATCGAGAAAGATTATCCGGGGTTCTTTAAGAAGTATCATAGCAAGTGCAGCCTTTTGTAATTCGCCACCACTTACATCATAAGGATGTCTGTCAAGAAGATGATGAATTTGAGTAAACTCTGAAACTTCGTCAATCTTTTTTGTTATGTCAGATTTTTTATAACCTGAAAACTTCAAAACACATTCTAAATCTTCTCTTATGGTATTTCCTGCAAACAGACTTTCACATTTCTGTGGTAAAACCGCAATCATACCGTTATATATTTCTTGATTTCTGTATTTTTTTATATCTTTACCGAACAATTTAATCATTCCTGATTTACAATCAAGAAGACCTGACATCAATGAAAGTGCTGTAGTCTTTCCTGCTCCGTTTGCACCCATAAGTGCAGTAAATGAACCTTTTTTTATTTTAAGATTCATATTTTTAAGAACATATCCACTATTGTTGTATGCATACCATACATTTTTCATTTCCACAGAAATTGTTTCAGACAAATTCCTTTTATCTCTTTGCGGATTTGAGTATTTAACTTTTTCATCTAAAAGTTCCCCAAGCATATTATGTGCTTGTGATACATTTGTCGGAAGATTTTCATTTACATCAAGCTGTGCAAAAAGTCGCATTGGCACAGGCATTGAACAACTTGCAAATTCATTTTCATTAAGAAGTTCTTTTGAAATTTTTTGAGGAGGACAATCACTGATTATCTCGCCATTTTCCATAATGATTACTCTGTCAGCTAAACCAATTACATTTTCAAGACGATGTTCCGTCATTATGATTGTTATGCCATTTTCTCTGCAAAGTTTTTGAAGAATTTCAAGAAAAGAAACGGATGAAACAGGGTCAAGCTGTGATGTGGGTTCATCAAGAATAATTGCTTTAGGATGCATTGTAACAATACTTGCGAGACAAACTATTTGTTTTTGACCACCTGAAAGTTCGCTTATTTTTTTATCAATAATATTTTCAAGAGAAAAATATGCTGATATTTCGGCAATACGCAATCTTATAGTTTTACTGTCATAACCTAAATTCTCAAGTCCGAATGCAAGTTCTGAAAGAACTGTATGAGTAACGGTCTGGTATTCAGTATTCTGAAGAAGAAACCCAATACTTTCTGCAGATTCTCTGTGTGATAAATCATTTTTATTGAATAATTTTATTTCTCCGGATATTTTTCCATTAGGGGTAAGTTCAGGTTTCAATATACGAAGAAGTGTGGATTTACCACTTCCCGACTTACCAC
>JAFTUP010000134.1 GCA_017466205.1 Clostridia bacterium
GTACTCCTGTGGTTAAGGTTGGTGACTATGTAAAGCTCGGTCAGCTTATAGGTGACAGTGATTCCTATATCAGTGCACCTATTTATGCTTCAATTTCAGGTACGGTTACTGAAATCAAGGATATTAAGCTTTCAACAGGTGTTACTTCAAAGGCTGTTGTTATTGAAAGTGACGGTCTTATGACTCCTGACGAGTTTACACCACCTGTGGTAACTGATGCAAAGAGCCTTGTTGATGCAGTCCGTAAATCAGGTCTTGTGGGACTTGGCGGTGCAGGTTTCCCTGCTCATGTAAAGCTTAATCTTCCGCAGGAGGCAAAAATTGATACGCTTATTATCAATGCTGCCGAATGTGAGCCATATATCACCGTTGACTACCGTGAATGTGTTGAAAACAGCGTTAATATTATGCGTGGTGTTAATGCTGTCAGTAAATATCTTCATATTGACAATGTTATTATCGCAGTTGAAGATAACAAGCCTATTGCTTTGCAGATACTTAAAGAAATTGCAGACAGTGCTGTTGAAGGCGAAAAAGTCAAGGTTATGGCACTTAAATCACAGTATCCGCAGGGTGCTGAAAAAATGATTATCCAATCAGCAACAGGCAGAAAAATGCCACCGGGAAAGTTGCCGTCTGATGTTGGTTGCGTTGTAATGAACGTTGCAAGTATTGCCTTTGTTGGTCGTTATGTTGCAACAGGTAAGCCTCTTGTAAGTCGTAGTATGACAATTGACGGTTCAGCAATCAAAACACCTAAAAATGTTCGTGTTCCAATTGGTACAATGATGGATTACATTGTTGATTACTGTGGCGGCTTTGTTGAGGAGCCTGAAAAGATTGTTTGTGGCGGTCCTATGATGGGTGCTGCAATCACAAATATCAATTATCCTGTACTAAAAGGTAATAATGCCTTGCTTGCATTCAAGAAAGGTGACCTGAGTATAAAAAAAGAAACAGATTGTATCCGTTGCGGTCGTTGTGCTGCAGCTTGTCCGCTTAATCTTGTTCCTACAAATATTGAAAAGTTTACTAAAATCGGTGATATAGAAAAACTTAAGCATTCAGGTGCGATGGTATGTATGGAATGTGGCTCTTGTGCATATTCTTGCCCTGCAGGTAAGCCTTTGGTTCAGCACATGCGACTTGCAAAGGCTACAATCAGAGAGAAGGAGGCTAAAAAATGAGTGAAATAACAAAGAAGCTTGTTGTCAGTGCATCACCGCATTTCCGATCAAAGACAACAACTACACAGATTATGCTTGATGTTATAATCGCAATGATTCCTGCACTCGTAGCATCAGTTATCCTTTTCGGAATCAATTCACTTATTCTTACTGTAGTATCAGTTATTTCTTGTGTTATATTTGAGTATCTTTCAAGAAAGGTTTTGAAAAGACACAATACAATAGGTGACTTGAGTGCTGTTGTAACAGGTATGCTGTTAGCATTTAATTTACCGTCAACAATGCCTGTATGGATGGTAATTATCGGTGCATTTACAGCGATTGTAATTGCAAAACAGTTCTTCGGTGGTATCGGTAATAACTTTGTGAACCCTGCTTTAATCGGTCGAATTGTACTTATGGCATCTTATCCGTCACAAATCGGCAATTTCGTTGCTCCATTCTCTCATAAAGGTGGCGTTGATGCAGTTACAACTGCAACACCACTTGCACAGATGACATCAGTTTATTCTGCTGAAAATATTGATGTTGCTATTGATGGTGCAGGATTTCCATCACTTTTAGATATGTTCCTTGGTGTTAAAGGTGGTTGTCTTGGTGAGGTTTGTATTCTTGCATTGATTATCGGTTTTATATATCTTGTAGTACGTAAGGTTATTTCACCTGTAATTCCTCTCGTTTATGTGGGAACAGTAGCTGTGGCAATGCTTATTGCCGGCAAAGGTGATTTAACATTTATGGCATATCAGATTATGGCAGGCGGACTTGTTCTCGGTGCTGTATTTATGGCAACTGACTATACAACATCTCCTGTTTCATTTAAAGGTAAAATCATTTACGCAATCGGTTGCGGTATTCTTACATCACTTATCAGAATATTCGGTTCATTGCCTGAAGGCGTTTCCTTCTCAATCATCATTATGAATATTCTTGTTCCACATATTGAGCATCTCACTACTGCAAGACCATTCGGTGAGGTCAAGGAAAAGAAAAAGAAGAGGGAGGCAGAAGCAAAATGAAGAAATTCGATATAAAAGAAGTTCTCGTTCCGACTCTTTCTCTCTTTCTTATCTGTACGATTGTAACTCTTTTGTTGGCAATAACTAATTCAGTTACTGAACCGCAGATTGAAAAGCTGCAGATTGAAACAGCAAACAAAACAAAATCTGCTGTTCTGTCCGTTGCAGACAGTTTTTCTGATGAAAAGACTGCAGAACTCGATGGTGTTGCTTATACATATTATGAGGGCTATGATGCTGAAGAAAATGTTATAGGTTATGTATTTACTACATCAGCAAAGGGTTACGGTGGCGAGATTGTAACAATGGTCGGCGTAAAGGCTGACGGTACAGTCAGCGGAATGGATTTCCTTTCTATTTCAGAAACCGCAGGTCTTGGTATGAATGCTGATGCTGATGAATTCAAAAATCAGTATGTTGGCAAATCCGGTGAAATCGGAGTCAATAAAAATGCACCTGCTGAAAATGAAATTCAGGCACTTACAGGTGCAACAATCACATCAAAAGCAGTTACAGAAGCTGTTAATATTGCATTAGAGCTTTTTGAGGAGGTGGGTAAGAATGGCTGAGAAAAAATCTCTCGCAAAGGAACTTACTAAAGGTCTTATTTTAGAAAATCCCGTTTTAAGACTCGTTCTTGGTACTTGCCCTACTCTTGCTACATCAACTTCTGTTGAAAGTGCAATCGGCATGGGCCTTGCTGCGACAGTTGTTCTCGTTTGCTCAAATATCGTTATTTCAGCAATGAGAAAGGTTATTCCGTCAAAGGTTCGTATTCCTGCTTATGTTGTTATTATTGCAGGCTTCGTGTCAATTGTTCAGATGCTTGTTAAAGCTTTCTTACCACAGATTGATGAAATGCTTGGCGTTTATCTTCCGCTTATTGTTGTTAACTGTATCATCCTTGGTCGTGCTGAAGCTTTTGCAAGTAAAAATACAGTTCTTTATTCAGCAATTGATGGTGTAGGTATGGGTGTTGGTTTTACAGCAGCCCTTCTTCTTATGGGTGGTATCCGTGAGCTTTTGGGTGCCGGTTCAATTGCAGGATTTACAGTTTTACCTGAAGCAATTCCACCAATGACAATATTTGTTTTAGCACCAGGTGGATTTTTTGTGTTCGGTATTTTAATTGCTCTTGCAAATAAGGTTGCAGAGCGTAACGGCAAGCCAAAGGCAGAGCTTAAAGGCTGTTCTGCTTGTCCGATGGCTTCAACATGTACACTTATTGGTACAAATGATGCATGTAAGGAGGAAGCAAAATGATTAAAGTATTTTTAGCAATTCTTCTTACAGGAATTTTAACTGACAACTTTATCCTTTCAAAATTCCTTGGTATCTGTCCGTTTTTGGGTGTTTCCAAAAAGCTTAATACTGCAGCAGGAATGAGTGCAGCCGTAATCTTCGTTATGGTTCTTTCAACTGCAGTTACATATCCGATTAACACATTACTTGTAAAAAATGATATGGAATATTTACAGACGATTGTATTTATTCTTGTAATTGCTGCTCTTGTTCAGCTTGTTGAAATCATTCTTAAAAAGTATATGGTTTCACTTTATAACGCACTTGGAATTTATCTTCCGCTTATTACAACTAACTGTGCTGTTTTAGGTGTTGTCCTTCTTAATATTGAAGAGGGTTACACATTCTGGGAGTCAATCGTTTCTTCACTTGGTGCAGGTCTTGGATTTATGGTTGCTATGGTTATGTTTGCAGGTGTCCGTGAAAGACTTGAGGGTGCAGATATTCCAAAGAGCTTACAGGGACTTCCGATTACTCTTGTTTCAGCATCTCTTGTTTCAATGTCATTCTTAGGCTTTACAGGACTTGTTGAAAACATTTTCAACTAAGGAGGGAATAAGATGGATATTTTAACTGCTGTTATTATTGTGGCTGTAATTGGTCTTGTTCTCGGTCTTGGACTTGCAGTTGCATCAATTGTTTTTGCTGTGCCAAAGGATGAAACAGCAGAGGCTGTCCGCGAATGTCTTCCGGGTGCTAACTGTGGTGCTTGCGGATTTTCAGGTTGTGACGGTTATGCTGAAGCACTAGCAAAAGGTGAAACTGACAATACTGCTCTTTGCGCTCCCGGTGGTAATGCTGCGTCAAAGGATATTGCAGCCATCTTAGGACTTGAGGCAGGTGAGGTTATGCCTGAGGCTGCTGTTGTGCTTTGTATGGGTCATAACGGTAATGCAAAGCTTAAATATGATTATCAGGGTGTTGAAAGCTGTCGAATGGCTTCACAGCTTTATTCAGGACCAAAGGAATGCGTATATGGCTGTCTCGGTCTTGGCGACTGTGTTGCTGCTTGTCCTTATGAGGCAATTCACATCTGTAACGGTGTTGCGAGAATCAATCCTGTGGAGTGTCGTGCTTGTAAAATGTGTGTAAACACTTGTCCAAAAGGACTTATCGAAATGATGCCACTTCACCGTATTACCGCTGCTGTGCTTTGTAAAAACCACGATAAGGGTGCGGTTACAAGAAAAGAATGTACTGCAGGTTGTATCGGCTGTATGAAGTGTGTTAAGGCTTGCGAGTATGATGCCGTTAAGGTTGAAAACTTTGTAGCACACGTTGATTATCAGAAATGTATCGGCTGTGGTGAATGTCATAAGGTTTGTCCTGTTGGCGTAATTGACTTGGTTGATATGAAGAAAGTGTAATAGCATAAAAATAAAGCCAACACAGGAATTCTGCGTTGGCTTTATATATAGTATCAACAAATCGGAGTTTATCGAACTCTTTTAAATTCTTGTCTCCCCTGAAAGGGGAGATGTCAACGAAGTTGACAGAGGGGTTGTAAAGTTCTCTGTTAGTAAGCAATAAAGGGAACAAACCCCTCAGTCTCGCATACGCTCGCCAGCTCCCCTTTCAGGGGAGCCGAGTATCGACACCCATAAAAAAGAGCCCGACAAATTATAATTTATAAATACAAATAAAATAAAATAAAAAAGATGACTGTCACCGAGATGACAGCCATCTTTTTTATGAGAAAAATTATTATGAAAAAACCAAATTTAACGACTTCTGTTTAAGAAGTCTATATATTAAAAATTTCTGTGCGATGGGAAAATAGGGATTGGTGTTATACTTTATGAAAAAGGAAAGGGAAAATTTGTTGGGGATTGGAAAACCCACCACACAGAAATTATGAACAACATTGGGAACTTGTTTCGCTCTCGTTCTGTTGTGGCTATATAATAACAGAAAAAAAGCGAAAAGTCAAGTATTTTTGCACAATAAAATTGTTAAATATTTGTGAATATTGCACAAAGAAACTGTAAACAAAAAACTTTGCAGGGTGTGTAGAATTTTTTAGTAGAAAAATAAGATTTTATGTAAAATGCACAAATAACAAGCAGATTTATGGCGAAAAAAACCAAAAAGGCAGTAAAAAAAGCACAAACTCATCGAAAAGTTTGTGCACTTTTTTATTATAAATTTTAATATTTATTTATTTTCTGCCATTTCAGCACGTTTTTTAAGAAGTGCTTCGTGGTATTCTTCCTTTGTCTTACCTGTTAATTTGTAGAAGAAGAACGGAACACCTGCAAGGAACATCATAAGACCGTGAACGATTGTGTAGAAGAAGAGAAGAGTAACCTTTGTTTCAAGACTCTGAACAGGGTTAGGCATAAGGTCTGTCGGCTGAATATATCCGATAATTGAACCGTCACCGTAGAGAAGTAATGGTGCCACGGAGCTTGCGATAGTACCGCTGATAAGTGTACCAATACCGATAACAAACGGGAATGATGCGTCGAAGCGTTTGCCTGTTTTGAGCTCAATAGTTTCAAGAACATCAGCTTGGAACATAGATGGAAGGAGATTTGATGCACCGAACTGGATGCCGATAAGGAATAAGAAAACAATAAATACGACCTGTAAAATTGCAGTTCCTGTTTTGAAATATGCAAAACCTACGCCGAATGCAATGCAATTAGCACAAAGAGAATAAATACCAGATGCGATATAAAGCTGTCTTGCATCAAACTTCTTGAGCAAGAAGTTTACAACAAGCATACCAACTGCTGTACCGATACCAACAGGGAGAACAAAAAGGATTTTCTTTGAAACGTCACCGAGAACTGCTGCTGCGATGAATGTTTCCATGTAAGTTGAAACACCTCTGAAGCTCTTTAAAAACTCAGAAATAATAATTGTCCATGCATATTTATTTGTAACAATGTCCTTGAAGCCTAAAAGCGGATTTTTTCTTTCGGCAGTATAAACTGTTCTTTCACGAACAACCTTCATACCAAGGAGAACTGTGATTACACCCACAACGCTGCAAAGGCCTGCGGAAATTATGTACTGAAGACCTTCAACGCTTCGGATAGTTGTTCCTGTAACAGCCTCAATAAGTTCAGGGTTATCCTTACTCCATATAAGACCGATAACAAGGAGAATAACAACGGGGGCAGAGTTGCCTACAGCCGATGAAATTGAACGAAATGAAAGTACCTGGTCACGTTCCTTAAGGTTTGGTGTCATAACGTTGGCAACCATATTGATTGAGTTACCGAATGTGCAGAAAACACCCCAGAGGACAGCTATTGTGATAATATAAATGAAAAGAACGGTACCTGAAAGTCCGGGAGGAGCCCAGAATGAAAGCATCATAACAATAGCCATAGGAATTGCCACAAGCATTGCGATGGGTCTGAATTTTCCGCCTTTTCCCATTCGTCTTCCGTCAATGTACATAACAATAAAGAAGTTAAGTATAAAAGGAATAACGGATGTGAGCAGGTTGAAAAGTGATGTCTGCTCTTCAGGAAGTCTTAAAACATTGACGAGATAAGCATTTCTGTTGCCGCCCACCATACCTGTCATTGTGGTGTAGAAGAAAACACCCATCAGGTACAGAACAAATTCGCTTTTACCAACAAATTTTTGCTCGTTGACTGTTTTGATTGTATTGCTCATAAAATCCCACCTTAATAAAGTATATATTCATTATATCACACTAAACTAAAACAAAAAAGACCGTAATATCACAAAAATATCAACGGTCTTTTGGAAATTATCACAATTTATTTAATTTTTGCAACAAGTCTGTAAATAGGAAGTCCCTGATTTACGAACTTTTGCTCATATTCCGTAACGATATTTCCCTCAAAATCACTTTTATGTAAATCAAGTGAAATTTCAGAGAGGACAAAACCATTTTGTGAAAAACTTTCAAGTGAATACTCAAAGAAGCATTGACTGTCAGTCTTCTGTGCAATAAAACCATCGTCACAAAGAAGCTTTTTATAAATATCTAAAAATAATTTGCTTGTGAGTCTGTGACTTTCGTGGCGGGATTTTGGATATGGTGTGCTGAAATTAAGATAAATTTCACAAACTGTTTTTTCTCGCATAAACAAAGGCAGATATTCTGCTTTCATTTCAAGAAAACGGATATTATCTATATTTTCTTCCTTAACTTTTTCACAAGCTTCAACTAAAACTGTTGGTACACATTCGACTGCGATAATATTTTTGTCAGGATTACGCTTTGCATATTCGCAAACGAATTGCCCTTTACCACAGCCGATTTCCATTACAAGAGGTGCTTTTCTTCCAAAGATTTCTTCAATGTCAAAAAAATTCTCGTGTTCGTCATTTGTACGGAAATCGAATGATTCAAGAGTATATGGGATTCTCAAATCAGTACAGTTTTCGCGTCTTGTTGTAAGATTTCTGATTTTTCTTGGTCTCATTGTTTCACCTTATGCCTTGATAAATAAAATTGATGTTGATAAAAGTAACTGTGCAATGAAATAAGCATAAAGACTAACTGTTTTGATAGTCTTATTACCTTTTCCACCACCTAAAAGTCTTATGCCTAAAGTTAAATCGGATATGAAGAATAATATTCCACCGACTAAAAGGATAAGCATACCGTAAAGTCCGTTTTCTGAATTGCTTGTGAAATATGTAATACCGAAATTACACGCTTTGATAAGCATTACAACAAGGAAAA
>JAFTUP010000014.1 GCA_017466205.1 Clostridia bacterium
AAGAACTCTTGCACCGTTAGGAAATTCACCGTCAGTCATTCTCTTGAACAAATCGAGATTTTCCTCGATTGAGCGTTCTCTGTAAGGACTGTTTTTACCGGGTTCTGTAAGAGTGCCTCTGTACTCTCTGATTTCATCAGCAGTAAGGTCGTCAACATAAGCCAGACCTTTTTCGATAAGCTTTACTGCACACTCATAGATATAATCGAAATAGCTTGATGCAAAAAGACACTTGTTCCACTTGAAGCCAAGCCATTCAATATCCTCTTTTATTGCATCAATATATTCTGTATCTTCCTTTTGTGGATTTGTGTCATCAAGACGAAGATTACATTCGCCCTTGTATTTTTTACTTGTAGCAAAGTTAATACAGATAGCCTTTGCGTGACCTATATGAAGATAACCGTTTGGTTCAGGCGGAAAACGAGTCTGAACCTTATTATACACACCGTTTTCCAAATCTTCATCAATAAAGTCGTGAATAAAATTTGAAATCTTTGTTACTTCTTCCATTTTGTAACCTCTTTATGCTTTATATGAATTTATCGCATCGTCAATTCTTCTCATAACTTCATCTATACCTAAAATCTGTAAAATGTAATACAAATCAGGAGTGTTTGTACGGGAAGTGATTGCAACACGGATAACTGTTGAAACATCACCAACGTGACCTTTGAACGCATCGGGATTTTGCTTATATTCCTTAACATTAGGAGTAAATCCGCAAGCTGTGCAAAGCTCTTTGATTTTATTGAACCAATCTTCTTTGGTGTCGTTTGCAGAATAAACATCCTTATATTTTGTAAGAATTTCCACCGCATCTTCCTTGCTTATATGTTCAGGGAGAGTGTAATCAGCATCATAAAGTTCATTGTAGAAATACGAAACGTAGTTCTGAACCTCTTCCCAACAAGCAATATCTTTTCTTGGCTTTGGATTTTCTCTGTCAATGTTAAGAATTGCTGTTGCTTTTTCTTTATCATCGACAAAGAGAGCATAAAGTACTTCGTTATAATCCATAGCCCAATCGGTAATAAGCTTATAAACCTCTTTTGCTGTCATAACGGAAATTACATTTTTTGATACGTCATTGAATTTAACCATATCAAAAAGTGCACCTGATACACTCATTTTTTTAAGATTGAACGGGAATTTGCTTATATCTTCTGTTTTGTTAGCTTTTCTCCATTCCTCAAAGTTTGAGTTGAGAATTGTAAGCATATATTCCTTAACAGATGCTTCAGGATAACCTTTTTCAATGTAATATGAAACATTTGCTTCAGGGTCTTTTCTCTTTGAAAGCTTGCGCTTGCCGCCATTTTCCTCTTTCATAATAGGAGCAATGTGAGCATATTTAAGGGGCTTGTTGCCAAGTGCTCTGAAAAGCTCAATGTGAACAGGAACAGAAGCAATCCACTCGTCACCGCGGACAACGTGAGTTGTTCTCATAAGATGGTCGTCAACTGCGTGTGCAAAATGATATGTTGGAATTCCGTCAGCCTTTAAAACAACAACGTCATTCACATTTTCGCTCATTTCGATTTTGCCCTTAATCATATCTTCGAACTTGATTTTTCTTGATATGTCACCGGTTGAACGAAGACGAACAGTAAAAGGAATACCCGCATTGACTTTTTCAATTATTTCTTCATCAGAAAGGTCACGACACTTTGCGTAAGCACCGTAGTAACCTTTTATATCTTCATTTTCCTGCTTTGCTCTGATTTCATCAAGGTCCTCAGGAGTACAGAAGCAAGGATAAGCCTTACCCTCCTCCATAAGCTTTTTAGCAAATGCGCGATAGATTTCACGACGATGGCTTTGTGTATATGGGCCATAGTCACCGTATTCTGTATTGAAGCCTGTAACACCTTCATCAGGTGCAACACCAAAAGCCTGAAGACCCTGTACAATTCCTGTAACACCGTCTTCTACTTCACGTTTTTTGTCAGTATCTTCAATACGGAGCATAAACACGCCACCGGTTGTGTCTGCAGTGAGCTTTGAAGCGAAACCTGCATAAAGTCCGCCAAAGTGAAGATAACCTGTGGGGCTTGGAGCGAATCTTGTAACTCTTGCACCCTCAGGAAGGTCTCTTGCAGGATAAAGCTCTTCGTAATATTCTGTAGATTTATCTATATCATTAAAAATCAGTTCAGCAATTTTTTTGTAGTCTGTCAATTTAAATACCTCATTTATTTGGTGTCATTCTGAACGCAGTGAAGAATCTCGAGATTCTTCGTCATTTCATTCCTCAGAATGACAAAGCTTAGTTTGATTATTCCGGAATAATTGCGTTTGTTGTTATGTATTTAACACCTGCATCAAGCATTGCATTAAGTAATTCAGGAGTATCAACTGTCCAGCAGGCTGCAGTAAGCTGATTGTTATGAATGTTTTGAATTGCAGCAATATCATTAACTGCTCTCTTTGCCTCAAAAGCAACACCAAAACCGTTTTCAATACATTCGTGAAGCTTTTCATCCTTGATAAAGTGAACAAGCAACCAAAGCTCCATGTCAGGAGAAAGTCTCTTGAATTCACGAAGAATTGATGCGTGGAAAGAGATGAGAATAACATCATTTTCAATGTCATAAGCACGGATGATGTCAAGAAGACTTTTAACCTTATCAACTCGTTTATCTTTAACTTCAATCATAGGTTTAATGTTAGCTTCCTTGCAGATTTCAATGTATTCTTCAACAAGGCAAATACCTGCATCAGGATATTTGTCAATATTCGCACCGTTTGTGAACTTAACCTTTTTAAGCTCTTCGTAAGACATTGTCTTAACATCGCCCTTTTCCTTAGCCATTGACTGAAGCATACAGTCGTGGATAATAACCCACTTACCGTCAGTTGTACAATGAACGTCACATTCGAGTGCATAGTAATTGTATTTTGCAGCTTCACGGAAAGCCTCGATTGTGTTTTCAGGAACTATTGAAGAAAGTCCTCTGTGTGCTGTGAAATGAACATCAGATAAATCTCTGTCAGTAGCGGTAGCAACAGGAACAGTTTCCTTTGCAGGCTTATCACCGTAACGGATACGTTTGTATGCAGTTCTTGCAGCAAAAGCAAGAGTCGCGGGAATACCAACTGCAAAGCCTAATTTAGCTAATGTTTTTTTGTTGTCTTTCATTTAAAATCCACCCTATCTTTCCTGCGAGTATAATCAAAAGTATTATACTATATAATAAGGAAAAAGTAAACTGTATATTTTGAAAAAATATTTCAAAACAATGGTATGAAGTATAAATTATAATTTGTTGAGCTCTTTTAATTGCTTTTTCTTTGGCTCCCTCTGACGAGGGAGCTGTCTGCGTAGCAGACTGAGGGAGAGATTTAGTGAGCAGTAAAACTTTCTCTCCCTCCGTCAAAATCAAAGATTTTGCCACCTCCCTCGTCAGAGGGAGGCGTTCTGCGTTCTGCACTTTGCACTCTGCACTTATCCCGACATACTCCAATTTGTATAGGTCATTTTGAGTGTATGCGAAGAATCTCAACACAATTATTGATTTTTCTTAAAATGCGTGATATACTAAAAATGCCAAACTAACTGAATATGTGAATTATGGGTGTAATTTTTTCTTTTTTACGGAATAATTATATTCTTTTTTCCAAAAATCATTTTATGAATTTGATAAAAACGCAAATTCTATTTATGGTTTTTGGGATTACACCTATTCACATAAAGTTAGTTTGGCGACTATCGGAGTTTGCGTTTTTTGTGCGGTTGCTTCGGTAGCCGCACTTTTTATTTTATGGAGGAAAAGAAAATGAAGAAAGCATTTCTCAAAGTATTATCCGTAGTGCTGGTCGTCGTACTAACACTAACATCAGCACCATTAAGTGGATTTGTGGGTATTGATTTACCTGATTTCTTATTATTTTCTGCAAAAGCTGAAGAAACAGAAAGCATAGATGATAAGACATCTCAAATTAGTGATGAGACAACTGTGATAAATGATGAATATGTTTACTATACTGACTTATTTTTTGGATATCCGTATTATTTGAATAATAAAATTGAAGATAATTATTCGGATATGATTATTGAACAGTATAGTAGTGTTCTAAATAGTTATAGTGGTTTCGATACTTTTCTTGCTGCATTAAAAACAGGTAATGCTGAAGGTTTGTCTATATATATAAAAGAAATTGGTAGTGCATTGGGTTTAACAGACTCATATTATGATGAGTGCATTGATAAAGCAACTATTGAACTAATGAAGATGGTGTTTTCAGATAAAGAATATATGATGAAAGCTGCAAAATCAACTACAAAAGGAATAAAGCATTTATCAACTTTCGTTACAACGGGTCAAGTTACAACATCATTAATAGCACAGTATATGACTACACTATCATCAACACAGGTTGAAACAATATCAAATACTTTAAAAGATAACGTGGATGATGTTTTAGATATTGCATCAGATTCAGCAAAGGTTATGGAAATTATTGTTACTGCTTGCTTCATGGAAGATATTAAACTTGATGTTATTAACACACTTATTACTTTGTTGGACGAAAACTCAATTTTAAAACAAGGTTTAGTAAGCTTAAAAAATGATATTACTACCAATATGGCAAAATACATTTTGCAAGAGTATATTACGAGTAAAGGTATTAGTGAACTTTATGATTGGTTAACAAAAAATTTGATTTGGGAGCAAATTAGTAATAACTTAATAAATATTGGAACAGTTGCAAAAATGTTAGGTTCGTTAATTGTGGATGCTTCATTTTGGGTGTTTTTTGATTTGATTTATCCTGTGGGTTCAGGAGAGGAAGTAATTGTAACGACGATATTAAGTACATATGTAACAGATTTATATACATCAATTACTTCGCAAAAGTTAAAGTTTTATGATGTTTTTTATACATCTGATATAGCGGATTATGAAACACTTTATAACACCTATATTTCAGCAATAAAAACAACATTGAAATATTCAAAGAAACTTGCGAAAAATTCAACACAAGAAGACATGTTGGACAATGCATATAATAGTGTATGTGATAGTTACACCTATGAAAATTATATTCGTCTTTGTAGAAATAGCGTTATTAACACATCGTATAACAATAGATTAAAAAGAAATGTATCATCAGATTTATTAATGACTACAACAAATGATTTTTCAATAGGTATACCAAGTGAAGAGATCGATTTGGAAAATGCGATATACTTGTTTGAAGGAAGAATAGTTCATGGTTTGAAAATCTATTATGATTACACCTTTCAAAACGATTGTGAAATTGATGGCGATATATGTATTTGGGGGGGTTATCGAAAAGCTACAATACCTGAAAATATAACCGTGATTGTTAATGGAAATGTATATGCGAGTGCAGGACATACAACAGAGTATG
>JAFTUP010000135.1 GCA_017466205.1 Clostridia bacterium
CATCCAGTGGATGCCGAATTAGCACTGTCTGAGCCGGTAGGCGAGTATCTGCGACGCTGATTTTATTACAATTGCAACGCAGTTCCGACGTTTTCCGTTTTCAACTTTCAACTTTCAATTACGATTATCCCGACAAATTATGATTTGCAAAGCAAAGGGCGAAGCCGCACAGCCTCGCCCTGACATTATTTATTTCTTTTTCTTTCCGAAAAAGCCCTTTTTCTCTTCGCCAAGATTATCGGCTGCACCGAATTCCATAGCAAGTTGTTTGATTAACTCGCTCTGTTTATCAGTAAGTTTCTTTGGAATATCAACGATAATTCGTACAAGCTGGTCACCTTTACCCATACTGCCACGGCTCTGAATACCACGACCACGAAGCTTGAACACATCGCCCGGTTGAGTACCTGCAGGTACTGAATATTCTACTTTACCGTCAAGGGTTGGAACCTGAATTGTACAACCCAATGCAACCTGCATAAATGTGAGGTGAACATCACACCAGACATTATATCCGTCACGTTCAAAAATAGGATGAGGACGAACATTTACAACGATATTAAGGTCACCTGCCGGGCCACCGTTGACACCCTTGTTACCCTGACCACGAACTGTAAGAATCTGACGGTCATCAACACCTGCAGGGATGTTGATATCAAGCTTTGCACTCTTACGAACTCGACCAGCACCGTTACATTTTTTACAAGGCTTTTCAATGACTGTTCCTCTGCCATTACAATGTGAACAAGGTTTTGATGACTGAATCACACCGAAAGGTGTTCTCTGCTGAACAGTAACCTGACCACGACCGTGACATTCAGGACAAGTTTTTGGTGAAGTACCACTCTGACAACCATTTCCGTTACATTCGTCGCAGGTTTCAATTCGCATTGTATCTATTGAACGAGAACAGCCTTTTGCTGCTTCTTCAAAGGAAATTGTAATACTTGCCTGAGTATCACTACCACGCTGTGGTGCATTTGGGTTTGCTCTTCCGCCACCGCCAAATCCACCGAAACCATTGCCGAAAATTGAGCCAAAAATGTCACCAAGGTCGAAATCCATTCCGCCAAAGCCACCACCATAGCCACCTTGACCTGCACCGTAGTTAGGGTCAACACCTGCGTGGCCGAACTGGTCATATCGTGCTTTTTTCTCACTATCGGAAAGAATTTCATAGGCTTCATTTGCCTCTTTGAATTTTTCTTCAGCCTCTTTATTATTGGGATTTAAGTCGGGATGATATTTTTTTGCAGCTTTACGATAAGCTTTTTTTATTTCATCATCTGATGCTGATTTATCAACACCGAGCACCTCATAATAATCTCTTTTTTCTGCCATAAGTATCTCCAAATAATACGGATTTACGGACAGACTTTTTTAGGGTCTGCCCGTTTATTTATTAATTACTATTAGTTTACATCCTTGAAGTCAGCATCATAGTAGCCATCGCCATTTGGTGCTGCACCGGCATTAGGGTCATAACCGGCATTAGGGTCGTATCCTGCACCGGAATTTGCACCACCCTGAGCTGCCTGAGCCTGCTTATAAAGTTCTTCTGAAATCTTATAGAAGCTCTGTGTGAGTTCTTCCTGCTTTGACTTGATAAGCTCAACATCTTCACCCTTGAGTGCTTCCTTAAGAGCGTCAACTTTAGCCTGAATATCTGCCTTGTCATTTTCAGGAATCTTGTCACCCTCATCAGCAAGAATCTTTTCACACTGATATACCATCTGGTCAGCAGCATTTCTTGTGTCAACTGCTTCCTTACGCTTCTTATCCTCTTCAGAAAACTTTTCTGCATCCTGAACTGCCTTTTCGATGTCCTCTTTTGACATATTTGTTGAAGATGTGATTGAAATTGACTGTTCCTTGTTTGTACCAAGGTCTTTAGCAGAAACGTTAACGATACCGTTAGCATCAATGTCAAATGTTACTTCAATCTGTGGCACACCGCGACGTGCAGGAAGAATTCCGTCAAGATGGAACACACCAAGAGTCTTGTTATCTCTTGCAAATTCTCTTTCACCCTGAAGAACGTGAACTTCAACTGATGTCTGATTGTCAGCAGCTGTTGAGAAAATCTGACTCTTCTTTGTTGGGATTGTTGTATTTCTTTCGATAATTTTTGTGCTTACGCCACCCATTGTTTCAATACCAAGTGAAAGTGGAGTAACGTCAAGGAGAAGAAGTCCTTCAACTTCACCGCCTAAAACACCACCCTGAATTGCAGCACCAACTGCTACACATTCGTCAGGGTTAATGCCCTTGAATGGCTCTTTACCTGTATATTTCTTAACTGCTTCCTGAACTGCAGGAATTCTTGAAGAACCACCAACCATAAGAACCTTGTGGATTTCTGCCTTGTCAAGACCTGAGTCAGCGATAGCCTGACGAACGGGTCCCATAGTAGCTTCGACGAGGTCTGCGGTAAGCTCATTGAATTTAGCACGGGTAAGTGTTGTTTCAAAGTGCTTAGGACCTGTAGAGTCAGCGGTGATAAAGGGGAGGTTGATGTCTGCGGTTGTCATACCTGATAAATCAATCTTTGCTTTTTCAGCAGCCTCTTTAACGCGCTGCATAGCCATCTTATCGCCCGACAGGTCAATGCCTTGCTCTGCCTTGAAGGTGCTTACAATATAGTCCATAACGCGCTTGTCAAAGTCGTCACCGCCGAGCTTGTTGTTACCTGCGGTAGCAAGAACCTCTTTTACGCCGTCTCCCATTTCGATTATAGATACGTCAAATTTACAGCCGCCAAG
>JAFTUP010000136.1 GCA_017466205.1 Clostridia bacterium
ATCAAGCAGGAATTCTTTTGCAAATGTTCCGTCCTGAATATCGGAAAGGATTTTCTTCATTGCTTTCTTTGTATCTTCTGTAATAATCTTCGGACCTGTCACATAATCACCGTATTCAGCTGTGTTGGAGATAGAATATCTCATACCTTCAAATCCGCTTTGGTAGATAAGATCTACAATCAATTTCATTTCGTGGATACATTCAAAGTAAGCATTTCTCGGATCATAGCCTGCCTCTGTAAGCGTTTCATAACCCGCTTGCATAAGAGCACAAACGCCACCGCAAAGAACTGCCTGTTCACCAAAGAGGTCGGTTTCTGTTTCTGTTCTGAATGTGGTCTCAAGTACACCTGCTCTTGCACCGCCGATACCAAGTGCATAAGCAAGACCTAAATCCCAGGCATCGCCTGTTGCATCCTGATGAACTGCAATTAAGCACGGAACACCTTTGCCTGCCTGATACTCACTGCGAACTGTATGACCGGGACCTTTCGGTGCGATCATAATTACATTTACATTTTCAGGAGGGGTGATGCAACCAAAATGAATATTGAAACCATGAGCAAATGCAAGTGTCTTTCCTTCTGTTAAATTAGGCTCAATGCTTTCCTTATAGAGCTTTGCCTGCTTTTCATCATTAATAAGAATCATAATGATGTCGGCGTTTTTAGCTGCATCTGCTGCTGTCATAACTTTAAGTCCCTGACTTTCAGCCTTTGCCCAACTTTTTGAGCCTTCGTAAAGACCAACAACAACATCAACACCGCTGTCCTTTAAGTTAAGTGCGTGTGCGTGTCCCTGTGAACCATAGCCGATGATAGCAACGGTTTTTCCTGATAATTTCTCCAAATCACAATCCTGCTGATAAAAAATTCTTGCCATTTTTATTACCTCTTTCTTATTATAAATTTAAATTTTGACGCAGTGTTGCACTGCCTTTTTCTATTGATGCCGTACCGGTACGGCAGATTTCTAAAATTGTAAAATCACGCATAAGTGAAATAAATTCATCCATCTTTGTACTGTCTCCAATAACACGAAGTACGATAGAATCTTTAGTGTAATCAATTGTTTCTGCTTTGAACGCCTCGGCTGCTGCACGAATATCTTCACGGGAAGAACCATCATTTTTCAGTTTGATAAGCATAAGCTCACAACTTAAAGAATTATCTGTCGATAGTTCTTTAATAGAGCATACATCAGGTAATTTGTAAAGCTGATTGATAAGCTGTTGCTTTCCGTTTTCTTCTCCGTCAAAGCTGAAAGTAATGCGTGAATAATCACCCGATTCACTCTCGCTTGCGGTGATGGAGCTGATGTTAAACTGACGGCGTCTGAACATACTTGTAAGGCGATTTAAAACACCAAACTGATTTCGCACAAGAACGGCTACTGTATATCGGTTCATAACTCCACCTCCAATTTTGTAATAATATCATCCATACTTCCACCCGGTGGGAGCATAGGCAGAACAAATTCATCCTTGTCTATCTTACAATCTATGATATAAGGACCTTCGGTTTTGAAAGCTTTTGCAAGTGCCTCATCCAATTCTTCGGGAGTTGTTACCGCTTCACCGTCAGCGCCAAAGGAACGGGCAAATGCCGCAAAATCGGTTTTTCTCTGTAGTACAGAATTGGAATAATGTTTATCGTAGAACAAGGTCTGCCACTGTCTTACCATTCCAAGAACACCGTTATTCATAATGATAACAACAACAGGAACATTATATCTTACGGCGGTTGCAAGCTCATTAAGATTCATTCCAAAGCTTCCGTCTCCTGTTATAAGTACGCTACGTTCACCTGGTCCGTATGCCGTACCGATTGCTGCACCAAAGCCATAACCCATTGTACCAAGACCACCACTTGAAGCAAAACGGCGAGAGGTTTTGAAATTAAGGCTTTGCGCTGACCACATCTGATGCTGACCTACATCAGTACATACTGCTGTGTTCTCTCCTAAATGTTTGTTAAGTGTAAGTATTACTCTGCGCGGTGTAAGTCCCTCTCGGTTGTCAAGATAGGTTTCTTCTTCCACGCGGAAAGCATTGACCTTTTTCATCCATTCTTCTTTTTTATCTTCGTTTATAAGAGGAAGAAGCTTTTGTAAGGTAAGCTTAACATCTCCACGAAGTCCGCACACAGAATTGACGGTTTTATTTAGCTCTGAGCCATCCACATCAATATGAACAATTTTCGCACCTGTTGCAAACTTTGAACGATTGCCTGTAACACGGTCATTGAAGCGCACACCGAGAGAGAGGATTACATCTGCATTGTGCATTGACATTGAAGATGCGAAGTGTCCGTGCATTCCCTGCATACCAAGGAATCTTGGATGGTCTGTAGGAATCCCTGAAAGTCCCATTAAAGAACATCCAATCGGTGCGTCAATCTTTTCGCTAAGTTCGAGCATTTCTACTTGCGCTTCTGATGTAATCACACCGCCACCGAAATAAATAAATGGACGTTTAGCGAAATTGATAATCGAAGCCGCCTCGATGATACGCACATCTTTTGCAGCGAAAGGCTCATCTTTTTGAACAGTTGCTTTTTCCTCATATTCACACTGAGCAATCTGAACATCCTTCGGCACATCAATTAGTACCGGTCCCGGTCTGCCTGATTTTGCAAGCTTGAACGCCTCACGAATAGTATCAGCAAGGTCTTCCACCGAGCCTACAAAATAATTGTGCTTGGTAATGGGAAGTGTCACGCCTGTTATGTCGATTTCCTGAAAACTATCTGTACCAATCTGAGTTGTAGGAACGTTTCCGCAAATAGCAACCATTGGAATAGAATCAAGATATGCAGTTGCTATACCCGTAACTAAATTTGTCGCGCCCGGACCTGATGTCGAGATAACAACGCCAACCTTACCTGTAACTCTCGCATATCCGTCTGCGGCATGTGTGGCGCCTTGTTCGTGGGCGGTAAGTATATGATTTATTTCGTCTTGGTATTTATAAAGACTGTCATACACATTGAGGATTTGACCTCCAGGATAACCGAAAACTGTGTCACATCCTTGTTCAATTAAAGTTTTTACTATGATATCTGAACCGCAAAGTTGCACACCTAACACCCCTTTCTCAAATTCTCGCAAATCAGCTCTCCGCACTTACTGCATCCAACGAGAGTTCCTCCCTCGCTCATAATGTCGGCTGTGCGATAGCCTTTATCAAGATATTCAGAAACTGCATTTTCAATAGCATCCGCTTCATCAGGCATATCAAAGCTGAAACGGAGCATCATAGCAGCAGATAAAATTGTGCCGATTGGGTTAGCTACATCCTTGCCTGCAATATCGGGAGCAGAGCCGTGAATAGGCTCATACAGACCGCAGGAAGTTGCACCAAGACTTGATGATGGTATCATACCGATTGAGCCGGTAATCATTGATGCTTCATCCGATAAAATATCACCAAACATATTATCAGTTAATATCAACTCGAACTGTGCCGGATTTTTTACTAGATGCATTTCACAGTTATCAACTAACA
>JAFTUP010000137.1 GCA_017466205.1 Clostridia bacterium
CATTGTAGCTCTTGCCTCTAAAATTCTTTCAGAGAAAAAGCACTCGCGAAGTCCCGCAACGGACTCCATATATTTTTTGTTTTGTCTGTTTTCAAAAAGTGTTCCCTCAGGATAGTAATTTTTCATAAATTTCACCTTTTCTTTGATTTTAAATTCTTCTTGTGAAAATATATGTTAAGATATGCAATTTAAGTATTTTATTTTTCGATTGTTTGTGATATACTATATAATTGGTGAAGATTATGGACATAAAAGTAAACGATATTCTTGAAATGAAAAAAGAGCATCCCTGTGGCGGAAAGCAGTTTTTAGTGCTCAGAGCAGGTATGGATTTTCGCGTTCGTTGCATAAAATGTGACCGTGAAGTAATGGTTCCAAGAATAAAAATTGAGAAGAATATTAAAAAAGTTTTGAGAGATGGAGTACAGGTAGATGTTTGATAAATTATTAGGTATTGAAGAAAGATTTGAAAGTGTCAATGAACAGCTTTGCGACCCCCAGACTGTCAGTGACCAGCAGTTATATACAAAGCTAATGAAGGAATTAAAGCAGTTGACTCCTGTTGTTGAAAAATTCCGTGAATATAAAGGTTATAAAGACACTTTCGAGGAATCAAAAATGCTCCTCGATGAAGGTGGAATGGATAAAGATTTTAAGGAAATGGTGCAGGAGGAATTTGAAACTGCAAAGGAACAGCTTGAAGTAACTTGGGAGGAGCTTAAAATTCTTCTTCTCCCTCGTGACCCTAATGATGACCGAAGTGTTATTATTGAAATCCGCGGTGGTGCAGGCGGTGAAGAAGCAGCACTTTTCGCAAATTCACTTTTTAGAATGTACACAATGTACGCTGAATCTCGTGGCTGGAAAATGGAAATACTCAGCGAAAACCCAACTGAACTTGGCGGATATAAAGAAGTGATTTTCTCTGTTGATGGTGACGGTGCATATTCAAGATTTAAGTTTGAAAGTGGTGTTCACAGAGTTCAGCGTGTTCCCGAAACAGAGAGTCAGGGCAGAATTCAGACTTCTACCGTTACAGTTGCTGTTCTTCCTGAAGCTGAAGATGTTGACTTTGAACTGAATCCTGCTGATTTACAGATTGATGTTTTCCGTTCAAGTGGTGCAGGCGGTCAGAAAGTTAACAAGACCTCTTCTGCTATCCGTGTTACTCACCTGCCGACAGGTATGGTTGTTGAGTGTCAGGATGAAAGAAGTCAGCACAAAAATAAAGATAAAGCACTTAAAGTTCTTCGCTCACGACTTCTTGAAATTGAACAGGCAAAGCACGATGCTGAAATTGCAGGTCAGAGAAAGAGTCAGGTCGGTACCGGAGACAGAAGTGAACGAATCAGAACATACAATTTCCCACAAGGCAGAGTCAGTGATCACAGAATCGGTCTTACACTTTATAAAATCGAGCAGATTATGAACGGTGACCTTGACGAGATTATCGACGCACTTATCACAGCAGATACAGCAGAAAAACTTAAAGCTAACGAATAAGGATATTTTTATGGAAACAGTAGTAATTAATATTACAACTGAATATGAAAGAGCATTAGCTGAGACAAAAAGGCTTATAAACCAAGGTGAAGTTGTGGGAATACCAACTGAAACTGTTTATGGTTTAGGTGCAAATGCCTTTGACGAAAATGCAGTAAAGAAAATCTTTGTTGCAAAAGGCAGACCAAGTGACAATCCACTTATTGTTCATATCAGTAAGTTTGAGGATTTAGCACCATTAGTTAAGGAAATTCCTGAAAAAGTGAAGATTATGGCTGAAAAATTCTGGCCTGCTCCCCTTACTATGATTATGAAAAAGAGTGATAAAATTTCTGATGTTGTTTCGGGAAATCTCGATACAGTTGCTGTGAGGATGCCAAAAAGTGACTATGCAAGGGCTATAATTGAGAGTTGTGGTGTGCCGATTGCAGCACCATC
>JAFTUP010000138.1 GCA_017466205.1 Clostridia bacterium
ACCGAGTACAAAATCAAAATAGCAGGTGCAAGTATCTATCCACAGGGATATGCGGCGGTTTCGCAGTTTGCAACAAAAATGGATGGTGTGAATCTTGTCGCTGACATTGGCAACGGCACCATGAATGTTCTCTATGTCATTAACGGCAGACCACAGTCAAAGAGAATGTACACGGAAAAGTTTGGTACTCATTTCTGTACTGTTGATATCCGTGAAGCATTCCTCAGAAAAACACAGAGAGAAATCAATGAGCATATTATTGATGAGGTGCTTTGCAAGGGTACTGCAAACATTATTCAGTCTGATATGAAGATTATCAAGGCAGAGTTGCAGAAATATGTAGCTGAAATCTTTCACAGGCTCCGTGACCACGGGTACGATGAGAACACAATGATGCTGTATATCACCGGTGGTGGCGGTTGCCTTGTAAAGAATTTCTACAAGTTCAATGCAGACCGTGTTCGTTTTGTTGATGACCTCTGTGCGGCGGCTAAGGGTTATGAGTACCTTGCCGAAACTATGATGAAGAGTGGCAGGATATGAGTGAGTACCGCATAAATGTCCGCTTTAATTTAAGCGACACAGAGCACACGGCAATCATTGATTATCTGAACAGCTTTGATAAAGAAAAGTACAAGTCAAGAAATCAGTTTATCATTGATGCGATTAAATTGGCTATTGCTTATGAAGAGGAGCAGACGGCAGATGATGAACTGCTAGAAAAGTTCAGAGAGATTCTGAAAGAGGAACTGACCAATATTTCAGTTGTTACGTCAGTTGCTCCTTCTTCGGCGGGTATTGATATGGAGTTAACTGAGGAGCAGAAGCTGAAAAATGATGCAGAGGCATTGGCATTTCTTGATATGTTTTAACGGTGCCAAAACATTCGGATTTTGGAGCCACAGAGGAAAACACAATAAAAAACGGCACCGCTTACGGTGCCAACAGATTGGAGGTGATGATTATGACTGACAACGAGAAAAAGCTCATACAAGCCAAGCACAGACTTGAACAGGCTGAAAACCGCAACCGTAAGAAGGAACGCACAGAGCGAAACCACAGACTTATTGTAGAGGGTGCGATTTTGGAGAAGCTTTTACCTGAAATCAAGACAATGAAACTTACTGATATTGAGAGGTATTTACTGGGAAGGCTGAACTAAAGGCTGATATATTTCCCTTAAGGGCGCACTTACTCACCACCGTAAAGGCGGTGCAGTGCGCTCTCCGAGGGTGCAGACGAAGCAAAATTACTGATTATGCGAAATAACCTGAAAATCAATAAAATTATGTATTATCAATTTCTGAATTAATTTTTGATGATTTCCATTTATCAACAAATGCAAGTGCTAAATCTAAAGCCGTCAAAATTTTTTCAAATTCAGCAAGAAACTCATCTGATTCTTCACTAAAATTGTTATGTAGCACAGAAAATCTTTCTGCAGCAATATCAACTGCTGTTTCTGCGTAGGTGTCTAAGTATTCATCATAAGCAACATGAGCGGAATCGTTTTGTAAAATATTATTAGCTTCCGTTTCTTTATCAAAAGTTGCAAGTTGATACAAAGAACCGTCTTCAGAAATTAGGTCTTTTAACCAGTCGATGCTTAGTGCGTCAAAACGCTCTTTCATTTCTTCAAGTGCATCGTTATAATCATCATTTATTTCATCAAAGGTATCGTCAGCAACTTGAGATATGGCATCAAGTTCTTCAAGGTCTTTGTATAGGATTGCTAAATCGCTTTCATCAATATAAATTGCATCAGCTACACACATCTTTGTTCTTTCATAGTCTGTGTATAGGTCTTGTAATAACTTTTTATGATGTTGGTGAAACTTGACATAAAGAGATAAAACAAAGAGATGAAAAGCATTAAAGTTTTCATCGAAATATGAAAGAGATTCATTTTTTATGTTTTCAAAAAAGTCTTTATACAACTTATTGATAAATATTTTGTCCTGAATTATAACACCTGCTTCAACATTATCAGCACTTTCATTCGAATAATTGGCAGAACCAATATACACAATGTTTTCTGTTCCTATCAGTTTTGCATGATTATGAACATTAAAAAATGGAGAAAACTGACCTGAAAATTTATCGGGATTCAACTTTGAAATATAAATCTGAATATTCTCTTTCGCCTTTGAACGCATAAAATTCCCGGAATATGTATGATAGTATTCAGGCATTCTTGAAGGAATGTTAGTAATAATTTGAACATCCGCATTTGTATTTTTTAACATTTCTAAAAGTCTATCATTATATGTTCTTTTTGAAATGTTATATGTAATTATTCTAATAGTTTCTGCATTTTGAAAATCATCAAGAACTTCGTTATAATTCAATTCGTCTTTGGATGACACAAATTTTCCACCTGAAAACAACAATTCCATACACAAACCTCACTTTATAAATATAAACAATTATATCACACCTAATCTAATAAAAACAACCGCTTAACCGAAGAGAGTATGTATATCACACTATCCAAAGATAAAAAGCAAACTGCTCTCACGGTAGAGAGCAGAAGACTTTATTTGTTTGTACAAACAAAAATATTAGATTTCATGTTTTTACTCAACAGTTTTTTCGCTTGGAATTTTTCCATTAAATTTCTTTTTGTCTGGCAATTTCTTCTTATCTCTTCTATCCATAGAATTATCACGCCAAGTTGAAAGATTAGAGATACACATTTTCAGAAAAGCATTAATATAGACATCAAGACATTCTGTGGTACCATTAAAATTATATCCGTTGACAATAGGCTCATCACCTTGTAAAAACATTTCTCTCATTTCAAAAACATCAAGAGGTTTTCCGTTTTTATCGGCAAACCAACAACCAAACGAGGGGTCAAAAGCACACCATTTATCAAGTTCACTTATATATGCACGGCAAATAAAATGACTGTTCTTTACTACAGTTGAACACATACAAACAGGATATGCTTTAATTCCGACAGCGACAAGACAATCTGAAAAAGAGATTGCTTTTAACCTACAACAAAGTGCTTTTTTAAAAGATTTGCCGAAAGCATATTTTAAAATATCTAGTGTATTATCTGTCAGTGAATGAATCTGCGCTCCATTGTAAAAAGTGTTTTGTGTAAGCCAATTTAAAACCTGAATAACCTTTTCAAAATCGGTATCGGCAGTAGCAACTTCAGAAAGTTTATACTTTTCATTAAGTTTATTGTGAAGTTCATGGGTGGCAGAAGCATGTGCTAAATCAGTTTCAACTAAATTTTCATTTTCAAGATAGTATTTATCTCTAATTTCCACCGGATCTTCTGCAAGCATTTTCTTATAATCAAGTTCTCTTACGAACTGTTCGTACTTTTTCGGATTATTCTGCAACGGGAGACTTTTAATCAAAGCTTTTATATTCATTCTCTTTCACCTGCCAAATAAGTTTAAAGTATTATACCACAATCAAACCAACAAAAACAATCTATAAAGTCAAGAAATGTAATGTTCTCTTTGTGTGGAAAGGAAAACTGCTTTTATCTTTCAATATAGACTCCAAAACAAGTACAGTTTACACCTGTTACGGTATCAATGGTACCAACCCCTATTTCATAATATTTTCCGTTCATACCATAATCATCATTTACCTTTTTTAATTCATCATTAGCAAAAAGATGTTGAGTAGCAAAACCCGTATTACCATTACCATCAAAGTTAAAATATAATGTTGACATTCCGGTTATATAAAACTCATTAAATCTTTCAATTTCACTATATTTTTTTGCAGATTCTATAAAGTCTTCATTTTTCAAAAAATCACATAAATCCGAATACAATATTCCGTCTTCAGTAGAGTAATAACTATATTTTTTAGTAATTATGTATGATAGCTGTTCAGGCTGTTCACTTGGAGAAAGTAAAACAAGATTGATATATTCATGCATTGATTCATCATTCATTTTGATTTCAGCATGCTTAAAATTTCCATTCTCGTCAAGTCTGATATCAATATCTGTGCAAACAGTATTTTCTGAAAAATAGCTATTACGACTATCTAAATCAATAAGCAATTCAGTTACAGCGATTCTGTTCTTTGTGCCAAAGTCGCCGACATATGTAACAGTATTTTGCTTATCAATCACTGTTTTAATAAGAAATGATATTGAGAAAACACAAAAAATCACAGCAACAATTAAGAAGAATTTTACCGTTTTACCTTTTTTTACTGCTGTTTCAGTTCTTTGAACAGCAACAACCAAATTATCTTCTGACTTTTGAGTAAAAGTTTCTTCGGGAATTTTTTCTCCTGTAAGTAATTCGTTTACCGTTATACCTAATATATTGGCAAGCGGAACTAAAAGAGATGAGTCAGGCATTCCTTTGCCTGTTTCCCAACGAGAAATAGCTTTATCTGTAACATTAAGTTTTTCAGCAAGCTGAGCTTGAGTCAATTCCTTTTCTTTTCTTAGAGTAGAAATAAATACACCGGTCTTATTTTCATTCATTGAAATCGCCTCCTGTGACTCTAATTATACAGCATTTATTGCAATTTTGCACCCTACGAATCATAGAATCGGCATCATATGATTAAAAAATCAACTATGAAAGGACGTGATACCCGCAATTTATCACCTTGAAGTCAAAGTCATAACCCGTGGTGTCGGTCGCTCAGCGGTAGCCGCAAGTGCATATATGAGCTGCAGTGAAATCACTAACGAGTATGACGGCGTAAAACACGATTACACAAGGAAAGGCGGTCTTGTCTATGAGAAAATCTTTCTCCCGTCACACGCTCCGCCTGAATGGTACAACAGAAGTAAGCTATGGAACGCAGTTGAAGAAACGGAGAAAACAAGGGACAGCCGTTTGGCAAGAGAGTTTATTGTTGCTCTGCCCGTTGAAGTCAGCCGTGAAAGGCAGATTGCAGAGGCAGAAGAGTTTGCTAAGGCTCTTGTAGATGACGGTATGTGTGTTGATGTCTGTATTCACGATACGGGCGAAGGCAATCCTCACGCTCACATTATGGCAACTGTCAGACCGTTAAACCCTGACGGTACTTGGCAAAGAAAAACCGAAAAAGAATATTTGTGTATCAGAGACGGTAAGGAACAAGGCTTTACCGCCTCTGAATTTTTATGTGCAAAAAATGAGGGTTGGGAAAAGCAGTATCAGTATTATGTTGACGGTAAGAAAGTATATCTGCCACCATCGAAAGCTGACGGTTATGAGAGAGTAAACAAATACCCAAAAAGCACAAAGTACGGTAGACAGAATCCCATAAGTGAGCGTTGGAACAGCGATGAACAGCTATATGAGTGGAGAAAGTTGTGGGCTGATATTGTAAACAGAGATTTAGAAGAACAGAACATTGAGCCTATTGACCACCGAAGCTTTGTCGCAAGAGGAATACTTCTGCAACCGACTATTCACGAGGGTGTTTCAAGCAAGAAAATGAAGAAAAAAGGAAAAGTCACAGAGAGAATGAGAATCAATATTCTCATCCGTAAGGATAACAGCCTGATTATCAGCCTTCGTAAAACTGTTCAGGCACTCACTGAACTTGTTATTACTGCGGCAAAACTGCTCATACCTGCACTTGTAGATGCTCTTGAAGGTATCCGTGTCAGTATGATAATCCTTGAATGTGAAAGAAAGAGCATTAACAATATGAAGCATCAGGCCATGAATGAAGTACGTGATGCAGATGAGTTCTATGTGTACTTCCATAAGCTACAGGAAGATATTAAAACCACAGAAGAAAAACTCAAAGAGGCAAAGAAAAAACTTAAGCTCACTCCCAAGGTTATGAAGCAGAAGTATAACGAAGCTAATTATTATGTTGGTCACTATGAATTTGAGCTTAAAGAGCTGAAATTCAAAATGCAGAACATTCTCTCACAAAACGAATGTGAAACCGAACAGGACGTTATTGATACAAAGCCTTACTTTGAGAAAAAGCGTAGGTTTGAAATTCCAAAGCTTGAAGCCGAGGAAAAGAGAATGGAATCAGAGATTCAAAAGACACTTGTTCAATATCAAGAAACTGAGAAACAGGCTGATGGAGCAGATGCAGAAGAGCTGAAAGCTGAGAGAATGAAAATACGCCCCGAAAAAGAAAAAGAGGTAAGACAGACAGTCGAAACAAATTACAACATCAGCGAATATGATTTTAACCGAAGCGTTGATACCGTTTCAAAGCTCATAGGTGAGCCGCCACCTAATTATCTTACCAAGGCTGAAATAGCACAGCAGGAAGAATATGCCCGCTATGTTAATCAGCAGGAAGAAAGACAGCGGCAACTCGAAGAACGGCGTAATAACCGTAACAACAAAAATATTAAGAATAGAAATGACAGGAGCCGATAA
>JAFTUP010000139.1 GCA_017466205.1 Clostridia bacterium
ATAATTTTATTACCGAAGAAGATATTGCACAGATTGAAAAGCTTGGTTTTAACTGTGTGCGTGTGCCATTCTGGTATCGTAATTTTATGAACGAAGACGGTACTTGGCTTACAACTGACCATAATGACAATCCGGGCTTTAAGCGTATTGATTGGTTAATTGAACAATGCGAAAAATACGGAATTTATATCATTCTTGATATGCATGGAGCACCCGGTGGTCAAAGCAAAAATCACAGCACAGGTAAAGCAGGCAGAAATGAACTTTACGAAGAAAAAATGGATACTTGCGTTGAACTCTGGACAACCATTGCTGAAAGATACAAGGACAATGAAGTAATTGCAGTTTATGACCTTTTGAATGAGCCACAAAACAACAGCGGATATGATGGTGAGTATTCCTGGCAAGCAGAAAGCGAAGAGGCAGTAGCACAAACTAATAAGGCTTATGATATTCTTTATAAAGCAATAAGAGAAGTTGACGAAAACCACATAATCTCTTTTGAAGGTATCTGGTCAACAGAGGTTTTGCCTAATCCAAAAGAATGTGGATATGAAAATGTTATGTATCAGCTTCATATTTACGATAAAACAACAGATATGATTTTATATCGTGTAAAAGAGTTGCGAAAAATCAGAAGAAAATGGGATGTTGCAGTTTATAACGGTGAATACAATAATGGTGAAAATGAGTATTTTGCTCAGATGCTGTATGAGCTTTGCAAAATCAATCGTACTAAGTGGAATTACAAAACATATAACGCCGGCAGTCAATGGGGCATTTTTAATCAGAATGTCAATCGTATTGATATAAAAGCTGCATCTTATGAGGAAATTATCAGCTTTATTGAGGAAATAGCACCAACCTCTGCATTTACATTCAACGATGCGGAAATGAGCAAATTAATATAATAAACTATTGCGAACTTCACTTTAAAGTGTTATAATCTTTAAGATAATATTTTGTGAACAGGAGAATTTGAAAATGGATATTCAATCTGTTAAAAATTCAATTCAAATCGGTAATGACATACTTGGTATTGAAATGGGTTCAACCCGTATCAAAGCTGTTTTGATTGATGAAAAGCACAACCCTGTTGCTCAGGGTAGTCACGGTTGGGAAAATCGCCTTGAAAATGGTGTATGGACATATCATCTTGATGACGTTTGGGCAGGACTTCAGGATGCTTATAAAAATCTTAAAACAGATGTTGAAGAAAAATATGGTGTTAAGCTTACAAAACTCAAATCAATGGGATTTTCTGCTATGATGCACGGTTATCTGCCTTTTGATAAAGACGGAAAACAACTTGCTGAATTCAGAACTTGGAGAAATACAATTACCGAACAGGCAGCAGCAGAGCTTACAGAGCTCTTTAAATTTAACATTCCGCAAAGATGGAGTATAGCGCATCTTTATCAGGCAATTCTTAACGGTGAAGACCATCTTCCGGAAATTGACTTTTTAACTACACTTGAAGGCTATGTTCATTGGAGATTGACCGGTGAAAAGGTAATAGGCATCGGTGAAGCAGCAGGTATGTTCCCGATTGACAGCACTAAAAACTGTTACGACGAAAAAATGGTTGAAGCATTTGATAATAAAATTGCTTCAAAGGGATACACTTGGAAATTACTTGATATTCTTCCTGAAATTCTTGTTGCAGGAGAAAATGCAGGAACACTTACAAAAGAGGGGGCATTACTTCTTGACCCAACAGGTGAATTAGAAGAAGGTAGTCCGCTTTGTCCTCCTGAGGGTGATGCAGGTACAGGTATGGTTGCAACAAACAGCGTTGCAGTACATACAGGTAATATTTCAGCAGGTACATCAATTTTTGGTATGATTGTCCTCGATAAAGCACTTTCAGATGTTTATACAGAAATTGATATGGTTACAACTCCTACAGGTAAGCCTGTTGCAATGGTGCATTGTAACACTTGTACATCTGATTTGGATGCTTATGTAAAGCTTTTTGCTGAAGTTTTAGCAAATTCAGGTGTAGAATTCAATAAGCCTGCACTTTATGATATGCTCTATGCAGAGGCACTTAAAGGTGATGCAGATTGTAACGGTATCATCAGCTTTAACTATTATTCAGGTGAGCCTGTAACAGATACTGCTGAGGGCAGACCGTTGTTAGTCAGAATGCCTGACAGTAAATTCAGTCTTGCAAACTTTATGCGTTCTCAGCTTTACGGAACAATGGCAACTCTTCGTCTTGGTATGAATATCCTTTTTGATAAGGAAAATGTTAAGATTGAAAAGCTTTTAGGTCATGGCGGACTTTTCAAGACTCCTGTTGTTGGACAAAAACTTATGGCAGGGGCCCTCAACACTCCTGTTGCAGTTATGGAAACAGCAGGTGAGGGCGGTGCTTGGGGTATTGCACTTCTTGCTGCATATATGGTTAATAAGAGTGAAAATGAAACTCTTGAAGCTTACCTTGATGAAAAAGTTTTTGCAGAATATAAAGCAAGTGTAATTGAGCCTGACCAAGCAGATGTTGATGGCTTCAATGAATATATTAAGAGATATGAGTCAGCAGTTGCAGTGGAAAAAGCAGCAATTGATGTTCTTAAATAAAAGGAGAAAAATATTATGAGTTTAAAAAATTATGAATTTTGGTTTGTAGTTGGCAGTCAGTTCCTTTATGGTCCTGAAGTTTTGGAAACAGTTGCAGCTCGTGCACAGGAAATGGTTGATGAACTGAATAATTCAGGTTCACTTCCTTGTAAGGTTGTTTATAAAGTAACTGCTAAAACAAACAAAGAAATCACAGATGTTGTAAGAGAAGCAAACTATGACAAGAAGTGTGCAGGTATTATTACTTGGTGTCATACATTCAGCCCATCAAAAATGTGGATTAATGGTTTTGTAGATTTACAGAAACCATATTGTCACCTTGCAACACAGTACAATGTTGAAATTCCTAACGATGAAATTGATATGGACTTTATGAACCTTAATCAGGCTGCTCACGGTGACCGTGAACACGGATTTATCGCAGCAAGACTTCGTATGCCTCGTAAGGTTATTGCAGGTCATTGGACAAAGGAATCAGTTCGTGCTCGTCTTGGTGACTGGATGCGTTCAGCAGTGGGTGTTGCTGTAAGTAAAGAGCTTAAAGTTATGCGTTTTGGCGACAATATGCGTGAAGTTGCTGTTACAGAAGGCGATAAGGTAGAGGTACAGGCAAAACTCGGCTGGCAGGTTAATACTTGGGCAGTTGGTGACCTTGTAAAGGTTATGAATGAAGTAACTGATGCAGAAATTGATGCTTTAATGGATGTTTATAAGGCTGAATATGATATTGCAACTGACAATATTGAAGCAATCCGTTACCAGGCTCGTGAAGAAATTGCAATGAAGAAAATGCTTGATGCAGAGGGCTGTATGGCATTTTCAAACACATTCCAGGACCTTTATGGTATGGAACAGCTTCCCGGTCTTGCAAGCCAGCATTTGATGGCTCAGGGCTACGGTTACGGTGGCGAAGGTGACTGGAAAGTTGCTGCTATGACTGCTATTATGAAAGCAATGGCAGAGGGCAAAAATGGTGGTACAGGCTTTATGGAGGACTATACTTACCATCTTGTTGAAGGTGAAGAATACAGCCTTGGTGCTCACATGCTTGAAGTATGTCCTTCAATGGCAGAAGGAAAGCCTCGAATTGAAACTCATCACCTTGGAATCGGTATGAATGAAAAAGACCCTGCAAGACTTGTTTTTGAGGGTAAAGCAGGTAGTGCTATTGTTGTAAGTCTTGTTGATATGGGTGGTCGTCTTCGTCTTATCTGTCAGGATATTGAATGTGTTAAACCTATTATGGAAATGCCAAATCTTCCTGTTGCTCGTGTAATGTGGAGAGCGGAGCCTTCGCTCGAAACAGGTATCGAATGCTGGATTACAGCAGGTGGTGCTCACCATACAGTTCTCAGCTATGATGTAACCGCAGAGCAGATGAAGGATTGGGCAAATATGATGGATATCGAATTTGTTCACATCAATAAAGATACAACAGTTGCAGGACTCGAAAAAGACTTGTTCCTTGCTGACCTTGCTTGGAAACTTAAATAAGGAGTAGCTTATGCTTGAACAGTTAAAAAAAGAAGTCTTTGAGGCAAATATGCTCTTGCCCAAATATGGACTTATAACATTCACCTGGGGTAATGTTTCAGGTGTTGACAGAGAAAAAGGTTTAATGGTAATCAAACCGTCTGGTGTTGAATACGACACTATGAAGCCTGAAGATATGGTTGTTGTTGACCTGAAAACAGGTAAAAAGGTTGAGGGTGACTTGAATCCATCATCAGATACTGACACACACGTTGCACTTTATAATGCATTCCCTGACATCAGGGGTGTTGTTCATACTCATTCTCGTTGGGCAACAACATTTGCTCAGGCCGGTATGGGAATCCCTGCTTTGGGTACAACTCACGGTGATTATTTCTATGGTGAAATCCCATGTACTCGCAAAATGACACCTGCAGAAATTGGTGGTAAATATGAGCTCGAAACAGGTAATGTAATCATTGAAACTTTTAATGACAAAGAACCTAATGATATTCCTGCAGTTCTTGTTCACAGTCATGGACCATTCACTTGGGGTACTGACCCACATAATGCAGTTCATAATGCTGTTGTTCTTGAAGAACTTGCATTTATGGCTTGGCATAACATTATGATGAATCCGCAGATTCAGCCAATGCAGCAAGAACTCCTTGATAAGCATTATCTCCGTAAACACGGTGCAAACGCTTATTACGGACAGAAAAAATAATAAATATATGTCATTCTGAGCGTAGCGAAAAATCTAAAAATTAACGGGTACTCCCATAGAGTGCCCGTTTTCTCTTGCTATCTAATTATTAACCATAACCCAAGATTAAATATTAAAAATACAATGTTCACAACTGTAAAGGTTAATATGTATTTTCCTGTACTAACCTTTTCTTTAGCAACAAATTTGAATGAAATCAAACTTGCCATTGATGCTATAAGCGTACCGAGTCCGCCAAGATTTACACCTATCAATAAATCCTTAACATTTTCAGTGAATTTCGAAAGGAGAATTGTTGCAGGCACATTAGAAAATACCTGACTTGAAATAATACCCACAAGCACCTCATTACCAATGACAATACTTTTCAGAAAATCGCTTATAACCTTGATTTCACCAAGATTTCCAATGAATATAAAAAGAAAAATGAATGTGAAAAGTAAACTGTAATCAATCTTTAAAATAACTTTTCTGTCAAATATAAGAATGACAATAACTGTAATTAA
>JAFTUP010000140.1 GCA_017466205.1 Clostridia bacterium
CTTTAAATTTCTTGTCTCCCCTGAAAGGGGAGATGTCAACGAAGTTGACAGAGGGGTTGTAAAGTTCTCTATTAGTAAGTAATAAAGGGAACAAACCCCTCAGTCTCGCATACGCTCGCCAGCTCCCCTTTCAGGGGAGCCGAGTATCGACACCCGTAAAAACATCCCGAAAAATTATAATTTGTTTAGCAACTATATGTTAACTTAATAATGTGCTACACCACATTCGCCGATGTATGTTATATAACCTTATTCGGTGCAAGTTAGTTATTTGTATATTTGCATAAATTTAATACTGATTATAAAAGTAAAATACATCTTAGAACATAGAACCCAATGCTCCTATACAAACACTTATAATAAGAAAAATCATATAAAATGTTTCCGCAATTTTATTTTCAAGTCTTTCCCAAAATGATAGGCTTGTATCTACAGATGATTTAAGGAAGATATCGTCCTCTGCAATTATTTCACCGTTTGGTGCTACAATCTTCAAATTAACTGTTGTATTATCTTTGAAACGAATTGTCACTTCATTTCCGGTAGTTGTTTTCTTTTCATCGCCTTTAATGAATCTTGAATCGCCGTCAATTGTCCAGATAAGTTCACAATCATTGCAATCGTCAACATAGTAATGTGCATAAAGTTCAACCTTTTCTCTTGGACTGTGAGATACATATACTGTTGTTTTTTCTATTTTGCAAAAATCATCAGGCTTTTCTCCGTCGAAATACAAACCTATATAATCATGAAAGCCTATATATTCAACATTATTAAAATGATTCGAGTTGAAATATCGTCTTTCAATTTCTTGTGATTGCTTATTAAATGTAAACTCGTAGTTCTTTCGTTCAACACGATCCCATTCGCTTTGAGAACCGGCATAACAAAATGCAATGTGTTTTCCTGGAATCTGATACTGCTTTGCTAATTCAAAAATATTGCCCTCAAAGTATTCAAGGCTTTTAGGGATATTAATCTTGTGATACTGAATGCCATCATCGATAAATGCATCATTGCCGATACTTGTTACACCCTCTTCTATTGTGATAACTGCAATATCATCATAATACTGTTCCCAAGGTGCTAACTTTTCCTTTTTGAATTTACCAGTTGTGAAATACCAATCCATTTCGCCTGTTCCGCTGATTACAAGTTCACCGTCGCTATAAAGAGTCCATTTAAGGTTATCTCCATTTAATCCACAGAAACCTGAATCAACAACGGGTGTTTCTTCATTGGTAGCAAATGCCCACATTGTTGCAGAGCACAGGGATAACAACATTATGGATACAAGAAAAACAGATAAAATTTTGTTTGCCTTTTTCATAATAATTTTCTCCTTTATGTTTAAAATATTGTATTTTCTCAATTACAGTATAATTTATATTTAAAATAATTACAATAGAAATGAAGAATTGCAGGCTTTTTCTGCAAAATTGCAAGAAATATAAATTTTTTTGCCCTGACAATAATATTTTTCAAACAAAGGTTCTGTATTTTTTCTTAATTATAACATATAAGTTTAAAGTAGTCAACCATTTGGTACACTACCTATTGGTCAATTATATTTTAGGAATACTAATGTTAATATTTAATCGGTGATTAATGTGATTAAAATGAATGTTCAAAAATTGCTCGAGAGTAAAGGAAAAACAAGATACTGGTTAGTCAAAGAGATGCAGACAACATATAAAACAGTCAACAAAATTTGCGACAACACTCTGACAGGATTGCAACTTGAAACCATTGAAAAACTGTGTGATATTCTCGAGTGTACACCTGATGATTTATTTATAATTGAATGAAAAAAGGAAGCTCACGCTGTTGTGAACTTCCTTTTTCTGTATCTTTTATATACAATTTCTGTTTAACAAATCGGAGGTTATCGGGATAATTCGAAATTCGTAATGCGTAATTGTAGGGTCTGCGACGCTGATTTAAATATAACCAATTGATATCACGGTAGGGCGGGGTCTTGACCCCGCCGTTGTTGGTTCGCGTGTTACTTATCGGCGGGAGCAAGCCCCCGCCCTACCCTGCATACGTCAAATCAAAAGAGCCCGAAAAATTATAATTTGTTTAGCAACTATATGTTAACTTAATAATGTGCTACACCACATTCACAGACCTTGTTTACACCGAAAATTCTCTGGAAGAAAAGGATAAATTTGAAAAAGAATTTTGAAATGCCTTTCTTGTGGCAATTGCAGTTACATTCAACTGTTGGGTCAAGGAGTTCATCATCCACATCGCAATATCCGTCACCGTCATTATCTTCATGACCGGTTGCATCAATTGTTATATTTTCTTTGCTAATAACAGTATTACATTCAGCACAACAAGAAATCACGTCTTTACTGCCATTTTCAGTACAGGTAGGTTCAACAAGCACTTGTTCATATTCATTCAATGTGTGTTCAACAGTTTCAATAGTTACTGTTTCACGACTTATTTCTGTTTCACAAATAGAACAATATACTACAACCTCTTTGCTTCCTGTTACGATACAAGTTGATGCAACATAATTTTCTTCAACTACATCTGCAGGAATATGTTCTGCTACATTAACGTAATTATCAATGTAATTATCACCACATTCGCAATTGTATGTTGTGTAACCTTTTTCTGTACAAGTTGGAGCAGTTACTATTGCTTCATAATTATGTTCTACAATTTTTTCAATTATTTCTGTGTATGTGTCCCCACAAATACAAGTAAAGGTCTTAACACCATCTGTTAAATGTGTTGCAGGAGTTGTAATTTCCGATGAATAATTATGTTCAGCCGGTGCAGACATAGTATTCACATTGCCACAAGTTGAACAGATACTTTCAAACTTACCGTATTCTCCGCATTTTGCATCATCAATCTGCTCCCATTCACCATAATCGTGACCTGTTGCAGGAATTATTTCTATACTTGTTTTGTTACCACATCTGGAGCATTGTTTGGATTTTCGTCCGTCTGTTGTACAAGTTGCTTCATATTCAAGCATCAATTGACCGTAATCATGTCCGAGCTTTTCGATTGTACGCATAACATATTGATTACAATTTGAGCAGAAGCCTTTTTCCGTTCCGTATTTTGTACAATTTGGTGCAGATACCAGCTCCCAGCTATCAATGTTATGACCTGTTTTTTCTGTTCTGTTTCCTATTGTTTTATTACCACACACTGTACAAGTGTTTGTTGTATAGCCTCCTTCTGTGCAAGTAGGTTCTGTTACAACCTGTTCGTATTTATGACCTAATGCATCAACATAATCAGTATGATAAAAATATCCACAAGTTAAACAAGTGTATTTTGTTGACCCTCTGCCTGTACAAGTTGATGCTATAACCACACCTTCATCATAATTATGTCCAAGAGAGTTGATATAGTCATCTGTATAACTGTCGCCACACTTAGAACAAGTATATTTTGTTTCACCCTGACTTGTACAAGTTGGTGGAGTTACATTAGTAATATAGTCATGACCTGTTGCAGGGATTCCTCTTTCCTCTTCAAGAGTGCAGGTTTCACATTTGCGATATTCAAAGCCCATATAATCACATTCAGGTTCCTCAATAACAGTCCATTCTGTAAATTCATGAGTATGGTCAATTCCTTCACAATGAACTGTTACATTTTCACGAGCAACATTGCTTATCTCATACCATTGCTCCATTGTGCCACCATAATATATATCTGTAAGAGATGTGCAACCTGAAAATGTGCTGTTTGCAACTTCTTCAACACTGACAGGGATTGTTACTGTTTTAAGATTTTCACAATTTCTGAACACATAGTCACCAAGGAATGTTACACTATCAGGAATAACAACATTTGTAAGACCGTTACAGCCCCAAAAAGCAAAAGCTACAATTGACTCTAAACTATTTGAAAGCTCTATCTCTACAAGACTTTTACAACTTCTGAACGCACTATTTTCTATAGATGTTATACTTTCAGGAAGACTTACCTCCGTAAGACTTGTGCAACCTGAAAATGTAGAAGGCTCAATCTTTTCTACACCATAAGGGATTGTTATACTTGTAAGGCTTGAACATTCTTTGAATGCATTTTCACCAATTGATGTTACGCTATCAGGGATTGAAACGCTTTTAAGATTTGTACAATCATAAAATGCAGCATCACCAATTGATAATATACCTGATTCGATAACAACAGATTTGATAACATCCTTTGATGAATACCAAGGACTCTTTGTGCCACTATCTAATACTGAATAATTGGGCATTGAACCTGCACCTGAAATGGTAAGAACACCTGTTTCATCATCTAATGTCCATGTGTTGTTTCCACCAATAGTACCTGATATTGTTTCCGCACTTGCTGTGATTGGAATAATAGATATTATCATCAGAAATGCCAGAGTTACTGATAGGAATTTGCTCATTTTGTTTTTCATAGAATTTTCCTCCTTTAATATCTTTAAATTGTTATAACAATTCAATTTTAAAAAACGCATAGTAAAAATCAACACGAAATGCAAAACTACGGATTTTTTCCGTAAAATTGCAAGATTTTCATTCTTTCTTTAACAACATTATATGACAACTTGTCATAATTGTCAATAAGAATTATGACATAATGTCATTAGGGTGATATTATGAAAAACAATTTAAGGAAGCTTCGTAAAGAAGCAGGATTGACTCAAATTTCTCTGCAGATGAAAACAGGAATTGAGCAAGCTCTCCTCTCTAAATTTGAAAATGGTGATAGAATTCCTCCCACTGAAACGCTGATGCAATTAGCAGATTTTTACAATGTGAGTATGGACTATATAATGGGCAGAACTGACAATCCTGAAATAAATAAATAATCCCATCCTTAAATACAAAAGGATGGGATATTTTTATACTGTTATTTAAATTATTTTTTAAGTGCTGATTTTGCGTTCCAGATGTTTGCTGCATACTCGTTAATAGCACGGTCTGCTGCAAAGACACCTGCACCTGAGATATTCATAAGTGACATCTTGTTCCAATTATCTCGGTCAAGGAAGTCCTTTGAAATTCTCAATTGAGTATTTCTGTAATCCTCGAAATCAGCAAGAGCCATATATGGGTCGTGGTGGATAATTGTAGATGTCACCTCGTGGAACATCTTACCACCAATTCCGTGAGCATTTGCAAAGTCAAGAATCTTATGAAGTTCTGCATTATTATTGTAGAATACTTCAGGATTGTAACCACGCTTTTTGAGTAATTCAACTTCCGGTGTGCTCATACCGAAGATGTAGATATTATCTTCACCAACTGCCTCATAAATCTCAACATTTGCACCGTCCATTGTACCAAGTGTAACTGCACCATTAAGCATAAGTTTCATATTACCTGTACCTGATGCTTCAGTACCTGCAAGTGAAATCTGCTCTGAAATATCGGCAGCAGGCATAAGCTTTTCAGCAAGTGTAACATTGTAATCTTCAACATAAACAACCTTGATTCTACCTCTTACATCAGGGTCGTTATTGATTACATCAGCAAGTGCACAGATGAAAGAAATAATTTTCTTTGCCATATAGTAGCCTGAAGCAGCTTTAGCACCAAAAATATATGTGTGAGGAATAAAGTCCCCATTTGGATTTTCCTTGATTGCAAGGTAATGTGAAAGAATGTTGAGTGCATTGAGCTGCTGACGCTTATACTCGTGAAGACGCTTAACCTGAACATCAAAAATTGAATCAGGGTCAAGTTTGATTCCGTTGTGCTTAAGCACATATTTTGCAAACTCTTCCTTATTTGCTCTCTTGATTTTGCCCAGCTCATCAAGAACAGCTTTATCATCCTTGAACTTTCTCAAATCAAGAAGTTTATCTGCATCTTTTACAAATCCGTCACCGATAGTATCTGTAAGGAATTTTGTAAGCTGTGGGTTAGCCTGGCAAAGCCATCTTCTGTGTGCAATACCATTTGTAACATTTGTGAACTTATCAGGAGTAAGAGCATAGAAATCAGAGAAAACTGTGTCTTTAAGAATTTCGCTGTGAAGAGCAGAAACACCGTTTACACAATGTGAACCTGCAACACAGAGGTTTGCCATTCTTACAACACCGTTTGAAATCACTGCCATTCTCTCAACTGTATCAGCATTATATGTGCTGTTCCATACATAAGAACGGAAACGGTTGTCAATTTCCTTTGTAATCTGCCAAAGACGAGGCATAAGTCTCTTGTAAAGGTCTTCCGGCCAACATTCAAGAGCCTCTTTCATAACTGTATGGTTTGTATATGCAACTGTATTTGTAACAATGTTCCAAGCTTCATCCCAGCCATATCCGCATTCATCAAGAAGAATACGCATAAGTTCAGGAATAGCCATTGTCGGATGAGTGTCATTAACATGAATTGCAACTTTATCTGCAAAATTATCCATTGTGCCGAATTCACGAAGATGATGCTGAACAATATCCTGAATTGATGCTGAAACAAGGAAATACTGCTGACGAAGACGAAGTGACTTTCCTTCAGGATGATTATCTGCAGGATAAAGAACCTTACTAATCACCTCTGCCATTGCATTTCTTTCCATAGCTCTCATATAGTCACCCTGATTAAAGAGTGCCATATCAAGACCTGGTGCTTTTGCAGACCAAAGACGAAGAACTGAAACACCCTTACCGTCTTTACCTGCAACGTGCATATCATAAGGAATAGCCTGAATTACTGTTGGGTTATCAATTTCAACACTGTGATAGTGATTTTCCCAGATGTCACGAACTTCACCCTCGAACTTGATTTCCATAGCCTGTTCTTCGTGAGGTACAAGCCACACGTCACCACCGGGAAGCCAGAAATCAGGGAGCTCTGTCTGCCATCCGTCAACCAACTTCTGCTTGAAGATACCGTATTCGTAAAGAATTGTGTAACCCTTTGCAACGTACCCTTGAGTTGCAAGACCGTCAAGATAACAAGCAGCAAGACGACCAAGACCGCCGTTACCAAGACCTGCATCAGGTTCACAGTCATAAATGCTATCCATCTTGATGCCATAATCCTTTAACACACTTTCAAACACCTTTGTAAGATTAAGGTTGTAAAGGTTATTTTTAAGAGAACGACCCATAAGGAATTCCATACAAAGATAATAAACTCTCTTTGTGCCCTTCTTTGAGCCTTCCTTTGAAAATTCAGCTCTGCCCTGGCTCATCATATCTCTTACAATAAGAGCGATAGCCTTATAGAACTGTTCGTTTGTTGCCTCATTGGGATTAACTCCTATAAAATGAGAAAGTTTTGACTCAACAAGCTCTTTTGCTTGTTTCTTTGTAAGTGAATAATTCATACAAAACCTCCAAAAATCATTTATAAAATCGTTAAAAACAAAGTTTGTTTTGTCTATTTTACACTAAAAAACATAGTTTTTCAACTATAATAAGAAAGTTTTTTGATTATATTTTAAATTATATGCTGTTTTCTCAAAATAAAACAAAGGTAACACGGATTTTTCCGTATTACCTCGTCTTAATATATTTAAATCCGTATTTAGCCAAGAATTATTCAGCAGCTTCTGTATCAGCTGATGATGGCTCAGCAACAGGCTCTGTTGTTGTAGGAACTGTTGTTGGAGCTGTTGTAGGCTCTGTTGTAGGAGTAGTGACTGACGGAAGTGTAACTGAAGGAAGTGTTACAGGAGTATTTGTAGTTGTTTCGTCAGGAGTTGTCGGAATTTCAACATTTGGATTATTTGCTTCAGGATTCTCGTAAGTATTGTAGTTAAGATAACCTGCTTCATACCAAACAACTGAGAATCTGTTACCATTTCTGATATAGAAGTCCTTGTTTGTAATACCCTTTCTATAAGGAACAAAGCCTTTTCCTGTCAACTTATTGTTACCATCTGTAAGATTCTGAAGAGCTGCTTCAATTCCGTCTGCCATCTCATCATCATAAGCATAAAGAGTAGCTCTTACAACGCACTTCTTAGGCTGAACAACACCAAACTTAAAGCCTGTAAGCCACCAATGCTCCTGTTCAGCTCTTGTAAAGAGTCTGTTACCGTTCTTATAATCATCCCAGCTGTGATAGTAGTCAAGAACCATTGTAAGAAGCTGTTCATCCTCAGCACACTTATAGAAGCCTGAATTATCATAAGGGCTCTTTGTATAAACACCTAATTCAGCACCCTCAAGAACACCATACTGACCCTTCCACCACTGAAGTCTCCAAAGAAGGTCATCGTAAAGGAAGTCAGCCTTAAGTGTAAGATACCACATATTTGTGATTGGTGCAGCCTGGTCATACAAATCAGTAAAACCAAAATGACGCTGCCATGGATTTAAGTGAGTATAGAAAATATCCTGACCCTCGTCATATTCATAACCTGCAAGTGAAAGTATATGCTTTCTCTCTTCAGGAGTATCGAAGTGTGTAAGGAAATGATTAAACTCATCTTCAATGCTTGTTGAAGAACTGCTTGAGCTGTTACCTGTTGAAGGATAATATGTACTGCCTGAGCTTGAACCTGAGCTTGAGCCTGAATTTCCCGAATAGTTAGGAGTAATATCAAGCTGGTTAGAACCTGTGTAGTTGTTGCCACTCAATGAACCAAGGCTTGAAGATGCACCACCGCTTGATGAAACACCGCCAGTTGATGGTTCTCCGTCGCCTGTTCCGCTCGGATTAGTTGGAAATTCAATATCAGGAGTAGTTGTTGTTTCATCATCACCGTTACCGCCACAAGCAGTAAAGCAACAAATAATCATACTGAAAGCCAAAATTGCAGCTATAACTCTTGTAATCTTTGCGTTCATTTGGAATTACCTCCATATAATATAATTAAAACTTTAGTGTTCCCATCCATATACATACAACATTATGCCATAAACTTGAAATAATGTCAATGTTTAAAAGTAGGATATTTTTGGAATTTGCCGCGTTTTGTCGATAATACTTGAATTTACCGTTGTTATGTGGTAGAATTCAAATATATTTGATTTGAGGTGATTTAATGTATAGATTCTTTGGCGAACAATCTGCATATAGTTTATTTAATACAATATCAATGTATGTGCCAATTGTTGTAAGTTTTATTTTCCTTAAAACAAAGACAAACGAATTAGGATTATATTCAAGATATGCCGTTTTTTATGCTTCAAAAAAAAGTTTATACGCAGGAACGATTCTTAAATATTTTCTTGCCTGTATTGAATTACTCTTATTAACTGCCGGCACTCTTGCAATAACTCTTTTTAACTATCCATTTGGGGATATCGTCGGCACAGGTGTAAACTACTTCGGCGGTCTGTTTTCTTTTTCTTTTCTTGGACTTATTTGTTCTGTTATTATTATGGCAAACCCCATGAAACAAATGGACATTGTAGCTCCTTTATTACCTTTGCGTTTAGTCTTTCTTAAAATCGCTTGTTACTTCAATGGCTGTTGTTGGGGTATCCCATGGGAATATGGTCCTTATAACCATCACTATGACCACCCGGGAAATCAGGTTCCCGTACAGGCTATTGAAGCCTTCTGGGCATTCTCAATTTTTGTTTTCTTACTTATATACAGAAAAAAAGCAAAACCCGGAACTATTTATCCGATGTATATTATTTTATACAGTGCCACTCGTTTTTGCAGTGAATTCTTTAGACGAGAAGAAAATGTATTATGGATTTTCAAGAGATATCATCTTCTTTGTCTTGCAGGTGTCACAATCGGACTCGTTTTATTATTTATAGTTAAAATTTGGGGGAACAAAATTCAAAACCTTTTTGAAAAACCACACAAAAATCTCGATTTAAAAATTGCACAGTATAAAAACCAACAAGCATTAAAACTTGCAGAAGAAAGAGCACAAGCAGAAAATGAAAGACTCGACAGACTTGAAAAAGCTAAACTTGCAAGAGAAAAAGCAAACACAAGAAAAAAATAAATCTAACAATATAACAAAATACCGAGGAATTTTCGTTCCCCGGTATTTTTTATGCCTTTATAACATTGATTATCACTTCTGCAAGCAAGTCGCTGTTTTTAGACTGGAAATAGTGCGAATCAGATTCAATGTAGTAAATTTTATTAAAATTATCTGCTGTTCTTTTCCAAAGCTTTTCCGCATCCTTATAATTCTTTGTGAATGGGTCTGTTTTGCTGATAACAACATCTGTTCTAACTTTAATCTTCTTGGCGTTTTTATAATGATACCATGTCATAAAGTCAGTATCCTTACGGAAATTATCAATCATACTGTGGTTTTGCTCATCTGAGAATTTTTCAAGCGGTGCACCTGCAGAGACCAGTCTCTTTCTGATATGCTTATCAGAGACGCTATTCCAGAAATTCTTTTTAGAAGGTCTTGCCGGCGGAATATATCCGCCCGATACATAATGAGCAACCCGAACGCCGTTTGCTTCAAGGATATTGATAAGCTGTAAGGCAACCGCTGTACCTGCACAATGAGAATAGATGTAAATCTCCTGTGTTTTTTCGATTTCTGCAATTAAATCTGCAACTTTTTCACATTCTTCATAAGAACGAAGATAGTTTACATTGTAAATTGATATTTCGTCTTTTTTCTTTGCAATCGAGTCAACAAGCTTTGCAAATGCTGTCGCATCACCGCCTGCATAAGGTACGAAAATCAATGCTTTTTGTGAATTTGGCACATCTCTCAAAACATCAAAGTTCTTTGAATTTGCCTTCTTGACACCCGTCATAAGCTTTGCTAATTTTTCAGGTGTTGAATTAGCGATAAATTGTGATGCAGTAACATTACTGAACTGATTTTCTGACAGAATTGAAATCATATCAATACTTGTGCCACCAAGACTGAAGAAGCTTTCATTTCTACCAACATCTTCTCTATGAAGAATTCTTTCAAAAGCCTCGCAAATCATTTTTTCAGTTTCATTTACAGGCTTTTCTTTCACTGATTCTTCAAACACAACTTCCAGAGTCTTGAGGTGCTTGCGGTCAAGCTTACCACTTGCATTAAGTGGCATCTCATCAATTATAACAAATGCACTCGGCACCATATATCGCGGAAGCTTATCCTCACACTGCTTTTTAATAAGCGTTTTTTCAGCATTACCACAGCAATACGCAACAAGGACATCCTTTCCATTGTTCTGCTTTATCATAACTGCAACAGACTCGACACCTTCAACATCCGATATAGCGTTTTCAATTTCACCTAATTCAATTCTCTGACCATTAAGCTTTATCTGATGGTCCATTCTGCCACAGAAGATAATTTCACCGTCTTCTCTCCAGCATGCCAGGTCTCCTGTTTTATAGATTTTTCCTTCGTGGAAC
>JAFTUP010000141.1 GCA_017466205.1 Clostridia bacterium
ACTCATTGGAATACTCCTGCCGAAGGTAAATATGTTCCTTATAAAGAATATAAGGACGTAGTTATCGGTGTCGGCGCAAACTACACAGGCTCAAAGGTGCTTGAGTACATCGGCTTCTGGTCTGCATGTTTCCTTATTATGCACCATTACAAGCTGCCGTATCTCACATTCTCTGTCATCGGTATTCTGAATATGCCTTTAGGGTATATTACAGCTCTTATCTGGTGGTATGTGTGTGATAACTTAGGCTTCTTGCCTAAAAAACAAGAACGAAAAGTGTATCTTGTTTACGGTCTTATGATGTTTTTCGGTTTATCGACTATTCTGTTCGATTATTCTAAACTCTTTGACCCGACAAGCCAGTTTATTACATATCTGAACGGACTTGAGGGTATGAATGCAACTGCCTGCTTCAAGACCTTTGGTACACATTTCTTATATTCAGGTTGGGTGGGTGCCCGTAACATTTTCTGGCGTAAAAAGCTCATTCCTAAATTCGGACGTTACAAATACGGTCTTTATTGCGATGTTGTTCCGAAGTGTATAATGGTTATTCTTGTTGGCTGGCTTCCTGTTTATAACATTCCTGATGTTGCAACAAGAGTCTGGGTAGCAAACCTTCTTTTTGCCACATACAACGTATTCGGTTTCGGTAACGTTCTTGAGGAATGTTCAAAGAGAATCAGTCCTAATCTTCAGGAAAGAATTCTTGTTCGTAGCTATCCGGTAAAGATTTCTCATATTTTCCATTCAATTCTTGCAATCATTCTTCCTGCAATTATCGGTGCGCTCCGTTATGAGTGGGCAGATATCAATGTGTATCGTTATGTTATTCCGATAACATTCATCACTTCTGCAGTTTTCACAATGTATCTTGCAGGCAGAATTAAAGAAAGAATTCCTCAGCCACCAATTGAGGAAAAAGTCAGCATTAAGTTCTGGGACGGTATGTTCGGTGTTCTCAAGAACAAGTATCTGCTTATTAACACTATAGTTGGTCTTATTGACTCACTTGGTAACGGTATGCTTCCGTTCGTTACAATTCTTTATTTCTACACATTCAGACTCAGTGGTCTTCCATATTCATTGTTGGTAGCATTGATTTCATTTGCGGGAACTCCACCTGATTTGTTATCACCATACTTCCTCAAGAGATTCTCATATAAGCAGATTATGATTTTCTATCAGCTTACACGAGCAATCGGCTACGGTATTATTGCTGCTGCAATGTGGTTCTGTGGCGATAACCTTAACCTTTGCGGTACAATCTGTGTTATTGTTCTCTTCCTTATGGAAATGACAAAGACAGTTCCTACAACTGCAGGTCACGATATGGGTGTTCGTATTGGTGACTATCAGATGTATCTTTCAGGTGAACGTCTTGAAAGCTTTACAGGAATTTTCGGCTGGTTTACAGGACCTATTACATCTTTTGTAGGTCTTATTATTCCTATCTTCTTGCTTAAATACGGATTTAACAGTAACTGGGAAGTTCTCTTTGTTGATGATTCAAGAAGAAACATCATTGTTATCCCGATTATTGTTGACGTTATTGGTTTTGCTTTAATGACTATTCCATATCTCTTCTGGGATTATGATAATAAGAAGCAGAATATGGTTATGGAAGTATTGAAGCGTCGTGCTGAAGTAACTGAAAAACAAGCACTTGAACAGGGTAAGACTGTTTCAGGTGGTTATAAGGGTTAATGGAGGTGAGTTATATGAGTAAGAAAGAAAAGAAAATGAAGGGCACTGACTTACAGGCTGACATTCAACTCGACATTCCTGAGGACGAAATATGGACTTATCAGGTAGAGGGCTTAGCTCCTCCTCATATTAACAAGCCTTATAAGCATTATGGACTCAAAAAGGCAATTTTTGCAATTGTTATTGTAATTGCTGTTTCTCTTTCAATGTATTTTTCTGTTCGTACTGTTCAGAGTGATGTTTTTGAATATTCACAGATTGAATCAGGTTATCAGTTTGATAAATTCAGTAATACAGGCTACGTTACTGAGCTTGATATTGACTATGTTTCATCAATCGAATACAACAATGAAATTGAAGACCCTGCAAAGAATTTTGATTTCGTCAAGGATGATGCGAAGAAGATTACTGCAATCAGAGAGTATGCATTCAACTGTGACGGTACCATCAAGGTAATCAATATTGGTGCAGATGTTCTTGAAATTGACGGAAAATCCTTCTATTCCTGCTGGGCTTTGGAAAGAATAGAAGTTGATGAAAATAACCCTAACTACTGTGATGTTGACGGTGTTCTCTACAATAAGGATATGACAGAGGTTGTTTGCTATCCTTGTAACCACGATGAATATCTCAGACAGAAGTACGGTTATGAGAAAGAGCTTTACAGAGATGAGGTAACTCCTGAATATCAGAGAGATGTTCAGACTTATGTTGTTCCTTCAACTGTTAAGACTCTTGGTGAGCTCTGCTTCAACTATGCAAACCTTCGTGAAATTTATCTTCCTGAAGGACTTGAAACAATTGCAACTCTTGCAATATTTAAATTGCATGAAAGAGTTGACGAGTGGAGCACAACTCCATCACTTTCAAACATTTATACATATAAGGCAGCTTCTCCTGTAACCGATTCTCATTTTACATCACAGGAGGCTCTTGGTGAAGTTTACTTATCACTTCCGGAGGGACTTAAATTCATCGGCTCTGATGCGTTGAGCTATAACCAGTCATTGAGTTATGTTTATATTCCGTCAAGTGTTACTGAAATCGGCCACCATGCATTCTGGGACGATTGTTATAAAGAAGGTAAAGAGATTAAGGGCGTTAATGTAATCAATGTTGCTGCGAGTGAAGAAGAATTCAAATCTGTTGATTTGGGTGACAGCTGGAGACCGCAGTATGACTATCTTCTCTTCAAGAAGAGTATTGATATCAATTACTCAGCTGAAAGACAGGCAATGCCATAAAAAATCCAACCTCCACATCACACACGATGTGGAGGTTATTTTATGCACAAATTATAATTTGTCGGGCTCTTTTTACGGGTGTCGATACTTGGCTCCCCTGAAAGGGGAGCTGGCGAGCGTATGCGAGACTGAGGGGTTTGTTCCCTTTATTACTTACTAATAGAGAACTTTACAACCCCTCTGTCAACTTCGTTGACATCTCCCCTTTCAGGGGAGACAAGAAATTTAAAG
>JAFTUP010000142.1 GCA_017466205.1 Clostridia bacterium
ATGGTCAGGCTCAATACCAACGCCATTATAGCTTTCGCTCTTATATGGCAGGATTTTGGCAACTGTAAGTGAAATTGCACTACCGTCTGACAGTTCAAAAATTCTCTGCATTGTTCCGTTACCTGCAGTTTTATCGCCCACAAGCTGCGCCATACCGAAGTCACGAAGGTCACAAGCAAAAAGCTCCGCAGCACCTGATGTTTTTGAATTTACAAGGACAACCATACCAAGACTTGAGCTTTTCGAGTCAGATGTGAAGGGTTCGATTGTATTGCCATCCTTATCAACAGCAGTAGCAATAGCAGTTGTACCTTCAGTAGCAACAGGAACAAGCAGGTCAATGCAAAGTGCCGCATTGGGAATCAGTCCTGTACTGTTATTTCTCACGTCAAATATTACCGAAGAAACATTCTTATCCTTCATATATTCGAGAGCATTCTCAAGCTGCCCGGCAGTTGTGCTGTAAAATGCTGTAATTTTAATATAGCCGATATTGTTATTTATACTGTAAAAAACTGTCTGAGCTGAATAGCCTCTTGCAACAGAAACTGTATTGCTCTTACCGTCGTGAGTAAAGGTTACCTGAACATTGGTAAGCTTTTCACCCTCAAGCTTTTTCAAAAGTTCCTCATAGTTTGAACCGTTGACCTTAACAGAATCAACAGCAGTAATCACATCGCCCTTCTGAATACCCTGAAGCTGTGCAGGTGAGTTTTCAGAAACCTCTGAAACATAGATGTTATTATTCTTACTGTCATAAACAGCAATAACACCTATTCCGCCTTTATTGCCCTTTTCCTCTTCCTTATAAGAAGCGTATTCGGTTGCGGTCATATAAGAGCTGTAACGGTCACCGATTCCCTCAACGTATCCGTCAGTAATCATTGTCTTTAAAAGACCCTCATTGATTTCACCAAAATAGTTTTCACGGATTATATCATCAATTTCGGATACTGTTGAATGAACACCTGAACGGGAAGAAACATCCTTTACCATACTGTTATAAATTTTCAACGACACCATCATTGTAATCGAAACAGTAAATGCAACTGCTAAAAAGATACAGGATATTGCAAGACCTAATGAAATTTTTTTATTCAAAGGACATCATCCTTTACAAATTTATACAAGTGGTGATGGTAAATAAAGTTCCGGATTCACTCTGTTACCGTTAAGACGCATTTCAAAGTGAAGATGTGAGCCTGCAACAGGATTTGCATCAGTCGGTCTCGGCCAACAGTTACCCGTATTACCTACAAGACCGATTACCTGTCCCTGAACAACCTTATCACCAACGCTTACATATCTTGCATCAAGGTGACAACCAAGTGAACTGAGACCGTTACCATGGTCAATATTGATATAATGACCGTAAGTTGATGCTACATAGCTTGATATAGTAACTGTACCGGATGCAACAGCATAGAACTTTGCACCCTTTGTTGTGTAATATGTCTTACCGTTGATTACTCTGTTTGCAGGAGCACAAAGGTCGATAGATGCCGTACCACGGGAAGAATGCTGTGCAAATGTTGCTGAATAATAAACAGTAGGCTCCTGAATCGGAGAAATAAGACCTTTTGATGAAACCTTGAACTTGTGATTAACAACACCGTTATCAATAACACCACTACCTGATGAGTTGCTATTTCCGATTTCATTATCAAGTGCTGCAGAAAATTCTGCTTTCTCTCTTTCAGCCTTAGCAAGTAACTGCTGATAATAAGCACTGTCTTCGCTGTATGTACTGATTATTTCATTCTGCTTTTTGATATTCGCTTCATTCTTTGCCTGAGATGCCTCAAGCTCATCCATTTTTACATCAAGAACTGTCTTTTCAGCCTGAACCTCTGCACGGTCAGCTTCAACAAGCTTTTTCTTTTCGTCAATTTCAGTACGCTTTGAATTAAGCTCCTCAAGCATACGGTTAAGCTCATTAATCTGGTCTTCCAGCTCATTAATTATATCAGTATCGTGCTTTGCAACCTGACGAAGAAACTCACTTCTTGCAAGGAAGTCTGAAAAATCAGATGCACTTAGGAAAATTTCAAGCTCAGATGTTTCACCTGCCATATATGTAGCACGGAGACGCTTTTTGAGAAGCTCCTGAGTATCCTTGATTTCAATCTCCTGATCCTCCATCTGCTTTGTAACATCTTCAATCTCTTTTTCAAGAGCCTTGATACGAGCTTCAAACTCTTTTATCTGAGCATTCAGCTCATTGATTTTAGTTCTTAACGGAGCAATTTCATCTTCAAGAAGAGCTATTTTCTGGTCAATTACACGGCTTTGCTCCTGTAACTGCTCAAGCTTTTCCTTTGCATTTGCCTGACCCTTGTTACTGTTAGCAATTCCCTGTTCGTACTTATCAATTTCAGCCTCAATTTCAGCGAGAGTTTTTGCTGAGCCTGAAAACGGAATCGCAGTAAAAAGAAGCACCGTCGCCATAATAACCGACAATATTCTTGTGCTAATTTTCACTTATAACACTCCCTTGCTCTTTAAGATATTTACCCATCGAAATAAGGCTTC
>JAFTUP010000143.1 GCA_017466205.1 Clostridia bacterium
CATAGTCACCGATTGATACTATTTCATCAGGAATTATTATCTGAGCGAGTGAATCACAATCATAGAATGTATATTCACCAATTGTAGCAACTGTATTTGGGATTTTTACATTCTTAAGATACTTGTTATTGTAAAATGCATAATCTTTAATAATAAGTATATCATCAGAAATAGTATATGTTTCATCAGTTTTTTGTGCAGGATATTGAAGCAAAGCAATCATATTGTTGGAAAATAAAACGCCGTCAATTGATTTAAAATTTTTATTGTTTTCATCAACATTGATTTCAGATAATGAATTGCAATATCTAAAAGCCGTTTCGCTAATTGAGTTTACATTTTCGTGAATTGTTACACTTTCAAGTAGATTATAATTATAAAATGCATAACTATTTATTGATGTGACATCTTCAGGTATAATAAGGTCTATAATAAGTTCACCATCTAAATATAAATTTTTAGCATAACACAATGGATTACTATCGCACTCATTATTATACCAAGCAAAAGAAATATTACACCAATTAGTTAAATTTTTAATATAAACATTTTTCAAATTATAACAGCCATAAAAAGCATTATCACTAATATTTTTTAAATTATTCCCTATCGTAATATCAATAAGAGATGAACAGTTTTCAAATGCACTATGTTCTATAACTCTTACATTGTCAGGAATAACAACACTCGTAAGAGATGAACAATCTTGAAATGACCAATGAGCTATAGATGTGACGGTGTCACCTATAACCAAATTTGTAAGAGCTGTACAACCTTCAAATGCATTTGTGCATAGACCTGTAACACCAGACTCAATGATAACAGATTTAATAATTTTTTGATATGAATACCAAGGATTATTTGTTATTTCGCCTTCACCAGAAATTGTAAGTGTTCTTGTTGGAACATCAAATTCCCAAGTAACATTTTCACCACAGGTACCTGATGTTGCATAATTTTCTGCAAATACAGGTAAAACCATTGTGATTACCATTGCAAACGTAAGAATAATCGACAGAATTTTCTTTGCTTTTTTCATTTTCTTTTCCTCCAATATTACTTTGTTGTATGAGATTTTATTTTCGGTGGGACAAGCCACCCGCCCAACCGGGTATTTCATAAAACAAAAAGTGCGTCAGCCGAAGCCAACGCACGAAAAATACATAGCTCCAACTGTCGCCAAACAAAATCAAACATAAACTTACATTTCGTATATGCTGAAATAGAGCATCTGTATTTTTACCGAAATAAAAATACATATACGAATTGTAAAAATATATTTGATTTTGTTTGGCAAAGTTAGTTTACCACTATTTTACTGAAAAATCAATAACAATGTTGAGATTCTTTGCTTGCGCTCAGAATGACACACAAATTTAACAATTAGACAAATCGGAGTTTGTAGGGATGAGTGCAGAGTGCAAAGTGCAGAACGCAGAACGCCTCCCTCTGACGAGGTGCGGGTCTCCGGTGGAGACCTTTGAGCGAAAGCTCAAAAGCACCGACCGAGCCGGCAGGCGAGAATTAGGTGGCATTTTCGCAAGAAAATGACGGAGGGAGAGATAAGAATTAACGTTTTTACTACCCCTCAGTCAACTTCGTTGACAGCTCCCCTGACAAGGGGAGCCGAGTATCGACACCCGTAAAAGAGCTCGACAAATTATAATTTATCAAACAAACTAACAAGATTCAATTTAATCTTTTGATTTATAATATAGTTTGCAATGACAATATCCTTCAAATTCAGGGTCTGCAATCTGTTGTTTGAATTCATCGCAGATACATTTATATTCTTCTAATTTTTGTAATCTGCAAGGACAATATCCGTCTTTCTTTTTAAGTCCTTCTTTAATCTTTGCAACAATTTCCTTATTTTCATTTAATCTTACAGCCATATAATCACCTCAAATTAATTATATTATTAACTGATTATAAAAGCAATAACCTGAAAGCATAAACTTTCAGGTTATTTTTTGTGAAATTATTTATTGAAATACTTTACAGCTGCTTCAAACATACGAATATCGTATTCACCGGGAACATTCTTATAAAGACCATCACCGATACGCTCGCTGTGTCCCATCTTACCGAATACACGGCCATCAGGTGAAGTAATACCTTCAATTGCACACAATGAACCATTCGGATTAAAGTCAATATCAGATGTTGCGTTTCCATCAAGGTCAACGTACTGAGTTGCAATCTGTCCATTTGCAGCAAGTTCTGCAATAAGTTCAGGTGATGCAAGGAACTTACCTTCACCGTGTGAAATCGGAACATTAACAACATCACCAACGTTCATAAGGCTGAGCCATGGTGATTTGGTTGATGCAATTCTTGTATGAACAATTCTGCTCTGATGACGACTGATATTATTGAATGTAAGTGTAGGACAATTTTCATCAGTGTCAATGATCTTACCATAAGGAACAAGACCAAGTTTAATAAGAGCCTGGAAACCATTACAGATACCACACATAAGACCGTCACGATTATCAAGAAGGTCAGTTACAGCTTCTTTAACAGCCGGGTTACGGAAGAATGCTGTAATAAATTTAGCTGAACCATCCGGTTCGTCACCACCTGAGAATCCACCGGGAATAAAAATCATCTGACTTTCTTTTACCTTAGCAGAGAAGCATTCAACACTTCTTGCAACATCATCAGCAGTAAGATTTCTGATAACGAAAATTTCAGCCTCACCACCTGCTTTTTCAACAGCACGAGCTGAATCATATTCACAGTTAGTGCCCGGGAACACAGGAATAAGAACTTTAGGCTTAATAACCCTATTTTTAGGCGAAATATCACATTTACCGTCAAATGAATATGTAGGAATTGCACCCTTATCTTCTTTAGCCTTAGTAGGATAAACGCTTTCAAGTGTGGCA
>JAFTUP010000144.1 GCA_017466205.1 Clostridia bacterium
GTCTTGCAACATAGTGTCCGTTTGAATAGACACCGCATTCACTTTCACGGAACTTCTTGCCTACTTTTTCTAAATCAAGCAGTTTTAGAGTTTCGTCACTCATTTTTTGCATATACGGTTCCATCTCATTATCCCTGACAAATTCTCCAAGTTGTCGGTCACTTGATAAACCGGGAACTACTGTCATCCCATCAAGGTCATATGTCATATTGATTAAGTCTTTCAAGGGAAGTCCGAATTCAAATTCCCCTGCTTCCTTTTGTGTTTCGAACAGAGCATTTAGTCCTATGAGTTGATTTTCAGTAAGCTTCTCAAGTCTTTGTGCCAGGAAGTTCAATTCTTTTATAGTCGGTGCATCAAGTCTTGTATCGGCAAGTTCAGGAAGCTTCGGGCAGCTTAATACATTTAACTGCATTTGTCCTTCTCTGCCGACTGCTCTGGCTCTTTGCATTGCATCTTCTATCTGTCCATCTGTTGCAGGAAGTATTAAATCTGCATAATGGTATTCCGACTTATGCATTTGCTCAACACTGATTTCAATAACCAATTTGTCTTTTAAAGCCATATTCCACACCTCCTACATCGACATTTCAGGACCTGACTCTTCCTGTTCAGGTTCTTCTGTCATTTTCTGTTCTTCAGCAAGTTCTGCTTCCGTGAGTTTTCTGCATGAGTCTTCTCCATATGCAATTCCGAGACCGCTTCCGCAGTCCCATCTCACATGAATTGTTCCTGCGTCATCTACATGGTCAACTGTTCCTCTGTCATCGTATTCGAGCTTTGAATATGGATCGTTCATATAGTTAAGAGCAATTCTCGTTCCTTTGGGATACTGCTCTCTTAGACTCTTTACTGTTTCTTCGCTTGGAAATCCAAACATTGGTATTACCTCCATTCTATTTTCAGAACAGTCTTATTTGACCGTTCTCATCGACTTTCAGTTCTATTTCTTCCTGCGGTATTTCTACCACCTGCGGTATTATTTCTTCTTTTTTACTCTCGACTGCTTTTGCCACATCTTCGATTGTCGTACCTTCTCTTAATGCCCACAATCCGACTATATAGGTCGGTGTGTACCATACTGACCATTGCTCTCCTGTGAGCGAGTTTCCATGTATGATTTTTGCAGGTATTCCGTATAGGCTCAGTTGTAGGTATGCCATGTGCACGCATTTGATATCTATATCGCATGCAGTTACAACAAGCTCCGTCTGGTAATTATGCTTATGGTATGCCATTGCGGCAGCCAAGCCTATTACAAGACCTCCTGAACCTACACACGGTTCGCATACTGAGACGAATCCTCTTTCGCTTATAACCTCTTCTGTATCCCCTGCAAGGACTGCCCTTCCCATGAATTCACAGATGTGATTGGGAGTGAAGAACTGCCCTTTGTACTTGTTATGAAGCTCCAATCCGTGAAAGACTTCGCCAAGCACATCACGGGGTGTTCCGCTTGCTTCCACCTCATCAGTTAAGTTTCTGACTAGGGTTGCAAACAATTCAACCAGAGCATTTTGCTCTTCTTTGTTGTATTGGTTTATAAGTTCGAGGTACCGTTTTTCTCTGTCCTCGAAGTTTGCCAAATCTACCGAATTGCTTATCGCTATGGCACTTATCTCTAACCAATCCTGAAAGATTTGGTATGCAGGATGTCTGTATGCAAGCTTCTGAATACCGCTTACAATTTCTCTGCCATTTCGCAGGTACGATGGTGCTTTACTTGCCATATGAGTTCCTCCAAGACATACTAAAGGGCGCACCTTTCGATGCGCCCTTTGTATTTAAGTATCTCTCTATAAGTTCCTCTATGATGGCTTGTATTCTTGAGATTCGCTCATAGTATTGTTCGTCAGTCAGGTATATGGTGTCTGTCGTCATTAAGGTGTCCGGTTGCTCTTTTGTGGGATCCGCTTCCCACTTTGCATACAGGACTCCGTTTCCGTTAAAGGTGTACTCTGTTACCTCATTCTCTTTTGTTCGGGGATCCTCATACCATCCTTTGAATATGTATCCTTGTTTTTCAGGCACATATCCTGCAAGGTCAACCGTTTCGCCAAGTTTCCTTGTTATCGGTCTTATGTATGAGCCACCGTCACATGCGAATGTGAGTGTTCGTGTTCCTTTAAGTGTCCACTGAGCATACAAGGTTGTATCTTCCTCATATATCCATGTGTTATCGACAAGCTCACCGCCTTCAGGTTCTGTGAACCAACCTTCCCACTGATAGTCCGATGTGTGTTCGGGGATTGGGAGCCATTTGATTCTGCCTTTGTAGGTTTCTTTCTCAGGCTCCCCTACATATCCACCGTTTGCATCGAATGTTATGACATAATCTCTGATGTCTGCAATTACTTCGTCTTTGGTTGCACCGCATTTGCAGGTGTACCTGTTAATGGTTTCATTTGAGTTTTTGATGTCATCTTCCCAAATGTGTTTGTGAGTTGCTTCTGCCATGACACTCGATTGTATCATAAGTGCCAGGGCAAGAGTCATTAATAATACTTTCTTTTTCATCTAATAATTCCTCCTGATTTAAGTATTTCTGCCTCTTGGCAACTCAAACATACCACTAAACTCACCGAAAGTCTACGAAGGAATTCATTTTAGCTGAATTTTGTTGAAACTCAACTAAATCAGTCTATCCAATTTTCTGAATTGGACAATGTTGTCGCCATATGGTCATTGGCTGCTTCGATTATATCGTAGAATGCCCAATGGCTGTTTGTCTTAAGGTCAGTGAATCTGTCAAGGACCTCAAGGTTCTTGTTAATGTAATCCTGATCTGCTGTTCTTCCGGTTACACGGTTTACAACAGTTACAACCTCTGCTCTTGTAATGTTAATGTCAGGCTTGAATGTACCGTCTACATATCCGTTAAGCCATTTCTTGTTGGATGCGTAGCTGATATCTTTGATTGCCCAATACTTACCGTCAACATCTGTGTATTTAGAGGTGATCTCTTCATACTTAATTTCTTCGAAGATATCAAAGTATCTTACTGCCATTGCAGTGAACTCTGCTCTTGTTACAGGAGCTTCAGGTTTGAATGTACCATCGGTATAACCGTTGATTACATCATACTTTTCA
>JAFTUP010000145.1 GCA_017466205.1 Clostridia bacterium
CTGTTGGAGTGACCGCCATATATTCAGTACCTGAACCACAGCCAGAAATTCTCTTGTAAATACAAGGCCCGTGAGTCAAATCAAGCATATAGTGATAGAATGTAAAGCCATTTCCTGCTTTTTTACGCTTAATCATTTCCTTTGCAAGGATTTCATACTGCTCAAAGAGAATCGGCAAATCAGCCTCCGTTAAAGCAGATGCATCGTCAGGTGAGCAGACAACAGGTTCCATACTAAGCTCTGTAAAGCCCAAATCAGCCATGTAGAAAATGTCGTTTGTAAAGTCCACATTGTTATGAGTAAAAGTGCCTCTCATATAGTAGTTTTTACCTTGGCGACGCTTAACAATTTCCTGGAATTTAGGAACAATAATATCGTAGCTGCCTTTACCCTGATAATCCTTACGAAGTCTGTCGTGAACCTCTTTTCTTCCGTCAAGACTAAGCACTATATTACTCATTTCCTTATTGCAGAAATCAATAACATCATCATCAATTAAAATACCGTTTGTGGTAAGTGTAAAGCGGAAATTCCTGTTGTGAATTTTTTCCTGAACACGTGCATAAGACACAAGCTCTTTTACAACATCCCAGTTCATAAGAGGCTCGCCACCGAAAAAGTCCACTTCAAGATTTCGTCTTGTACCTGAATTTTCAATAAGGAAATCGAGAGCTCGTTTACCAACCTCAAAGCTCATCAAAGCTCTTTCGCCGTGATATTTGCCCTGACTTGCAAAGCAGTATTCACAGTTAAGGTTGCATGTGTGAGCAACATGAAGACAAAGAGCCTTAATAACAGTATTTCTGTTTTTAAAGTCAAATGCCATATTTTCATAAGTGTCAGGAGTATAGAGCTTACCTGCATTTTCAAGACCCTTAACATCCTCAATGCATTCAAGAATATCCTGCTCACTGATATTTTCATTTTTATATGTGTCAAGGATATAGCTTACAATCTGTTCACTTGAATTTTCCTTGTACATTGCGATAATATCGTAAGCAACCTCATCGACAACATGGACAGAGCCTGAGCAAGTATCAAGGACAATGTTATATCCGTTCAATTTGTATTGATGTACCATAAAACCAACTCATTTCAACAAAAAACAGGTAATACCTAACGCATTACCTGCTTTCAGCAAAAAAATTTTTAATAATTATTTGTTTTCACAGTTTTCGCACTGCTGGTTAGCAACACCGCAAGATGTCTTGCATGCTGACTGACAAGATGTCTGGCATTCGCCGCAACCGCCCTTAACTGCACTTTCCTGTAAATCTCTTGTTTCGATTGTCTTAATTCTTTCCATTTTTGAAAACTCCTATCTGAATATTATCAAATATTTACAAATAAAAGTATATCACAAGCATTTTTTACTGTCAAGATATTTAACTGATAACTTGTATTTTTATTGTTAAATAATACCTTGTGCAGCAAATTATAATTTGTCAATCAAATTGGGTGTTGACAATGAATCAAAATAAGTATAAAATATATACAATATTGTAAAGCGTTGAGAAAGAACGACGGATAACGTGGATTTGCAGAGAGATTTCGGTTGGTGTGAGAAATCAGTTCAGTATCCTGAGACCACTTTCGAGCATTGGTGAAAACGAATTTCGGTTAAGCCAATCGTACAGGCTGCGTTAAAGTCTTTTGAGTGGCAGAATTGTATTATTCTGCAATGCGGGTGGAACCGTGGAATGTTGTGTTTATAGCATTTCATCCTGTTTTATATAGGATGAAGTGCTTTTATTTTTATGTATTTAATGCAAAGGAGAAATATATTATGATTAAGGTAACACTTAAAGGCGACGTAATCAAAGAATACGATGCCGGTACTACGGTTGCAGAGATTGCTAAATCTATTGGTATGGGTTTATATAAGTCTGCTTGTGGTGGTAAAATCAACGGAGTTTATTGCGATTTAAGAACTGCAGTTAATGAGGACTGTGCTCTTGAAATCGTTACATTTGATGAAATCGAGGGTAAAAAGACATTCTGGCATACTGCTTCTCATATTATGGCACAGGCAGTTAAAAGACTTTACCCTGATACAAAGCTTGCAATCGGTCCGTCAGTAGATAACGGTTTCTACTATGACTTTGATTCAGAGGTTTCGTTCACTCCTGAAATTCTTGAGAAAATTGAAGCAGAAATGAAGAAGATTGTTAAAGAGGATTTACCTCTTGAAAAGTTTGAGCTTTCTCCTGCTGAAGCTCTTGCTATGATGGAAGAAAAAGGTGAAATCTACAAGGTTGAGCTTATCAACGAACACGCTGACAAGGGTGAACCGATTTCATTCTACAAGCAGGGTGAATTTACAGAGCTTTGTGCAGGTCCTCACCTTATGTCAACAGGTGCAGTAAAGGCATTCAAGCTTACATCCTGCACAGGTGCATACTGGAGAGGTAATGAAAAGAACAAGATGCTCCAGAGAATTTATGCTACTGCATTCCCGAAACAGGCTGCACTTGAAGAACACCTTACACAGCTTGAAGAGGCAAGAAAGCGTGACCACAATAAGCTTGGTCGTGAGCTCGAACTCTTTACAACAAGCGAGCTTATCGGTCAGGGTCTTCCGATTATGCTCCCTAAGGGTGCAAGAATTATTCAGACTCTTCAACGCTTCGTTGAAGACGAAGAACAGAGACGCGGTTGGTTACTTACAAAGACACCGTTTATGGCAAAGAGTGACCTTTACAAGGTTTCAGGTCACTGGGACCACTATCTTGACGGTATGTTTGTACTTGGTGATCCTGCTAAAGAGGAAGAAGGCGAAGAAGTATTTGCACTTCGTCCGATGACTTGCCCATTCCAGTATCAGGCATATTTAAACCGTCCTCGTTCATACAGAGATTTACCTTTAAGATATAACGAAACATCAACACTTTTCCGTAACGAAGCATCAGGTGAAATGCACGGTCTTATCCGTGTTCGTCAGTTCACAATTTCAGAGGGTCACCTTATGTGTACTCCTGAACAGCTTGAAGAAGAATTCAAGGGTTGTCTTGAGCTTGCAAACTATATGCTCCAGACTCTCGGTCTTTATGAAGATGTTTCATTCCGTTTCTCACAATGGGACCCAAATAATAAAGAAAAGTACATTGGTACACCTGAACAATGGGATGAAGCACAGGGAATTATGGGTAAAATTCTTGACCACCTTGGAATCAAATATTCAATCGGTATTGATGAAGCTGCTTTCTATGGTCCAAAACTTGATATTCAGATTAAGAATGTATTCGGTAAAGAAGATACACTTATTACAATTCAGGTTGACCAGCTTCTTGCTGAAAAATTCGGTATGGAATATACAGACAAAGACGGTTCAAAGAAAAATCCATACATCATCCACAGAACATCAATCGGTTGTTACGAGCGTACACTTGCTCTTCTTATTGAAAAATATGCAGGTGCATTCCCGCTCTGGCTTGCTCCTGAACAGGTAAGAATTCTTCCTATTGCTGACAGACATCACGACCGTTCATTCGAAATCAAGAAAGAACTTGAAAAGATGGGTATGCGTGTTACTGTTGACGACAGAAGTGAAAAGACAGGTTATAAGATTCGTGAATCTCGTCTTCAGAAGCTTCCTTACTGGGTTATCGTTGGTGACAAGGAAGTTGAAGATGGCACAGTTTCAGTAAGCAAGCGTGGTCAGGGTGACATTGGTTCAATGAGCTTTGATGATTTTGCAGCTATGCTTAAAAACGAAATTGATAATAAGGTGAGATAATTTATGAGAGCTCCGCTTACAGTAACGGTTATTACAGATACGCACTATTATTCAAAAAAGCTCGGTACATCAGGTGAAGCCTATGAGATTGCCAACAACAAAAGTGGTGTTTTATTGGCTGAATCAAGAGAAATGCTTGAAGCAGCATTTTCCCAGATAGCAAAGGATGAAAGAACTGATATCGTTCTTCTTTCAGGTGACACAACAAGCAACGGTGACTATGATTCTCACGCTGAATTCATTGAAATGCTCCGTGACCTTAAATCAAAAGGAAAGAGAGTTTACGTTCTCACTGCAACTCACGACTATAAATGGGACGGAATGACTCATAAGTATGACAAATATGACAGAGTTCCTGTTCCTGCTGCAAAGCGTGAAGAACTTTTTGATATGTATAAGGAATTCGGTCCTGATGAAGCGCTTGCTGTTCATGAGGAAAGTATGTCATATATTGTTCAGCTTTCTGACGGATACAGACTTTTTGCACTTAATGACGATACCAACAGAAACGGAAAAAGCGGTTTTTCTGATGAATGTTTTGAATGGATTAAGGAACAGATTGCTGCTGCAAAAGCGAACGACCAGTTTATAGTTGCTATGACTCACCATCCTCTTATTGCACCATCACCTATGTATGAAATCATTGGTAAAGGCGATATGATGGGCGATTACAAAATCCGTCGTGAGCAACTTGCTGATTTAGGTGTTCAGTTTATGCTTACAGGTCATACTCACGTTCATGACATTGATAAGCACGTAAGTCCTAAGGGCAACTATTTCTATGATATTTCAACTGCATCAACTGTGGGCTATCCTGCTACAATCAGAACGGTTGTTTTTGATGCTGACAATAAAATTGTTACAACTACAACTGATAATATTATTGAGCCTGTGAAATTTGACACTCACGGTAAGGATTTACAGACATATCTTGCTGACCACATGATTGGTATGATTAGAGATGTAATCAAAGCTGCCGGTGAGGATATTGACAAGTTTGCTGATATGGCAACTGCAATCAGCATCAAGAAAAAAGTCAGCTATAAAATAGGCTGGATATTAAAGCCGATTTTCAGATTCCTTAATAAGCTTAAAATCGGCACAGTAGGTAACTGGACACGAGCTGAAACAGGACTCAAGAAAGAGGATTACGCTGATATCAAGGACAAGAGTGTAGTTGATTTTATCGTTGATTTAGTCCTTAACCTTTATGGAGGAAAGAGTCTTTATACTCCTGATGATAACGAGTATAAAATTGCAATCGGTCTTATTAACATTATCGACTCAATTATCAGAGTTTTACATATTCCGCTTAAAAAGTTGATTAAGGTTTCTGATTCTGTCCGCGGAATTGTTGAGCCGCTGCTTTACAATTCAGGCATTCCGTCTTATGATGCAATTATGCAGATTATGCCTGTATATGAGGGCGATGAAGTCGGTCCTCAGCCTGAGTCTGTAAAGAAGCCTGACACAGTTAAGGACAGTAAAAAGGGCTTGCCGATTATATTAATCGGATTGCTTCTTTTGATAGTGTTGTTTATCCCACTGCTCATTCTTCTTTTAATCGGATTTGTAAAAAATCAGATTAAATACGGAAAAGAACTTAAATAATTTGATTAAGAGGCAATTTGATGTTGCCTCTTTTTTATATTAAATCGAAAATGCAAACTTAAGAATTGCATTATTATAAATTATAATTTGTCGGGGACATTTTGTAGGGGACACATCGATAACCTCCGTTTTGTTGAATAAAATTTTATTTTGCATAATAAAAAAATTCCCTCACATAATACTACTGTATCGGAGGGAAAAGTATGGATTTCATTAAAGCATTTTTAGTTGGAGGACTGATTTGTGTTATAGGCCAGCTTCTTATTGATTACACAAAGCTTACTCCTGCACGAATACTCGTTTCATTTGTTGTGATTGGTGTAATTCTTGGTGGTCTTGGAATTTATCAGCCACTGGTGGAGTGGGCAGGAGCAGGTGCAACCGTGCCATTGACAGGTTTTGGTAACACTCTCGTTCAGGGTACAAAGGAAGCAATACGTGAAGACGGTGCTTTGGGAATTTTAACGGGACCGCTTTCGTCAGCCTCAGTAGGAATAACCGTTGCCATGGTCTGCGGTCTGATTGTGTCATTTATAACTAAACCGAAATCAAAATAGGCATTATATTATAAAAAAGGACTGCTCATAACAAACAGTCCGGAATTTCCCAAATATTTCTTATGCAACAGTTTCAGAAACGAATGTGTCATCACAGTATGAGCAAGAAACATAGTTTTCAGCATCATTACCGATAACAACTCTCTTACTGTCAACATATTTTTTGATAAGAATATAAGCAGCAACTGCAACAGCAGCGATACCAACGATAACAGCAATAACCTTTAAAGCCTTTTTCATAGTGAGTTACCTCC
>JAFTUP010000146.1 GCA_017466205.1 Clostridia bacterium
CACGCTGACGTTGCCGGTTGGGCAGGCGACATTGTTGACCTTATAAGTGATACTTCAGAAGGTTGGGTAGATGGTCTTGAGCAGGCTGTTGAAGTAACCGGAACTGTTGAGGAAATGGTTGCAACTATTTCACAGTATTATTTGTGTGACCCGGATGCTCATAGTGAAGAAGGTGCATTCAGCAGCTACGATATGCAGGCTGACCTGGACGGCTTCTATTTTATGAATTCAATTGATTTTCAAAATTATACAGCCGGACAGTTTTATAGCTTTGATGCATCCGGTGAAACAATGGAAATCGAATGTGGTGACATTACAGTTGCATTTCTTGAATATTATACTGAACAGCTCAATGATGTTTATCGTGCAGAGTATTATCTTCAGAACCGTCTCGGCACAACGGGTACAAGAGAAGAGCTTCGCAATGCGGTATATACTGAATACACAAGCAACAAGGTAATTGCAACATTGGAAGGCACGCGAGTATTTGGTGTTGATGATATTACAGATTTGAGGATTGCTTGCTGTTATGCATTTGCTGATTATATGTGCAAATTGGCAGGTGATTATGTTGAATATATTGAAAATAATTATTACACAGTATTTAATACTGAATATTCAACTTTAGCTCCCGGTATTACTCAGACATTAAAGCAGGTAACAACAGCTGACGGTCAGCGTATGGCTTACTATATTGCAACAGCAGATGTTACTCGAGAAGATGTCAGTGTTTATGCAAACTACGGTGATAATGACCCATCAAAGGGTTGGCAGATGCAAACAGTTGAAGAGCAGATGAGAGCTGCTCAGGCAAATAATGCTGATGTGGAAAACTTCAACATTATTGCAGGTGTTAACGGCAGCGGCTTTGATATGTCAAATGGTGCACCTATAGGACTCCTTGTTATGGATGGAGTTGAATATAGCGGAATTAATGGCAATGGCTTCTTTGGTATTGATGACGAGGGAAACGCAGTTATAGGTACAAAAGAAGAGTACAATACAATATATAAAGGTAAGATTAAGGAAGCTGTCAGCGGATTTGCGACCTTCCTTATCAGAGATGGTGAAATTATTACAGAGGATAACAGTAGTCGTGCACCTCGTACTGCTGTCGGTATTACAGTAACAGGTAAGGTTGTGCTTTTGGTTGTTGACGGTCGTCAGGAGCCTGTTTCTTGCGGTGCATCATTTGCTGAGGTTGCTCAGATCCTTTACGATGCAGGCTGTGTTCAGGCTGTTAACCTTGATGGTGGCGGTTCATCAACTTATGTCGCAAAGCAGGAAGGTGCTGACGATTTTGCAGTCGCAAATAAACCATCTGACGGTTACGCTCGTTCAGTTTCAACATCCTTGTATGTTGCTTCAACTGCACCGTCATCAACAGCTTTTGACCACGCAATTATAAGCAGTGATTACGATTATGCAACGGAAAATTCGGTTGTTAATCTTACAGCAAAGGGTGTAAGTGCAACAGGTAATGAGGCTGAGCTTCCCGAAGGAGTATATTGGGCTGTTGACAATGAAAAAAATGCCACAATTACAAGTGAAGGTGTTTTAACTGCACTTAAAAATAACGAAACAGTTGAAGTATATCTTATGTTAGGTGATGAAATTCTTGCAACAAAAACCATTACCATTACTGACCCTACTTCAATTTATTTCGCAAGAACAAGTGCCTATGCAATTTATGGCGAGGAATATACACTTCCATTGCTTGCACGCTATGGTAATAAGAAGATGGCTTTTAATGCAGACGATGTAACATTTTCTTTAAGTGGTGCAAGTGCAGGTACAATTGACGGTTTTACATTTGTAGGTAATGAAGCTTCAAATATTAAAAACGTAGTTATTACAGCAACAATGAATGCTGATGACAGCGTTTCAACTCAGATGACTCTCACACTTAATAGACTTGGTGAGGCAACCTTTGATTTTGAAAACGCAACAGGCGGTGACAGACTCCTTGCATGGAATCGTGAGGTATCCAATGCAACAACTGAGGATGATATAAATTATCAGATTATTGATGAAAACGAGGATATGACAGCAACTTATGCGTTTGCTATCGATATGACTCAGCTTGAAATTCCTGAAAGATTACAGGATATTGTTTATATGCTTCCCGGTGCAAATGTTGAGGGTGCATCTGCATGGACATTCTTGTTGCAGCTTGCCGAAAGAATAAGTGCTTTGACTACTGTCAGCACAACAGTTAAAATTGATGAGAATTTTGATGTTGATTATTCAGAGGTAAATCTTGTTTCTGATTATTTTAAGTTGTCAGACATTGCTTTTGATGAAGAAACAAATACACTTAAGGTAAATCTTGGTTGGATTAAGCAAACTCAGGCAATTGATGCTGATTCTGCAAATCCTCTTTGTATTGTAAGCGGTATCAAGGTTACACCTAAGGAAGATGCAGACTGGGGCGAAAATGAAAAGTTTGATGCTGTTATAACCGGTCAGATAGATTATAAAATCTATCTTCGTGCAAATGCTCTTTATACTTTTGCAACAAAGCCTGAAAATCAGGAGTCTTTTGGACTGTATCCGTTTGTAAATCCTGAAATTGAAACAGAAAAAGGCGGATATTTTGAGTCTGTTCATGCAACTTTTGAGGACAAATATTCATTAAGTCGTGCATCTGTTGAAGGCTGGGTGTTGGTTGAAGGCGGATTTGCTTATTATCGCAACAATGAAAGATTAACAGGCATTCATAAGATTGACGGTTATTATTATGACTTTGGCGAAAACGGTGTAAATGTCGGTAAGACAAAGTATAACGGTTTAGCTTATGATGAGGATCTTCAGGCATATTGTTATACCATACTTGGCGAACCTGTATCAGGTTGGCAGCAGATTGGTGATGATTGGTATCACTTTAACGAGCTTACATATACAGCCACAACAGGAGAAGTAGAATTTTTCGGTGGTGTTGTATATACATTTGAAGAAACAGGTAAGCTTACATCAGGAGTCTGGGCACCAACACTCTATGGTCAGAGATATTATTACGGACCAAGCTACTATCGTAATGGTTGGTATAATATTGATGGCAAAGATTATTGCTTTGATAGTGGTATTCGTCTTGAAGCAGGTTGTCAGATTGTAGAAGAAAGTAATGCTAAAAAGATTTATTACTTTAATGAGGATGCATCCTGCGACAGAAATTATGATATTCCTGACGGATTCTATACAGACAAAAACGGAACATTCTATTCTAAGGATGGTCAGCTTTTATACGACCTTCAATATATAGACGGTAAATACTATTATTTCAGATATACAGGATATGCTCAGAATAACGGTACTTATTCAGGACGTCTTTTCAAGGAAGACTATGCTGCATACACAGGTCTTCACGAGGTTGACGGCACATTGTATTATTACGAAAATGGTAGAACCGGTACGTGCGGACTTATTGAACTTGACGGTGATTATTATTATGTATATTGGGGCGGTGTTGTTAAAACAGACGGTAAATATTATGTTGATACAACATTTTGTGATTTACCGATAGGTAATTATGAGATTGGTTCTGACGGTAAGCTGCTTAACGGTGTAATTGATAAAGAGGGTATTCTTTATTATTACATCAACGGTAAGCCTGCTGAATATGGTCTTCATAAGGACGATAACGGCGACTACTATTATACATATTGGAATGGTGTTCTTAAGACAGACGGAAGATATTATGTTGATACAACTCATTGCGACCTTCCGGTTGGTAATTATACATTCGGTAAAGACGGAAAAATGCTTAACGGTATAGTTGAGCAGGACGGTCAGCTTTATAACTATATCAACGGTACAACAAGCACATGCGGTCTTTACAAGATTGGTGATGACTATTATTATGCTTATTGGGGCGGTGTTGTTAAGTCAGATGGCAGATATTATGTTGACACAACATTCTGTGATTTACCGATAGGTAATTATACATTTGGTCCTGACGGTAAGATGCTTGACGGTGTAGTTGAACAGAATGGCAAGCTCTATCTATACATAAACGGTACAACAGCTTCTTACGGACTTTACAAAATAGGTGATGATTATTACTACTCATATTGGGGAGGCGTTTTGAGAACAGATGGTAAATATTATGCCGGTCTTTCATATTGTGACCTTCCTGAAGGCAACTATATGTTTGGTCCTGACGGTAAGATGCTAAACGGTATTGTAGAGCAGGATGGTACGCTTTATTATTATAAAAACGGTGTGACAGGAACTTGTGGTTTAATAAAGATCGACAATGACTACTATTATGTATATTGGGGTGGTGTTGTTAAAACAAACGGCAGATATTATGTTGATACAACATTCTGTGACCTTCCTGTCGGTAATTACTCCTTTGGAGCTGACGGTAAGATGCTCGATGGTATAGTTGAAAAAGACGGTGTTCTTTATTACTATGAGAATGGTCAGAATCCTACTCCCGGACTTGTAGAGCATAACGGATATTACTATTTCGTTAACTGGGGCGGTAAGCTCGTAACAAATCAGAGATTCTATGTTTGGGAAGGAAACGGATATACTGTTCCTATGAATTACTATTTTGATGAGCAAGGTCGTGTAATGCTTTAAAAGCAAAAAGAAAACATCCTCAATCTTTAGTCGGGTTGAGGATGTTTTGAACAGTTAAATTAATTTTATTGACAGATTGGAGAGTTTGGCATGAAAACTAAACAGGTATTTAATAATGCCAAATGGATTATTATATGTAAAATTGCACAATCTTTGTTGCAATTCCTCGTTGGAATTATTTGCGCAAGATATTTAGGGCCATCAAACTATGGTCTTATTAACTATGCTTCATCTGTTGTTTCTTTTGTCATTCCTATTGTAAAATTAGGACTTGACTCAACCTTAGTAAGAGAGTTAATTGACAGACCTGAAAGGGAAGGTGAGATTTTAGGTACATCACTTACCTTGAATTTTATTTCATCATTAATTTCAATGGTTGGTGTGTTTACTTTCGTTTCTCTTGCAAATGCAGGTGACTATGTAA
>JAFTUP010000147.1 GCA_017466205.1 Clostridia bacterium
CAAATAAACACCATATTAAGAAATACCGTATGCAGACAAAGGTAGTATTATCAGCCACACTCTTTTTAATAATCGCACCTGCAATATATTTTTACTTTGCAGAGTTTAACGGATTGCCACTAAGCGAAAGAATATTAAATTCTATGTTTCAGGCGGTAACACCGAGGACAGCAGGCTTTAATACAGCGGACTTAACTCAATTAACAGGAACAGGTCAGATAATTACAATTATTTTAATGCTGATTGGCGGTTCGCCCGGTTCAACAGCAGGTGGTATGAAAACAACAACTGCAGCAGTGCTTATATTTTCTGCAATATCAGTATTCAGAAAGAAAGATGATGTTGAATGCTTTGGCAGGAGGATTGCAGATGCAACACTTAAAAATGCAGCAGCAATACTTCTAATGTATCTCTTGCTATTCCTTACGGGCGGTCTTATCATAAGCGGAATTGAAAATCTTCCGTTGATGGATTGTTTGTTTGAATCGGCATCGGCAATAGGAACTGTAGGACTTACTCTTGGAATTACACCTACTCTCGGTACAGTATCAAGAATTGTTTTAATAGGGCTTATGTTCTTTGGAAGAGTTGGAGGGCTTACGCTTATATTTGCAGCATTATCTAATAAACAACACAACATATCAAAGAAACCACAGGAAAGAATTACTGTCGGTTAAGGAGGAGTTTAGTATGAAATCAGTATTGCTTATAGGCCTTGGGCGTTTTGGCAGACACATGGCTCAAAAATTAAATGAACTTAACCATGAGGTTATGGCAATAGACAAAACAGAAGATAGAGTTGATGCAGTTCTCCCATTTGTAACCAATGCTCAAATAGGAGATTCAACAAACGAGGAGTTTCTTAAATCCCTTGGCGTTAATAACTATGATTTGTGTATTGTGGCAATTGGAAACGATTTTCAAAGCTCACTTGAAACAACCTCACTTCTTAAGGAACTTGGTGCAAAAGTGGTAATTTCAAGAGCTTCGAGAGATACCCATGCGAAATTCTTACTTCGCAACGGTGCAGATCAGATTATTTACCCTGAAAAACAGGTTGCTTCCTGGGCAGCAATTCGATACAGTGCAGATCATATCCTTGATTTTATAGAAATTGATGAAAGGTTTGCAATCTTTGAGGTAACGACTCCGGAAGAATGGATTGGAAAAACAATAGGTCAAATTGATATTCGTAAAAAATTCGGGATTAACATTATGGCTATAAAGCAGGACGGAAAGATGAGCCTTACAATTCTTCCTGACACTGTTTTGAAAGCAGATGAAACAATGCTTGTCCTTGGTGAGTATAAGGATATACAAAAATGCTTTCATATATAGCCTCAAATATCCCATAAGGCAAGTTGGGAGATGATGGTATGCGTGATATTATTTTATTAGTAGCGGTTTTAGCATATATGATAGGTGGATATTTCGTTGTCGGCAAAATCGGAGATTTTATTGATGAAAATTACAAAGGATACGACTATGAGATTGAAAGCGATGACAAAAATGATAAAAATGAGTAATTAACACTTAAAAATGCCGGTTATCCATTGAGAAAAAATTGATTATATGATAAAATAATATCATTGGAGGTGGTTTGAATGAATTTGCAATATAATGCAGAAGCAGATGAACATATATTGGTGTGCTTATCATCTGCACCTTCAAATTCAAAGATTATACGGACAGCGGCTAAAATGGCTGATGCCTTCAGTGGAAACTTTACCGCACTTTATATAGAAACACCGGGGTTTGCATCTCTTGATGAAACTAATAAAAAAAGACTTAAACAAAACATGAAGCTTGCCCGTCAGCTTGGGGCAAAGGTTGAAACCGTAAGCGGTGATGATGTGCCTTATCAAATAGCGGAATTTGCAAGACTTTCAGGCGTTACAAAAATTGTCATCGGAAGAAGTGCAGCAGTAAAAAAGCATCTTATCAGAAAACCGACTCTAACGGAAAAACTGATTGCTCACGCGCCGAACATTGACATACACATTATTCCTGACGGTGTTGAGGTTACACATTATAAGGCACCGAAAGATAAGAAAGCATCAGGCTTTACTCTGTCTGTTCATGACCTTTTGGTAAGTGTAGGCTTGCTTATCGGTGCTACCTTGCTCGGTTATGTGTTTTTTGGACTCGGATTTACAGAAGCAAATATTATAACGGTATATATTCTGGGTGTTCTTTTGATTTCGATACTGACAAAATACAGGGCATATTCGCTTGCATCATCACTTGTCAGCGTCATATTATTTAATTTCTTTTTCACAGAGCCATACTTTACTATGAAGGCTTATGAGAAGGGTTATCCTGCAACATTTGCAATTATGTTCGTGTCAGCGTTTATATCAAGTACCCTTGCCATAAAACTAAAGGACCATGCAAAGAAGTCAGCACAATCAGCATACCGTACAAAAATTCTTTTTGATACAAACCAACTTCTTCAGCGAACAGACAATGAAAGCGATATTATTGCTATAGCGGCACATCAGTTAATGAAGCTGCTAAAGCGAGATATTATTATATATCCTGTAGTTAATAACAATATAGGTGAAGCAAATATCTTCTTGTCAGATGGCGATGAAGATGAAATAAAAGACATTATTATTGACGAGAAAGAAGTTGCACAGTGGGTATTAGAAAACAACCATCAGGCGGGAGCAACAACAGATATATTTTCACAGGCGGAATTTCTGTATTATGCAATTCGTGTAAATGACAAAATTTACGGTGTAGTAGGTATTCATATAAACGAAAAGGCAATTGACTCTTTTGAAAGCAGCATCTTACTTTCTATTTTGGGAGAATGTGCAATTTCTCTTGAAAATAAGAAGATTGCCCGTGAAAAAGAAGAATCTGAACTGCTTGCCAAAAATGAGAAAATGAGAGCTAACCTACTTCGTGCAATATCTCACGATTTAAGAACACCGCTTACATCAATTTCAGGCAATGCAGACAACTTACTGTCTAACGGTGATGGATTTGACGCAGATACAAAACATCAGATTTACACAGATATA
>JAFTUP010000148.1 GCA_017466205.1 Clostridia bacterium
TCTGTTTCAGTTGAATCAGTTTCTTGCTTTTATAACATATCTCCAACCGCAATAATAATCTAAAAACTCTTCATAATCATCTATTGTATCGAGGTCAAAATCATAAAAAGTGATGAAAGCTATTTCATTGGTTGCTTCATTTATGCCCACTAAATTCATTTCTTTCGGATACCAATCGCTTATCTCAACTCTAAAAGAAAAACCTTCATATGAGAAAACAGGTTCAGCTTCTTCGTCATCAACAGGAACACTATAAAAGTTGTGATTGCTTTCTATATTGCTTTTCTTTGATTCAAAATTATCATCATCGTATTTTATTATAGTTGTATATGCTTCTTGTGAGAAAATTGCCATTGAGCGATATTTGTAACTTTCTATACTTTCATATTTGCCGAATTTTTCAAAATCAAAGTCATCATTAAGACTATCGTTTTTATTGTAATATTCGTTGATTTCCTCGGCATTATCAAAAGATCTGAATTCAACAGTCGGACCCCAAAAGCCCAGAAAAGCAAATGATACTAAAGTTAAAATAAGAAGAAATGAAGATAGAATAACTCTGATAGCACCGTGGAGTTTTTTTATTAACACCATAGGCAAAGAAAGAAGAATTGCTGAAACCGGAATTGATATAAGGAACCAAGACGGAATATAACTGCAGATAAGACAAATAATAATATAAAGAATTGGAATAGAAGCGATAATTCCTTTTGCAATAAGGCTAAATCTGTATGCTTTGCTTTTTCTCATATCTGAACCCTCCTTATGCCGCAAAAATATTATACAATAACATAACAACAAAATCAACTTAACCCTACTGCCGACAGCAATAGCAACAGCAGTAGGTGTTGTTTACCCTTGTCTTATAAAAGTTTGCCTATCCACGGACCGATGGTTCCGCCAACAGCACCAACGACAACTATAACGAACATCAAAAAATAAGCTTTAACATTTTCAAAAAATGACATTATTCCGGACTTTTCAGAAGTTTTTTCATCTTCGGATATCACATTTTCTTCTGTAACATAATTATACTCATCTTCAATTTCAGAATAAGCAAAGCTCACACAACTTATAGTAAAGAGCATAGTAACACACAAAACAAGTGACAATACTTTATAAAAAATTCTTTTCATAGCATAAAATCCTTTCTGCAAAAATTATTTTATCTTGCCCAATATAAGTGAATAAGGCTCGGGCTTGCCGATTTCGTCCGCACTCATTTTATCGAGTGTAAGTGTCATTTTAAGGAATGTTTCAATCTGCTCACACATAAGGTCAAGGCTGAACTTTTCCATCTGATGAGTTTCGTTTATTGCTGTCAGATAATCGGGAGCAGTTACAAGTGAAATATCGGGAATGCCCACATTTCTCGGTGGCTGACCTTCACCGAAATGAAGAAAATTATGGCCTTTTACTGTTACTGTTCTGACCATTATTCTGCCTTCAAGAGAATCATAATAAACCTTGTCCATTGCATTGTTTGCAGTATAGACAAGCTCAACATCAATAGGATTTGTACACTGATATTTACCGTATTTGTCTTTCCATTCCGTACAGCCCAAATGCTCAACACCAAGGCTCGCAACAGCCTTGATATGTCCTTTTTTGCCGTCCCACATATCCCGGTGGTTTTTAAGCCACTTTGATGAAGCTTGGATATCGTGCTGTTTGAAATTCGGCAATCTGAAATGACCCGTTACGAAAACGAAGATAAGTGTCCTGTCAAGTTTCATATCTTTAAGATGCCGCATCATTTCAAGCATTGCAATAGAACCGTTTTCCTCAACGCAGTTTATACCGTCGGTATGGGTATTGATAATAATTGCTTCTTTTTTGTTTTTGCCTTCAATAACGGTATAAAAAGATTCTGTCGTTGCATTGTTTTCTTTTTCAGCGGTGAGAACAAGGTTAACCTTCTTCTTTTCTTTCGCAGCTTTCTTGAGCTTTTCGCCTGATTCCTCACCAACCCAAAGGGCAGGAATACCCTGATAATCCATAATAAAGGGAAGATACTGTCCCTTTACCATTTCATCGCTCATACCTTCCCATATGCAGATAACCGCCTTAACGCCCATTGCTTTTGCAACGGAGATGAGAGGTATTTTAACAAAAGAGTCAGCAACAGGACCTTTATAATTTTTTGGAAGCGACAAGCCCGTCGGGTATGAATTACGCTGATTAAAAGCAAAGCCGGTGGGCACTTTTTCAAGGTCTTTAACCTTTACAAGTGCAATTTTTCCTCTGGCGGGAAGATAGTTGATATGCTTGCCGAAAATCTCAACTATTTCCTCGGTAATGCCGTTTTTATCGGTTTCACCTGAATAAGGCCATGCAGATGTTACTTCAATTTCTTCATCACCTTTAGAACCTATGATTTTGATTGAAGAGTGTTTTTCCTCCCAACGGTCAAATGAATAAAGGTCACTGTATGTCTTAAAGCCCATTTTGTGAATTTCGTCTTTAAGATAATCCACAAATCGCTGTTGTCCGCTTGAACCGGTAAGACGAAGTCCAAAGCCGTTCATTGTTTCCATTCCGCTTTGAATTCTTTCTCTTGAAATTTCAAATGTCATATTAACCCATCCTTTCACAATAACTGTTATAACGACTATATCTATAAACAGTTATTTATACAAGAAGGTATGACGAACTGCGGATTTTTCCTGTCGAAACGCTGACTCATTCAGTTGTTAAATAAAATAAATTATGCTATACTGATAATGGTGATTTATGATGAAAATACTCATTTGTGATGATGAACAGCAGTATGTTGATGAGCTGAAAATACATATCGAAAAATATATGCAGAGTCGGTTTGCAGATTTTGAAATCGACACAACAAATAACCCGCAAACCGTTGTTGACAGCAATGAAATATATCAGCTTGCATTTCTTGATATACAAATGGATGCATTGAATGGCATATCTCTTGCAAAAATTCTTAAAGAACGCAACAATAAGATTGTTATATTTTTTGTTACGTCATATAACGATTATCAGGACGAGGCAATGGATTTGAGGGCATTTAGATTCTTTGAAAAGCCTTTCAATACGGAAAGATTATATTCAGGGCTTGAAAAAGCAATGGAGTATATTGATGAAAGTTATGTTGATTTTTATGTATGGACTGATAATGAGCACAAGCAAATATTAGTTGACGATGTGATTTATGTTGAACGGGGCAACCGCCAGGTAACACTTGTTACTACACAAGGGAATTTCACCACAAGAGAAACCTTTGACGAATGGTGTGCGATTTTACAAAATTCGTTCTTCTATAGGGTTCACAAATCATTTATTGTAAATCTGCATTATGTAACAGGATATAAATATTCCGAACTTTTTGTTCAGAACAATGTGAGAATCCCCATAGCCTCGCGACGGCAGACGGATTTTCATAAGTTTTGGTTTGCGTATCTAAGGAGGAGATAGTTATATGCTTAATATAGTTCCATCAATTTTAGTTTATTTTTTAGAAACACTGATTTCTTATGTTTTCTTCTCAAGAGTCAGCAAAAGCAAATATAATTTATGGAAATCTATTTTAATAGGAAGTGCAATATTTTTTATAGGTGTAATTGCAAATATTCTTTTTCAAAATTCGATATTTATAAACACATCAACATTTTCTGCTATAAGTTTTTTGTTTTCAATTATATGCTTTGATATAAAAATAAAAAAAGCTCTTTTCTATTCGGTATTATCCAGTGCTTTTATGTGTGCAACAGAACTTATTGCCCTTTTTTCAATTTCAGCTCTCTTTAATATTGAATTAACAAGCTATAACGACAACACATATATTCTTTTAGCGGATGTTTTAACAAGTAAGTTTTTGTATTTTATTACATTGCTCATTTTGTCCGGTATTATCAATAAAAATCAAAAAACATCAAAAATACCACTTAGCTTTTATCTTTTTCCCACAGCAGTCTTGTCTTCTTTAACGATGTTCTGGTACATTCTGACAACATATCAACTCAGCAAAAACACTATGATTGTTATTACCTGTGTAAGTGTCTTTTTGTTTTTATCTACAATTTTGTTGTTTATATCATATCATTACAATGCAGAGAAAGAACAAGAGCTGTTATTATTAAGACAAGAGAGTGAGAAATTAAACACCGATTTAAAGTATTTTGATATATTGGAGAATCAAAACAACAATCTCAGAGCTTATGCACACGACACTAAAAATCATTTGTCAGCCATAAGGAATCTCAATACAAATTCCGAAATAGAAATGCATCTTTTAAAAATGAGTGAAAGTCTTGCACAATACAGCAAGGTCTGCCACAGTGGGAACCATACACTTGATGTAATTGTGGATAAATATGTAACGGAGTGTAATATCAACGGGGTGAATTTTGAGTTTGATATTAAAAACAATAATCTGTCAACGATTGAGCCTTATGACACGGTAACAATTCTCGGCAATTTGTTGGACAATGCACTTGAAGCGGCGAAAACTTCCGCACAAAAGACAGTATCGTTTGAAACCGATTACAGAAACAATTTTTCCGTGATAATTGTTTCCAACTCCTGCGATAAAAATCCACTATCTGATGGCAGAACTCTACCTCTAACAACCAAAATCAACAAACAGCTTCACGGGTTTGGACTAAAAAGTGTCAAAAACACCCTCAAAAAATATAACGGCGATATTTCGTTTGATTATGATAATAGAGAAAAAGTTTTTGTTGTGACGGTTATGATTGGAAAATAATTTTTACAGGAGATGGTAATTTTGATTTTACCTGTTGCAACAGCTCACTTGTGCGAATATTTTATTTGTTTTTTATTTTTTAATACTGTTTTCCATACGGAAAAGAAACCATTAACTATATGTTCTCTCGGCTTGATATTGTATTCTGTCGTATTTGCAGCATATATGATTTTTGATTCCATATTCGTAAATATTATTGCCACACTTATATTTAATTTCATATTCGGATTTGTATTTTATAAGCGGACTGTCATAAGTTCAGCTTTTTGCTCTTTGTTTTTGAGTATAGCATTGACCTCATCTGAATTTATAGTTATGTCTGTAATGTCAGTAGGTGTTGACAATGACATAAATGCATATAAAACATCTCAGCTTATGCTTTGGTTAATGACATTTTTAAGCAGAACTGTGTATCTTGTAATTGTTATGTTGGTTGCAACAAAACTACCGAGAAGCACGCTTAGTCGGATACCGCCATTTATGCTTCTGGTTCCTATTGCATCAACAGTAACGCTTTACGCTATATGGTCTGTATCATCAAAAAACAGTATGTCCGATACTGATAGTTTTCTAATTATTGCAGCAAGCATAGGCGTATTTATATCTATTTTGCTAACTTATATTTTTTACGCTAATACAGAAAAGAAGCTTGTTGATTCATATAAGGTTCAAACCGAAGCAGAAAAAATCAAAACCGATCTTGCATATTACAATATTCTTGAACAGCAGAACAGTAACTTGCGAGCCTATGCTCATGACACAAAGAATCACTTATCTGCAATAAAAAATCTTAATACCAATCCCGAAATAGAAATACATATTTCTCAAATGAGTGAAAGCCTTGCGGAATATAGTAAGGTCTGCCACAGTGGAAACCATACGCTTGATGTAGTTGTGGATAAATATGTAACGGAGTGTAATATCAACGGGTTAATTTTTGAGTTTGATATTAAAAACAATAATCTGTCAATGATTGAGCCTTATGACATGGTAACAATTCTCGGTAATCTGTTGGATAATGCACTTGAAGCGGCAAAAAATTCCGCACAAAAGATAGTATCGTTTGAAACCGATTACAGAAATAATTTTTCGATAATAATAGTTTCCAATTCTTGTAATACAAACCCGATGTCAGATGGTAAAGCTTTGCCTGTTACCACTAAAGCCAACAAGCAACTTCATGGTTACGGATTAAAAAGTGTCAGAAATACTCTCAAAAAATATAACGGCGATATATCGTTTGATTATGATGAAAAAGAAAAAGTTTTTGTTGTGACGGTTATGGTTGATGCGGTAAACAAATAGTTCAAATCTAATTAAAACCGATAAATTTATGAACAGCAAAAAGTAAGTAGGTATTTCGATTATGGTAGTATATGATATATTAAATGATAGTATATTAGATGCACCGCGTATAGTAGGTGCCATTTCGGGTGTTGTTATGTGTGTGTTGTTTTTTTCTTTACTAATTTCGATGAGAAAAAGTTTTGAAAGCAAAAAAGAATTTTTAGGAGTAGTGATGTTTTTGTCTGTAATAACTTTTTTCCAGGTAACAGGATTAATCGGCGAATGGTCAAATTTTAAAAATAACGATTATTTATATTTATATGAATCCGGTGAATATGAAATTATTGAAGGAATGGTTAACGATTTATATAAACAGGGAGATAATGTTCTTAATTTTTCGGTCGATGGTGTTGAGTTTAGTACTATTTCTAACGGGTATAATAACAGGGGCTTTCACACAGAAGACTATGATGATTCATTTGTAACGGACGATGTTATCAGAGTGTATTATATTAACAAATTGGAAAATTCATATCATAATTACAGTGAAAAAGTCATTGTCAAAATCGAAAAATTCACTCAATAAAATGGTTCTTAAACTTTTAAGCGTTTTTTTGATATATTAAAAGTTTATTTAGTTTAGTAGTATAATGACTATAAATGTGGTGTTGATATGGATAACCAAAACAAGCAAATGAGAAAAATTATATTTGTTAATAAAGTGATGATTACTTTACAGTGCATATTTCTAATAGGTACTGTTGCATGTAATTATCTTTTCGCTAACGATGTCACTTTTTGGATAGTCTTGGCACATGTAGTGATTTTTGTTGTGTATAACATTATAGTAGAAAATATTACAACAAGTTTTTTGCGAAAAAAATACTCTAACCTTTTTGAACAAATATCTTATAGTTGCAGGGAATTTTATATTCAAATGCTAATATACAAAACTGCAAAAGAAAACAAAGACAAAATAGCATCCACCTTAATTATTCAGCTTTTTGTAAAATACAGCATTATTATTCTAAACATAGCATTACTTGTTATTATGGTTACCTTTGAATAGAAAACAACTCCGAGCAGACTAAAAATCTACTCGGAGTTGTTTGTTAGATTAACACTTATGTGTAAATCAATTCATTGCAGATAATTTCCCTTGCTCTTGATTCAATGTTACTCATACGGCATACCCATTCCAACTGACTATCTTCTTTCAGTTGCTCGGTAACACCCTCAGTTGCTTTCATCTGTTCCACAAGAGAATCAAACATATCTTGTGCCTGAGTTTCTACTTCTGCACAGTACTGATAAAGTTTACCTTGGGTAAGTAGCGTAGAAAATAACACTTTTTTGTGGTTAAGCAGGTAATTCTTATGTAACATACCCCACTTGCCGAGAGTGATATTTGCTTCTTCGGGTGGTAATGCGATGTTAGGAATGAGATAATCGCCAACCTGACGGTATTGGATTGTGGTTTTGTTTGACATAATGATATCCTCCTTATTTTTCACTCTTCTCAATAATTTTCAGTAACAGTTCATCAACATCTTCGGTGGGCAAATCCTCCGCCAAGAGCATATTGCGAAACTCATTCATTCCTTTGATAAGTAAATTGCACTCAAAATCTGTAAACTTGATTTTTGTTTTTCTGCTCTTAAATAATAA
>JAFTUP010000015.1 GCA_017466205.1 Clostridia bacterium
CCCTCAGTTTCACGCATTGAAATAAATTTATCAACAGCAGTTTCAGCAACTGATTTTACTGCATTCCAAATCTTTTCTTCGTCTGCTTCTTGTTTATGTACTGTGAAAATATCATTATAACGAGCCAATGAAGACATTGCAAGGTCATCTCTTAAATTTAATTCATTTGTGTCAGCTAAATCCTTTAGTGCATTAAGATACGACTTTGCAAGGGAATGATTTACAAGGATTTCAATTTCATCATCTTCAAGATTTTCAACTGAAACATAACACTCAACCTTACCTCTTGAAACACGTGAACCAATATAGCTTTTAAGCTTTTCATCAAGGAAACCATAATTTCTTGGAACACGAGAGCTGAACTCAAAATATCTGTGATTAACACTTTTAAGCTCAACAGTAATATTCATTGTATCAACAACTGCCTGTGAACGGCCATAGCCGGTCATACTTCTAATCATATATTCAACTCCAAATCATTTACAACAGCTGCCCTTCAATAATGTTGGAATATCGCCACTGTAAATACCATTATTATTCTCAAAGCCCAAATGTGTCAGAACATCAGAAATCTCATCAATTTCACAATAACACATATATGCACTTCTGTTTGTGCAATAATTCAATCCTGCTCTTAAAAATCCCTCAACAAGAAGCTTATCACTAAAATCACATTCAATATAATCAAAATAACACTTGTATCCGTCAATTCTGACAAGACATTTGCCAACCGGATTACCTTCTTCATCAAAGCCAATATATCCGCCAAAGATATTTTTATCGTTGATTAAATTACGAACAAACAAGGATTTAATTTTTTCAATATCACTAACAGGTTTATAAATAATCATTATTTCATATTCTTTCTATCAACAGAAGAAGCCACCATAAGCTTATGCACTTCCTCATCAGTAAGGTTACGCCAATCACCCTGCTTTAACATGCCGAGCTTCACCGAACCAATCTGAGTTCGTTTAAGTCGGGCAACCTCAAGACCCAATGCATCACACATCTTTCTTATTTGACGGTTTCTGCCTTCATAAATGATAATTTCGATTACAACTCTGCCTTCTTTTTTTTCTAAAACACGAACCTCTGAGGGCATTGTCATTCTGCCGTCAATTTCAATACCGGTAGTCAATGCTGTAATCTGTTCTTCTGTAATAGTAGGTCTGATTGTAACACGATATGTTTTAGGCACGTGATGAGTAGGATGGGTCAATGCGTTTGCAAACTCACCGTCATCAGTCAATAACAAAAGTCCTTCAGAATCTCTGTCAAGTCTTCCCACAGGATAAACTCTCGTTCCTACATCTTCAACAAGCTGAGCAACACATTTACGTCCCATTTCATCACTGAGAGTTGTAATAAATCCTCTTGGTTTATGAAGCATAATATAAGTATTCTTTTTACTTTTTTTGATTTTCTTACCTGCCACAACAACTGTGTCGCGACCGGGGTCAATTTTATCTCCGATAGAAGCAGGTTTTCCATTTACCTTAACTTTACCTGCTGCAATCAAATCCTCAGCCTTTCTTCGTGAAGCAACTCCACATTCAGAAAGATACTTCTGAAGTCTGATTTGTTTATCTGCCATAGCTACACCTATAAATCCTTAAACATATTTAACACATAAATACCGTTGAGAGAATAAATCTCTCAACGAATATCAATTCAATTATTCTGCAGTTTCGTCTGCTGACACACTGGTCATTGCAGTACTAACAGCCTTGTCCATCTTTGCTTTATTAACAGCGTTTGAAACCTTATCAAACATTTCAGGAACAAGACCAACTATACGCTCTGCGGCATTATCAAATGCTGTAATATGCTTAACATCAACATTACCGTAAGCATCAATTACAAGAAAAGCAACAGGAAGAATTGTAACACCTGCGCCACCGCCACCGCCAAAAATGTCCTGGTTTGACTTTGATGGGAAGTCTGAACCACCTGAAGCAAAACCATAAGTAACCTTTGAAACAGGAATAATTGTAACACCGCCGTCAACCTTCATTGGCTCACCAATAATTGTGCTGACATTAACAAGGTCCTTTACTTTTTCAATTGTAGATTCGAGAATACCTGCTGCTGATGACTTTTCCTTCATCATAAAGCACCACCTTCATTTATATTTTTTGATTTATTTTTTATTCCTCTAAGGAATTTCAATACAACCTTAAACAGTAATCGGAATACAAGAACAATAATTGCATTCAAAAAGAATATGGGTCTGATATGTACTGACACCGCAAATTGTGCTTTATTCTTTAAGCCCAAAAAATCAGGTTCAATTTCAACATCATATTTTTTTACAGGAAGATTTGTGCAGATAAATGATAATGCGGGAAATATTTTCTGACAAAGCTGTCCGTAATTCAATGCAGTTTCAGCTGCATCACATCCGCCTGTAACTGTCATAAACAAATACAGCTCACGGATAACAATATGCTTTTTAAATGAAGAGAACATCTTACCAAGTGAAGATGCAGCATTATTTACAAGCTCAACCACACCGTCAAAGCCCTGATTATTATAGAATGTGACAAAAATATTTTCTTTTTTTTCAGCCTGCGGGTCTTCAGGAGTTGATTCAGGAGCAGGTTCTTCTTTTTTCTTCTCTTTTTCAGGCTTTTTTTCTTTCTTAGGCTTATCTTTTTTCTTTGACGGTAAAATCTGAATTTTCAAAAACAGCCAAGATACATTCAACTTAAATTCATCAAAAAATTCTGCATTTATTGTAATTCTGATACTTAAAATGATAACAAAAAAAGCAATAATACCAAGTAAAATATAAAGAAAAGTCAAAAGAACACCTCCTTATAAAAAATAGTATAAATTATTCCGTAACAGATTCTTCAGTTGATTCAGAATCCTGAATTTCAGCTTCCTTTTGCGGCAGCTCAGGTAATTCATCGAGTGATGAAATTGAAAAGCATCTTAAAAAATCCGGAGTAGTACCGTAAACCAATGGACGGCCGGGCAAATCAAGTCTGCCTTTTTCTTCAATAAGCTTTTTCTGACAAAGTGTTGAAATAACACCACTGCAATCAACACCACGGATTTGCTCAACAAATGATTTTGTCACAGGCTGATTATACGCTATAACAGCCAAAACCTCAAACGCAGCAGCAGATAAAGGTGTATTCTTTCTTAACTCAAGAACATCACGAATAACCTCAGCATATTCTGTTCTCGAAGAAAGCTGATACATATTATCAAGCTTGAGAACACAGATACCGCTGTTTCGTTCATCTAATTTTGCAGATAAATTAAGAATAACCTGTTCACAAACTTCAGGTTCAATCTCAAGAACCTCTGCAATTTTATCAAGCTCAACCGGCTCACCGGAAGCAAAAAGAATCGCCTCAACCGCAGCCTGTAATTTACTTGCTTTCATATTAACTCCATTCCTCACTTATGCCCGTGAAATCTGAATCTATAAGCTCAACCTGTGCTTCTTCGCCATCACCAACAACATTTACTTTTTTAGATTTAGTTAATTCTAAAACTGCCAAGAATGTGGCTACCATATCTGAACGAGATTGAGCATCAGTAAATAACGATTTCCAATTTGTTTTTCTGTTTTTAGATGATAATTTCTTAAAAATATTAGAAATTTTTGAGCTGACAGAAACAACCTTTTTAACAACAATTTCTCTGAAAGCCTCAATGGGCGGAGGTAACTGATTTAATTTTTTACCTGCAGCAGAAATATATGCTGAAAAAAGTTCACCTATTTCGAGAAATCTTTTATATGTCTGGTCAACTTCAATTTTTTCTTGCTTACGAATATATGTAGAAAAGCCTTCTGTGTTTTCGGACAGCTTTTCAGCCATTATTTTCATATCTCTGTATTCAATAAGCTCACCCTGAAGTTCGTTTTTAAGTTCTTCAGCCTCAGAATAAACAGGAAGAAGTGATACTGATTTTAAATAAACCAAACGAGCCGCCATCTCTAAAAAATCAGACGCGACATACATATCTTCCTCCTGCATCTGACGAACATAATCAACATACTGCTCGACAAGAGTAACAATAGGAATATCATATATATTCAATTTATGCTTTGAAATCAGATGTAAAAGCAAATCCATAGGACCTTCAAAAACATCTGTTTTATATGATATTTTTTCCATAAAAGTTCCTTTATTAAGATTAAAATGGTAAGCTTGCGATTTTTGAAAACAAATTAATAATTATAGTTGAGATGTACGAAAGTGGAGTTGAAAGCACCCCTGTCATAATCAAAACAAAAACGATTAAAACAACATATCTTTCATACTGTAAGAATTTGTAATAATACTTTGCCGGAATTAAAAGCTGCAATATTCTTGAACCATCCAATGGTGGTATTGGTAATAAATTAAAAACAGCAAGATTTACATTAACAACACCTGCAAATGTCAGGAAATAATAAATTGCATAAATCATTGTTGATGATGTATCACCAATATTGCCGACAAGAGTTGCAAGGAATATGAAAACAAATCCCATAATTAGATTTGAAACAGGTCCTGCAATAGCAGTTATAGCCATTCCTTTTTTAGGGTCCTTAAAGTTCCTTGGATTAACATTAACAGGCTTTGCGTAACCAAATCCGCAAAGAAAAATCATAATTGCACCTAAAGGTGAAATGTGAGCCATAGGATTTAATGTTAATCGACCTGATAAACGAGGAGTCTGGTCGCCTAACTTTGTTGCAATCAAAGCGTGAGCATACTCATGAACAGGCATTGTGCAGAATATTACAAATAATCGTGAGAAAAAGGTAATAAGAAGACTTATACCGTCTCCATTTCCTCTTATAATATCTAAAAGCATCTTAAAATCCTTTCACTTATTAAAATAATATTATATTCCAAAAGTTACAATTCTGTCAATATTATTGAAATCAAAAATAACATTACTTTCTATAAATTTATCTCTGAAAAGCTCAATTATAGGCTTACTTTGCTCTTCACCACATTCAAGAGCCATAAAACCGTGATTTTTTATCTTATGACACCATCTATCGGCAAGGCAACGATAAAATCTGAGTCCGTCTGTGCCACCGTCAAGTGCAGTCATCGGCTCAAACAAAACTTCCTTTTGCAGTGTCTCGATTTCGTCAATGTTTATATATGGTGGATTTGAAAGAATTAAATCGGCTTCAGGAAATAATGATAAATCTACTGTAAATAAATCATCAAAAATAACAGTAACATTTTCAAGCTGAAGGTCAATTTTGTTTTTTAACAAATACTTTAAAGCTTTTCTTTCTTTTTCAAGAAGATAAACCTTAGCATCCTTTCTGTGTTTTGCAACAGTAAGACCAATACATCCACTTCCTGAACACAAATCATAAACAACGGGATTTTCAATATCTTTCAGTTTATCTAAAGCAAAATCAACGAGCATTTCAGTTTCGGGACGAGGAATGAGAACACCCTCACCTACACTGAATGTCAAATCGTAAAAATCCCATTTACCGAGAATGTATTGTAGCGGTTCATTATTCTTTCGTCTTAAAACTGCAGTACTCAGCTTTGAAACATCATTTTCAGATGCATCAATATTACCTAAATATATCTGTTCTTTAGTAAATCCGAGAATATCCTCAAAAAGGCAAAGTGCTTCAAAGACATTATCTTCTGTAAATGATAATTCATTGACACAATTTAAAAACAAGTCCTTTAAAATCATTTTATCCTATCATCCTCAGGATTATCAGTTAAAACAGCCTTAATTGATTCAATTGCAACCTCGATAATATCATCTGTTGGTTCAACCGTTGTAATTCTCTGCATTAAAAGTCCCGGATAAGAAAGAATTTTAACAAGAACATTATCATGCTTTCCCGCATATTTTATGAACTCATATCCAAGTCCCATGATAACAGGCAAAATTGCGATTTTTATAAGCATCCAAAGGATTTTATTTATTGTCGCAAGCTGTGGAAAAATAACAACAAGAGAAAATGAAACAGCCATACTCAGAATAAGCATTACAAACATAAATGCAGTACCGCATCTTGGGTGAAGCCTTGACATTTTTCTGACATTTTCAACTGTTAATTCAAGACCGTTTTCATAACAGAAAATTGTTTTATGCTCAGCACCGTGATACATAAACACACGTCTTATCATATCCATTTTTGAAACAAGATACATATAAAGAATAAAAATTGCAATTCTCATTACGCCTTCAATTAAAGGGTGAAACTGTGATATATCAGCATTTTTCAGTATATATGTATCAAACAAATCCACAACTTCAATTGGAAGATAAAGGAAAATAAGCATTGAAAGCACTACACCTAAAACTGATGAAATTGCAGTAACAACACCCATCATCTTTTCACCCATGTGTTCCGAAAGCCATTTATCAAGCTTTGACATATCCTCCTGCTTCTCTTCTTCAGTCATAGCTTTATCAGCTGATTTCATAAGATATTTATATCCTGTTATCATCGAATCAGCAAAGGCGAATACACCTCGAACAACAGGAATTTTATAAATAATTTTCTTTTTTCCGGGATTACTTTCTTCAAGCTCTGTTTCAATGGTACCGTCAGGCATACGAACTGACATAGCAGTTCCCTTTGGTCCTTTCATCATAATACCTTCAATAAGAGCTTGTCCTCCAATAGATGTTTTATGTTGTTTATTACTCAATTTAATTTCTCCTTACTGGTTTTTGGGTAAAGTAATTGAAACTGTTGTTCCGACGCTCACAACACTTTCAATTTTCAAATTACCGTTGTGCATTTTTATAATTTCATCAGCAACTGCGAGACCGATACCGCTGCCACGCACACTGTTATTTGCTTTGTAAAATTTTTCCTTAACTCTTGGTAAATCCAATCTTGAAATTCCGCAACCGTTGTCTGCGATTGAAACAGTAACAGAATTAGTATTTTCAGTTAATGATACCTTCACATAACCATTTGGTTTATTATACTTAAAGGCATTATCAAAAACATTAAAGAAAACCTGTTTAAGCCTGTTAACATCAGCATTTATCATTAATGACTGGGTTTCAATTTCAGAAATCAATTCAATATTTTCATTTTTAGCACGAGATTGAAAGCTTTCAATAATACCATTCAGTTCATTTACAATATCAGTTTGTGAAAGATTAAGCGACATTTTTCCGCGTTCAATTCGCGAGAAATCAAGAAGCTCCTCAACAAGTCCTGATAAACGGTCAGATTCAGCCATAATAACATCAAGACCTTTCTCTACAAGCTCGTTATCATCAGGAGAAGATTTTATTGTTTCTCCCCATCCTTTTATCGCTGTTAAGGGAGTTCTCAATTCATGAGAAACAGTTGAGATAAATTCACTTTTAACTCTGTCTGACTCACCTATTTCATAAGCCATATTATTTATTGTATCACAAAGCTGACCAATTTCATCATCAAATCTGTATTTTTCAACAGCTACACCAAAATCACCTTTTGCCATCTGTTTTGCGGTTTCGTTAATTCTGCGAACGGGTTGAATAATGGAATGGACAAAGAATCCTCCCGATGCACCAATGAAAAAGCAAATCAAAAATGTAACAAAACAGGCAACAATATATATTTTTAAAAGTTGACTATCAATATCATCAAGCGAAATTATGTATCTGATTGCACCCGAAACATTGTTATTATTAGGTAAAATATAAGTCAAAGCCATAATCTTTTCGTTGCTGTTCAATTTTCCAATCCAAATGCCAATTCCGTCTTTAGATTCTAAAGCAAAGTCATAATCAGGATAAATTTCATCTTTAACTGAGAAACCTGTTGTAGATGCAACAACACTGCCATTTTTATTGATAACCCATGCTTCCATAATCTCCTTATCAGGAAATTCATCAACAAATTCATTTGCCATACTGTTAAAAAAATCATCATAAACAAATGATTGAGTATTGAAATATGACATAACAAGAGTATTTGCTCTTGAACGCAATGTTGCTTCAACCATATTATAATGCTGAGTTTTAATAAAAAAGCATATAAATATACATACTGCCAATGCGAGGAAAACAGAAACACCAAGAATTGTTACAGCCCAACGCTTAACGATACTGTTTTTCACTTTTCCTCACCACCTGCTATTAATTATCAGATACCCATTTATATCCCATTCCCCAAACTGTTGTAAGAAATTCGGGATGAGACGGGTCTTCCTCAATTTTATTTCTTAATCTGTGTATATTAACATCAACAATTTTTTCATCGCCATAATATGAGTTACCCCAAACGCTTTTAAGAATATCATTTCTCTTAAAAGCAACATCAGGATTATTAAAGAAAAATTCAATAAGCTGAAATTCTATCTGAGTCAGTTCAATATTTTCACCTTTTTTAGAAAAGGAATGACTTTTTAAATCAAGAACAAAATCATTAAGAGCTATTGTTTTTCTTTCAAGCTTTTCACCACTAACCTCCGCTGTTAAAGAAACTCTTCTGTAAACAGCATCAACTCTTGCCATCAGTTCAGAGGGTGAAAAAGGTTTGGTAACATAGTCATCAGCACCAACAATAAGACCGGTAATTTTATCCATTTCCTGAGTTTTTGCAGTAAGCATGATAATTCCGGTACGATTGCTTCTTGTCCTGATATATTTGCAAACCTCAAGCCCGTCAACTCCGGGCATCATAATGTCAAGAATTGCAATATCAATCTTATCAAAATTTTCATTGAATTTTTCGATAGCCTCTTCACCGTTTGATGCTTCAATAACCTCATATCCGCCGCGGCGAAGATTAATGACAACAAATTCTCTGATCGATGCTTCATCCTCAGCAATTAAGACATATTTCATAATAATTTCCATAGCCTTTCCGGTTACAAATTAATTTATAATAATCATATCACTCCTTGCTGTAGCCGGACAAGGCGTGATAGAAATTAAGTCTATCTCGAAATTTGTTAATTGCAAATTTCGAGGGACATACAATGGGTTTAGCGTTATTTTTCACGCTAAATCCCTCTTATCCATAACATAACAAATTGTCTGTAATAAATTTTTCATATTTCTCTTCATTTTCTTGTTTGAAAATGAGGTATCCATATATGTAGCTGTCATTTTCTTTATATTTTTTGTAATTGTAATTATCCTCTTCCCATTCGGGTACTGTGAAAACCTTGATAGAAAAGAGTGCGTTAACAACTGTTCCGTCAGATTTTATTGAATAGAATGTAAGATTATTATTACTTTCATCAAGATAGACCGTCATTTTACCGCTTTCTTCTTCCGGAAAAACGAAAACATAGCCCAATTTACCGTTATATATACATTTGAATGAAGAAGTAATTTTTCCGTCATGATAATCTGACCAGACAATAAGATTAAGATTATCATAATTTTCGTTCGATATAATTTTTCCGTAAGGTAAATTCTCAATATCCGGAATTTCAATATATCCGTCATTATCAATATCCAAACAATAAATTTTACTACTCCTTAAGGTGTCATTTTGAGATGAATTATTTTTATTCAAGGGTAGTGAAATCTCAAGTGATTTTTCATCAATTTCAATAATTTCTGTTATGACACCGGACTCACTTACAACTCCATCGACAAAAATTCTTGAAACAGTTCTGTCTTTATAAGAAATCTGGTCACTTGTAATATTAACAATTTCAAGAAATGGTGTTAAAGAAGATGTTATTTCATTTCTTATTGTGAAATCTTTGTTAAACTTCATAAATCTTACTTTCGTACGATTTTGAGAATCAGCAAAATCAAGTTTAAATAAAGCAATCTCATAAGTATTATCATTATTCAAGTCGAATTTATAAAATTCATTGAAAGAATCAGAAAACACCGGTTCTGTTTTTTCATCGCTGTAAGAATAAACTATAAGCTTCTGATTGGTTGATGTATTTAAGTTATCATTATCTTCAGAAGATAAGGATGTACCGTTCCAACTGATAAACAGCTCCTTTAAGGTATCACCGTTAATATCAGCAAAATCAATAGAACCAATTTCATCACCTATACCTGAAATTTCAGTAATATTCATCCAAATATTGTTGCTTTGCTCAAAAATTGCTACATTTACAAAATCACTTTCAGCTGGAACTGAATATAAAACCAAAGCTTCTTTATTCTTATCATTATCTAAATCATGAATAATATATGAGGATTTATATTGACCACTTACTGCAGTTTTCATAATAACATCAGAAAACTTTGATGAATAGCTCTCAAATGCATCCTGTAATAATCTTTCTTCACCACTGAGCTTTGGTGCTCTGATAAGTGTATCAACCGATTGAAATCGCAAATCACAAGCAGAAAGCGACAGACAAATTACAATAACAAGGCAAACAGCTATTATTTTTTTCATTTTCTGTC
>JAFTUP010000149.1 GCA_017466205.1 Clostridia bacterium
CCACCGATAATGGAAACTGCTGCTGCCTGAGCATCTGTAAATCCTAAAAGAATAGCTAAAAGATAAGCTATAAAAATACCAAGCTGAGCCGCTGCACCAAGCAGGAAGCTCTTTGGGTTTGCAATCAAAGGACCGAAATCTGTCATGGCACCAACGCCCATGAAAATAAGACATGGCAGAATTGACCACTCATCAAGAATGAAGAAATAATGAAGAATACCACCATTTGCATGGGTCTCCTTATTGAACTTGGCACCCGCTACCGCAATATTATTCTGAAGATTTGATGGTTCTTCAGTATCTACACCGGCAACTAAAATAACGGCTTCGCCTTCATGATAATATACATAATTCTTAACAACTGACATATCGTTTGCATCAATGGAATTGGTTTCAACCTCAACCTTCTCACCATTAGCATTATAATATTCAGTTTCGTATTCAACTTCCACTAACTCGCCATCAATTTTATACTTCATTGTACACTCACCGGATTCGGTAAAGGTAACTGAAGCAATCTGGGAATCAATAGACTCTGCATCTTCATAGTACGCATAAGTTGTACTTGGTTCCGCCATAATGGCCGGATACATATTTACAAGTAACATACCAAATGAAATAGGTACAAGAAGCAAAGGCTCAAATCCCTTTTTAATAGCAAGGTAGAGGAAAACAAAAGCTACAAGTATCAATACCCAGTTTCCCCAGTAAAGGGAAGCAAAGCCTGAAGCTTTAGCAAGGTAAGCTACTGTATCGATAATATAATCCATTCTTTATTTACCTCCATCAGATAGTTTCTGAAGTGTTAATGTATTAGTTCATTGTAGCAAGAACTTCACCTGCTTCTACTGACTGACCAACAGTTACATTAACAGATGCAAGAGTACCATCCTGAGGTGCTACGATTTCATTTTCCATCTTCATAGCTTCAAGAACAAGAACAACATCACCCTTCTTAACAGCTGCACCGGCTGAAAGGTTTGTCTTTAAAATCTTACCAGGCATTGGAGAAACAATCTTAACGTCTCCCTGAGCACCTGCAGGAGCTGCTGCCTTCTTTGGTGCTGCCTTCTTTGGTGCTGCTGCCGCTACAGGAGCTGCGGCTACTGCTGCGCCTGCACCTTCTTCAACACATACTTCATAAACGGTTCCGTTTACAGTAATTGTATAATTTTTCATTATATAATCCTCCTTTAGGCATTCTGCCATCTCTGTTTATTTACTTTCTTGATGGAACGAACTACTAAACCGTCTGCCGGAACGTAACCGCCCATTTCTTCCTCGTATGCCTCGATAGCTGCCATGATAACTGCAACAATTTCAAGGTCATCCGTAACATCCTCTTCTTCCACAACCTGAACAGGTGCCGGTGCCTCAGGAGCAGGGGCTGCTGCCTTTTTCTCACCGAACTTATTTACATACTTCAGACAGCTAATAAGAAAGCTGATAAGAATTAATGCAATGAATACGATTCCCATACCGAGAATAGTATTAAGTCCTGCACGGGCCATTACTTCAGAGTCCCATGTAATAAATGCTGCTATTGTACTCATATAGTCACCTCACTAAATTGTACCGTGCTTCTTAACAGGACGTTCTTCTCTTTTTGAATAAAGCATTTCAAAAGCATAAATAAGCTGCTTTCTTACTTCATCACCTGTAATAATTGCGTCAACATAACCACGCTTTGCAGCACTTTCAGAGCTTAAAAGAAGCTTCTTGTATTCAGCTGCCTTTTCACTCTTGAACGCCGCTTTATCAGCAGCCGCTTCAATTTCATCACTGTAAATAATCTGCACTGCAAGATCAGCATCCATAGCACCAATCTGGCTGTCTTCAAGAGCAAATACAACATCAGCGCCTAAAGATTTACTGTTCATTGCTACATAAGCACTACCGAGTGCCTTCTTTGTAACCACATTAATCTTTGGAACTGTTGCGTTTGCAAAAGCATATGTTAACTTAGCTGCTGCGATGGAAATATTTTTAGCTTCTCCCATTGTTGCAGCATAGCCTGTAACATTTGAAAGAGTAAGTACAGGAATACTGAAAGCATCACAGAACTTAACAAATTCAGCTGCCTTGTAGCAACCCTTTGTTGTAAGAACCGCATCAAACTTTTTAACAGTTTTGCCTGCTTCATCCTTAACAGCTGTACGATTAGCCACTACACCAATTGTACTTCCGTTTAATTTGATAAAGCCACAAACCATAGCAGGTTCATAATCAGCCTTAATTTCTATAAATTCACCGTTGTCAGCAATATCCTTGATTGCCTCTGCAACATCATCCATTTCAGATGTGAATGCAGGTAATTCACGGTTAAGATCATCTGTACATTCAATTTCAGCATCATCCTCATTATTTGAAGGAAGATATGAAACCAGTGTACGGATACGATTTAAGGAAGCTTCTTCGTCCTCGTCCACGAAATCAACTGTTCCGGCCTCAGCCGCAAAAGCTGCATCGGCAGTGTCACACTTACCAACATTATTTCCATCAATAGTGTTAGGAGCGTTAACAAAAAGCTTTCCGTCCTTTGTAATGAAAACAAAATCACTAAGTGCTGCAAGAACTGCACAACCTCCACCACAGTTTCCGTAAACTGCAGTAATCTGTGGAATTACTCCTGAAGCTAAAGACTGCTTTGTATAAATTGAACCAAAAGCTTCTAAAGCATCAGTTGCCTCCTGAAGTCTCATTCCTGCGCAGTCAACAAGTCCAATGACAGGAGCGCCCACCTTCATAGCCTTATCATATAAAGCTACAATCTTCTTGGCATGCATCTCGCCGATTGTACCATTAAGTGCAGAAACGTCCTGGCTATAAACGTAAACCGGTCTGCCATCAATAAGACCGCAACCTGTAATTACGCCATCTCCCGGAGCTTCCATCTGCTGCATGTTGAAATCAGTGTTTCTCTTTGTTACAAGAGCACCAAACTCAACAAAACTGTTGTCGTCAATAAGGGTTTCAATTCTGTCCCTTGCTGACAATTTTGCTGTACTACTCATTTTCAGCCCTCCGTTACTTTATTTGTAAATTATTAATTATTCTAAATTAAATGCAATTTACACCAGTTACCATTATACAGAAAAACTCAACATAAGACAACACAATTTCAACAATTTTTTTTATATTTTTAAGTTTTTTTTGACACTTTGTACAAAAAAAGTCCCCTCTCACCACACAGATGAAAGGGGAAATCATTATAAATCATTGTTTATATACTCATTTAAACATTGTTTTATATCACTATAGTTATATCCACTTCGTAAAAGAGAAGCAATTACTTTAGTGACTTTATCGGCATTATCCATATCAACAGGCTTCAGTTTACGTCTTATAGCTGTATTAATCGCTTTATATGTCAGTTCCCGGTTGGAAATACCATCTTTTTCATGTTCCTCGGATATCATGTCAAAAGCCTGTTGAATATCTTTTGATGATACACCTTTAATCATCAACTGATTCTGAATATATTTCCTACTCTTCTGACTTTCACGGCTTCTTATATAGTTTACCGCATATCTTACATCATTAAGATAATTAAATCCTGATACATAATCAATGATAGACTCCGAATCCTCCGCTGTATAACCAACCGAATTCAATTTATCGGTAAGACCTTTAACAGTATAATCCCTGTCGGATAAAAGCCCCAATGCATACCGTCTTCCTCGATTGATTACCGCATTATCATGAATAGATTTGAAAACC
>JAFTUP010000150.1 GCA_017466205.1 Clostridia bacterium
TATAATCGATTATAATAGCACAATCTTTTTTGTCTGAATTAGGTTTGATTTTCTTATGATTGCTATCTTTAATTATAATATATTTAAACGTTGAAACCTTTTTACCGTTAGATTCCAGGATATTGCCAATAAAACACTTTGTACAGTTTTTCCAATAAATTACTGACAATGTCATTCCTATAAAATTACAAACATATACCTTTTTCTCATCTGCTATCACAACTCTTGATAAAAAGAAAGAACAAAGTCCAATACCCAATAAAATTAATTTTAAAAAAACATTATGTTGTTCATTGCTCAATAGAAATTCTCTGTCAAAAACAAAAGCATAAATGAGTATTCCTAGAAATATAACAAAGCAAACATTCCATATATTATTCCAACGAAAAAATATTTTCTTTTTCATAACTACACCTCAGTATAACTTTTAATATACAATACCAAAATTTCTTTGTATTTTCAAGGCATAATCGTGAATCACCCCTATAATGCAGGCGTGGAAGCCTGCCACTACGCGTTGCTGATTATAAAATTTAACTAATTAGATGTGTTGTAGGGGCTGACGAGTCTCACCTGCCGGTTCGATCGGTGCTTCTGCTTTGCAGAGGTGTCCACCGGACACCCGCACCCACGGCAGTCCGAGGCGAGTGTATTGATAAACCAACAACGGGACGCCGAGTCGTCGTCCCCTACAAGGTTACATCATCAAATCAAAGGAGCCCGACAAATTATAATTTGAATAATGAAATGACAACGGCGGGGTCAAGACCCCGCCCTACCGTTACATTATGATATTGAATATAATTACGAATCACGAATTCAGCATTACGAATTATTTCTTGTTGTTTTTGTCGCGTTCACGGATAACAAATCGTGTTGGTGTGCCTTCAAGTCCGAAAACTTCACGAATCTGGTTATCGATATAACGCTGATAGCTATAATGGAATAAGTCTTTATTGTTCACAAAGCAAACGAATGTTGGTGGTCGAGTTGAAGCCTGTGTCATATAGTAAATCTTAAGGCGTTTACCCTTATCTGACGGTGGCTGAACACGAGCAGTTGCACCTGCAAGCACATCATTGAGCTTACCAGTCGAAATTCTCATTGCATTCTGGCTGTCAACAAACTTGATAAGTTCAAATAATCTATCTAATCTTTGACCTGTTTTTGCAGAAATGAAGATAATTGGTGCGTAACTCATAAATGAGAAATCAATCATAAGCTTTTTACGGTATTTATCCATTGTTGTACCGTCTTTTTCAACCAAGTCCCATTTGTTTACTGCAATAATACAAGCTTTACCAAGTTCATGAGCAATACCTGCAACCTTTGAATCCTGTTCTGTGAACCCTTCAACAGCGTCAATCATAATAACGCAGACATCTGCTCGCTCAACTGCCATTCGGGCACGAATTACTGAATATTTTTCAATCTGGTCCTCAACCTTACTCTTACGACGAAGTCCTGCAGTATCAATGAACATAAATGAACCGTGCTCATTATCGATATATGTGTCAGTTGCATCTCTTGTTGTACCTGCAATATTAGAAACGATAACTCGCTCCTCACCTGCAATTTTGTTAATAAGTGAAGATTTACCTGCATTAGGTTTACCAATAACGGCAACTTTTACAGTTTCGCTTTCGTCTTCTACTTCTATATCTTCAGGAAGATATTCAAGAACTTTATCAAGCAAGTCACCTGTACCGTGACCGTGAGCAGCTGAAACCTGAATCGGGTCACCAAGACCTAAATTGTAGAATTCATAGAATTCTGCAGGAGGCTCACCCAATGAGTCTGCCTTATTTACACAGAGAATAATCGGCTTATTGCTCTTTATAAGCATTGTTGCAACTTCTTCATCAGTAGCAACAACACCTGTTCTGACGTCAGTTACAAAGATAATAACATCAGCACTGTCAATGGCAAGCTGTGCCTGACGACGCATCTGTGAAAGAATAATATCGTTTGAATATGGCTCAATACCACCTGTATCAATGAGCAGCATTTCGTGACCAAGCCACTCGCAATCACCATAAATTCTGTCACGAGTAACACCGGGTGTATCGTCAACTATGGAAAGTCTTTTACCAATCAGCTTATTAAAAAGTGTACTTTTACCTACATTTGGGCGACCAACAATCGCCACTACGGGTTTTGCCATTATTTCACCCCCAAAATATCTCTTAAAACCTGACCACCGTCACCGTTAGTCAGAATAATTTTCGTATTCAATCTTTCTTCTAATTCCTCAACAGTCATATCATCAAGGAACTTGTTTTTATTCTCCGTATGATTTGTATAATCACTAATCATTGAACTTGGTAACAGTAAAAATTCGCCTAAATCCAAGTCTTTTAACTGTTCATAAAGGTCAACACCTGTTATCAGTCCTGAAACTGTTATGGTTTCACCAAAGAAATTATTGATTATTTTCTTAACCTGAATATCTATATTGAATTTTTCTTTTGCTTTTTCACAAAGTTCAAAAAGAAAAGGATAAAAATCGACACCTGTTGCCAATGTGACCTTTTTATTTACAGGTTGCTCATTACAATATTCTAATTCTTCCATAAATTCGTTACAGAACGAACGAACAAGACCAACACCGTTATCAAGCTGCGGATAACCGTCATAATAGTCCTCATCCGGCAATTCCCGTTCTGCTTTAATGAAAAATTCGTCAGCAGGATAACAAAGTCCCACACCAAATTCTTTACGGAATTTATTCGAGTATTCCTCAATTATATCAACGGTTTCCCCTGCTGTATTCTTGTTATAAGGTTCGATTTTCTCAAGTCCGTCACGGAATTTTGTAAGTCCTACAGGAACTGCTGCAATACTCTGTACCGCAGGATAGAGAGCAGATAACTCCTCAATACTTCTTCGAAGTTCACTACCGTCATTAATTCCGGGACAAAGAACCAGCTGAGTATTCATTGTAATTCCTGCATCGGCAAATCTTTTGATTATTTCAATGCTTTTGCCTGCATTTTTGTTCTTCATCATCTGAACACGCAAATCAGGATTCATTGTATGAACAGAAATGTTTACAGGACTTATGTGCATTTTGATAATCCGCTCAATTTCATGGTCGGAAATGTTTGTAAGTGTAATATAATTACCAAAAAGGAAGGAAAGACGACTGTCATCATCCTTGAAATAAAGGCTTTCGCGTAATCCCTTTGGCAACTGGTCAATAAAACAGAAAATACACTTGTTTTTACAATGCTGTTGCTTGTCCATCAGATAAGTCCCGAATTCAAGTCCGCAATCTGTATTTTCAGTTTTAATCACCTTATATTTTCCGTCTTTACACTTAAAGGTCATGGTGATGTTCTGCTCTGCCATATAAAAATCGAAGTCCAGCACATCCATAATGTCATTACCGTTTATTTTTAGTAATTCATCACCTGCACCGATACCTTTTAATGCACAAACTGACATAGGTTTTACATTATTTATTATAACTGACAAAGCAATCACCTCTCATTCTAATATTTTCTTTTGTTTTTAAGCAAGACTAAAAGGCGGAGAGAAATCGTTCTTTCCGCCTTACTTAATAACAAGATAAATTAAGCCTCTTCTTTAAGAGCAACAACCTGTCTGCCTTTATACTGTCCGCATTCACCGCAAACTCTGTGAGGTCTCTTATAACCACCGCAGTTTGGGCACTTAACAAGCTCAGGAGCTGTCATCTTCCAAACGTTTGAACGTCTCTTATCTCTTCTTGTCTTTGAAACTCTTCTCTTAGGTACTGCCATGTGGGGCACCTCCTTATGTAAAATAAATAATTAATTAGTCATCAAGCAACTGTAACAAAGCTGCCATTCGTGGATCAACCTCTTTTTTGCAGTCGCAAGGACCGCTATTCAGGTTTTTGCCACAACGGGAACAAAGTCCCTTACACTCCTCATCACATAAAAAGCGTAACGGTAATGAGAAGATTATATCCTCACAAACAAGTGAAGACAACCGAAGCACGGAGTCCTCAACAACAATGTAATCATCATTATCATCGTTTTCAAGGTTATTGACGAGTAAATGGTGGAACTCAACCTGAAAATCCTTCTTAAAGCCCTCGGCACAACGACTGCAAACCACGGTTGCGGAAAATTCAGCCTTTCCTGACAACGACACAATTCCCGTGTTATTCTCGATTTTACCACTAACCGCAATACCGGGCGCGTCAAGTGAAATATCGTCAGAAAGAGAATATTCCGGTTCAAAGCAGAAGTCGAACTCCTTTTTTGAGCCCTCAAGATTAAAAATTTGTTCAAGTTGAATATTCATAAAACATTCCTCATCACATGCGTTAAATATTATATATATTTATTTTGTTTTTGTCAACAAAAATTTAAAATATTTTTTGTAGAATTTGCAACTAAAAATTATAAAGACACAGAAATACGGCGGGAACCCCTCAGTCACCTTACGGTGACAGCTACCCTTTCAGGGGAGCCGAGACCCCCGCCCTGCATTCTATTAATAAATCAGTTGAGTTTTTCGCAATACTCAAACATTGCTTCAGGAAGGTCCTCAAGGTCTGAAGAGATTGTGAATGTGAACTTTGTATCAGAAATCTTTGAAAGA
>JAFTUP010000151.1 GCA_017466205.1 Clostridia bacterium
ATATTATAGCTACATAGTTTTAATTTGTCAATCCCCTACTGCAAATTTGTAGAATATTTTTATTCATAAAAAATATCGCATTAATAATCAGAAAATGCTATAATAAAAATAAATTATAAAAATCATGCACCCAAATTGAATTTTAAGGTGTCTATATAGGTGAAATGCGCATTTTGAGATCCTTGAGGTGGTAAAACAAATGAATGACAAGAAACAAATTAAACTCATGCAGAGAGGTGATGAAAAAGCACTTGAAAGCATCATCCTTACATATACAAATTATGTCGGCACAATAATCGCAAATCAGCTTGGTTCATTTTGCGACTGCCAAACTGTCGAGGAGCTTGCATCAGATGTGTTCTTCAGCTTGTGGCAAAACCGGAACACTCTTACAAAAAATAATATAAAGAGCTGGCTTGGCAGCACAGCGAGAAATAAAGCAAAAAATTATATTCGTTCACGGCGTATTGTTTTCGAGGAACTTAATGAGGATACGTTAATCTGTTCTGATGATAATGCTTTCGATAAGCTTGAGGCGGATGAACAGAATGAAGTTATATCCTCGGCACTGAAAAAACTGGATAAGAAGGATCAGGACATCCTGATACGGTATTACTATTACAATCAGTCCACAAAGCAAATCTCCATTGAAACAAATACGAATTTGGAAACGATAAAAAGCAGGCTGAACCGAAGCAGAAAGAAATTAAAGGACATATTTGAAGAAGGAGGGTATTTCAAATGAGGAAAAATTTGAGAGAGTTATTTGATAATTACCTTGACGAAACGGTTAATTTGAATACAAATATATCAATTTCATCGGACAGAGTTTTAGAACTCACAAAAAACAAAATTACGGAGGAACAAATTATGAATACAAGTACAGGAAAAACAAAAAGAAAATGGTCTGTTTCGCTTGTGGCAGCAGCAATAATTGCAGCAATTTCACTTACCGCGTTTGCAGCATATTACTTTCTTACACCGAAAGATGTAGCAACTCATCTTGAAAGGTATGAGCTTGCAGAGCTTTTTTCAAAAGATGATACAACTTTTAACATTCCCGCACAGACAAGTGGCGATTACAACATTGAATTGCTCGGTATGACATCCGGCAAAAATCTTGATAAGGTTCCAGATGCAGATGTTGACAAAGAACTTACATATATTGTAGGAGCTATCACAAAGGCTGACGGCAGTGCAGTAACAGATTACTCTAATCTCATGATTACACCGCTTGTTGAAGGTTATAAACCGTGGCAAATAAACATATTCACCATAGGAAACGGCGGCAAGCATACCTTTATTTATGAGGGTGTTGAATATTTTCTGATTGAATGTGGAAGTATTGAAATATTTGCAGATAAACAGGTTTACATTGCTGTCTACGAAGGAGGCGCACCGAGTTCTGATCTGTTTAACATTTCAGAAAACGGAGCAATTTCGTTTAACGAGTCATATAAGGGAGAAAAAGCATTATTTGAAATTCCGCTTGATAAATCAAAAGCAAATCCTGATGCTGTTAATGCTTTGCTTGAAAAGCACGGGTTTGAAGAAAAAGATGTAATTTACACAACATCAATTCTAACCGAAAGTGATAATCAGGAATCAGAATATGGTGTTCCTGAAAAGGAAGTCGAAATTACACTTGAAGAAGTAAAAGACGGTACTGAGTTTGAATATGTAATCGAATAAAAAAGTGATGCCTTAATGTAAAAAGCATTAGGGCATTACTTTTTTAGAATACTTTTTTGAAAATTTGTAGAATATTTTTTTGAAAACGTGCCTATACTATTGACATTATCACGATACCGTGATATAATATTATCGAAAGGAGACGATGTTATGCCTGTACTATCAAGATTCTATGGAATTATAATTCGTATGTATTTTTTGCAGAAAGAACATAATCCGCCACACATTCACGCAATATACGGCGATGATGTGGCAGCAATAACAATATCTGACGGAAAGGTTATAGAAGGAGCTTTGCCGAACAAGGCTCTCGAAATGGTTAAGGAATGGGTTTCTCTCAATAAAGACGAATTACTTACAATGTGGGAAACTCAGGAATTTAAGCAGCTTTCTCCGTTGGAATAAGGAGGTATGCAGTATGTTCCATAAGATTAAAAATGTATCTCCGCTTACTGATTATCGTCTGAGCGTTCAGTTTGCAGAGGGCTGCACAAAGATATATGATGTTAAACCACTATTCGATGCAATACCTGCATTTAAGGAATTAAAAGAACCACATCTGTTTTCTGAAGTTACTGTTGATGTGGGTGGATACGGAATTATATGGAATGATGATTTGGATTTATCCTGCGATGAATTGTGGGAAAACGGAATCGTTACCGAAACACCTTTTGACGGACTTATGGCCTTCAGCGATGCGACTACACTCTGGGCACTCAATGAAAGCACATTAAGAAAAGCTATCAGTTACGGCAAGCTTGTAGAAGGTGTGGATGTTTGTAAGTTCGGAAAGCAGTGGGTTGTATCTACCGCAGCAATGAAAAGAGAATACGGAGAACCACGAGTATAAAAAAGCAGGAGCATAGCCACGAAGGTTATGCTCCTATAATTTATGTTATTTGCTCCAAAGGACGGTTTCTTTGCCGTCATCTTCAACAAAGACAATTCTGTTTATTTCGCTGAATTGAAGACTTGTCATTGTTTTCTGATAACTTTCAGCTTTATTGTTTAAAAGTGTTGTTTTAAAGGCTGAAATGTAAATTGTATCCCCTTTTATTTCGTGTTTTATAGTTCTGATAAAGTATTCAGAACTTACTGAAAATACAGTTACATACTTATTCTTTTCTATCGTATCCTCAGTAACAGTAATCTCCCCTATTTCGGGAATTCTAACCTCTATCTTTTGCGAATTATCACTATCATCCGAATAAATTGTAACCGATTCCGAATTTGGAACATTGCTTGCAGAATTTTCTATAAGCTCTTCAAACGAATATACATTTGCAGACACTATCACATCATCAGGCGAAACTTCTTTTAATGCGACATTAAATAGAAGAGTAACCCCGACGATAACAAACACCATTGCTGCCACCGCACCAAGAACAATGTTTCTGATTTTTTTATTAATTTTGCTCTTTACATTCTTCAAGTTATTAGCCATTTTCATATCCTCCGAATTGTCATTTTCTTTTGCTACAAATCCTTCCGTTGATTTCATAGAATTATAGTAATTCCTGCATTTCTCACATTCAGACAAGTGATTTTCTACTGCCTGTTTGCTTTCTTCGTTGCATACATCGTCAATGTATAACGGAAGCAGATCTCTAATAATTCCACAAGGGTAAGTCATTATAATTCCTCCTTTATCATAACTTTTGCTCTGTAATAAGTAACTCTGGCCCAGCTTTCGGTTTTATCAAACAATGAACCGATTTGAGCGAAAGATAGTTCTCCGAAAGTTCGCAGCCAGAATACTTCCTTATACGGCTCATTGAGTTTGTGTAAGACTTTATGAATGGAATAAGCTGTTTCTTTATCAGCAAACTTTTCTTCAATATTTTCGTCAGATATTATGATTTCAAGCGGATAATCGACCTGACGGTTATTTTTCTTTGCATAGTCGTAAAAAGTGTTTTTTGCAATCCTACACAACCATGTACTCAGCTTACACTCACCCTTAAAGCTTTCTATGTTCTTGAGAGCTTTAAAAAATACTTCTTGTGTGATTTCTTCTGCCAATACAGGATTTTGGCAAAGTGTCAACACAAATTTATAAACTTCTGAAAAATATTCAGCGTATATTTTATCAAAGTCCTGCACAATCTCACCTCCTTGTCACCTATTAGACTTCTATAATGACAATTCGTTACAAACTTTTTGAAAAATTTTAGGAGCATAATATAATCATGCCCCTAAAACATTATGATCTTTTTTGATATATCCAATAAGCAATCCAATAGATTACAACAAGTAAACATACAGAATAAGCAATATATTTTGCTATATCACTCATATTGAAAAGTGATAAAATAATTACTGCCGTACCCATAAGAGTAATGTATATTGTGAATGTAGCACTTTTTGCTTTGTTAAGTATCGAAAGATTTCTTTCATCCGTTTCAGCAATTTGCTGCTTTTTGATTGTTTCTTCATTTTTAGTAATCATAAAATAATTTCTGATACGAACAATTCCCATTACTACTAATGCAAAACCAAATGATGATATGAAATCATTATCTGTTTTAATTGCAAATGTTCCTGTAATCATCATTATCCCGAGCGAAATATAAATAATAGCAATGTATAATCTTGTTTTAAGTTTCTTTTTAAATTCCATAAATCATTCCTCCTCCAAACTAAACAAATCTTCAACAGATACATTAAAAAACTTAGCCATTTTTAACGCAAGTTGAAGTGATGCAACATATTTGCCATTCTCAAGGGAGATAATAGTCTGCCTTGTGACATCTACTTCTTTCGCCAAATCATCCTGCGTTAGTTTTCGCATCTTTCTATATTCCTTTATTTTATTTTTCACGCATATCCTCCTTGTTCAAAAATGTATAGCCGACTTTACATTTTAATTATAACAGAGCAACAATAAAATGTCAAGTACATTTTACATTTTTTAATAGAAAATATTTCACAATTATCCATATAAAAGAGAGCATAACCATAAAAGGTCATGCTCCTTAAATCTATTGACTTATTATAGAAGACTTATAAGTCTTACTTTACTATTTTAGCAATTACATCATCAGGAATAACGAATTCCGGAGAACCTTGTGCGCCTGCAGCAATCTCATATTCGTCAAAGCAGATTACAAGATTGCCATCGTTGTTGATATAGAAATTCTGGTCCTTTCTGATCTTCGTAAATCTTTCGTCCTCATCCCCATCAAGGAAGTAGAATCCGCCATTATTCTCGTTTTCATTTTTCATTTCGTCAAGAATGTAATTGCTGATAGGTGTAATATAGTCAGCGTTTTTCTTAAACAAAGAATCAAGTGTTATAAGCGTTCCTGCCTTTTTGTCTATATTATAGAAACGGTGGCTTGTAACAGATGAAGCCTCTATGGTTGTGAAATAAAAATCCACTGCGAGTATATCTTCATTGTTTGTTTTTACAATATAATCAGCATTGACGCTAAGATGGAAGTTTTTGTCTCCATATAGTTCCTCCATCTGCTTTATATCATTTTCGAATGCTGTGATTATGGTATTTGCATTATCCGCAAGTTCCCTGTTCAATTTGTTTTCGAGGTCTTTATTCAATAATCCTTCGATTTTTGGTATATTAACTTTTGCGTCATAGTTCTCTTCCTGAACCTCGAATCTACCAAACGTAACAACCCTTACGATATCTCCTAATATTGGAACATCACTTGCAGCATATGCCAAGCTAGGTATACAGTTAACCACCATTACAAAGGCTGCCACAATCG
>JAFTUP010000152.1 GCA_017466205.1 Clostridia bacterium
AATAATCGATGCAAAAAATGCTGCAGACAGCAAAAAGGTAATTGCCTGTGTACCAAATGATAATAAGGCAATTGATTTTCTCGATGAAAATGATACTGTTGAAATTTCTTGCGAAATCAAAAACGGAAAGGTTACACCTGTTCAGATAGGTGATGTGCCTTTTGAGAATAAAGAGATTATAACAAGAGTTAAGGCTTATGAGAGACTTGCATCAAAAGCAATTATAAATTGTGACAGAGAAAGTGCTGTTGATTGCTTGTATTTGCATCCGCTTGTCGGCTCTTATTCACTTGCAGAAAAATTAGTTGATGAATATATTGAACTTAACAAAGATTTTACAGGAGAATGGAAATGAGTTTTGTTGCTGCGTTCGGAAAATTGAATGTTGATTTGCTTTATTCAGGTATGCCGCGAATTCCAAACGAGGGTGAAGAAATCTATTGTAAGGATTTTAAGGTGTGTCTCGGTGGAGGCTTTCCTGCAACAATGATTAACTGTTCAAGACTTGGTGTTACTGCAAAAATCGGTACATTTTTGGGCGACGATATGTTTTCACAATTTGCAAAGGAACAGCTTTCTGCAACAGGAACTGAATATGTTGCTTTTGAGAGCAACGGTTATCCTTTGAACGTGACTTCGGCAATTATCACAAGCACAGACAGAACCTTTGTGTCCTACGGAAACAAGGAAAATTATTCTGATGAAATGCTTGAAAAAATCTACAATGCACTCAAGGGTGCTAAAATAGTAGGAATGCAGGAACGGATTCTTCCCGTTTATAAGGAACTAAAAAAAGACGGTGCAATTCTTGTTCTTGATACAGGCTACAGCGAGGATATGTCCTTTGAAAAAATCAAGGATATGATTGAATTGGCTGATTATTATACTCCTAATATTGATGAAACTGAAAAAATCACAGGTACAAGAGATTACAAGGAGGCACTGAAATTTCTCCACGAATATTTTGAAAAGCCTGTTGTGAAATTGGGTCGTGACGGTTGTTCCGGATTTGACGGTGATTATTTCATAGTGCCTGAAATCAAGGAGTTTAAATGTGTCGATGCAACGGGTGCAGGTGATGCATTCCTTTCAGGCTTTATGTACGGTCTATATAATGATTTGGATTTCAGACAGTGTATTCTTGCAGGTAATATCACAGGCGGTAAGTGCGTTACCGGTATAGGTTGCCTGACAGAATATGTAAATGAAAAAGAACTTGAAGTATACCTCAAAGAATATCAGCGTTTAATCAGGTGAGAGAATGAAGAAAATCGATATTTCAGAACAAATGGCTACTGCACCTGTATGGAGCCTTATAATTAAATTGAGTATTCCTGCGATTCTTGCACAGATAGTAAATCTTCTTTACAATGTTGTTGACAGAATTTATATCGGACACATGGAAGATGTAGGTACAATGGCAATTACAGGTGTCGGACTTTGTGTGCCTGTAATTACACTCATATCAGCATTTACAATGCTTGTGGCTCAGGGTGGTGCACCGCGTGCAGCCATTGAAATGGGAAAAGGTGACATCAAAAAAGCAGAGAAAATCCTTGGCAATTGTTTTGTGTTGCTTATATTCTTTGCAGTTGCTTTAACCGTTGTGTTTTCAGTGTTTGGTGAAAGGCTTTTAATGGCTTTTGGTGCAAGTGAAGACACAATCATATATGCACTTCCATATATGAAGATTTATTCAGCAGGTTCAATTTTTGTTATGATCAGTCTTGGTCTTAATATGTTTATCACTACGCAGGGCTTTACAAAAATCAGTATGGCAACGGTGCTTATAGGTGCAATCTGTAACATTATTCTGGATCCAATATTTATTTTTGGATTTGATATGGGTGTTCAGGGTGCTGCACTTGCAACAATTATTTCTCAAGCAATTTCAGCGGTTTGGGTTTTATCTTTTTTACTTGGCAGAAGAACAAAATTAAAAATAAGAAAAGAAAATCTTTTACCGAATATAAAAATCCTTGCACCGGTGTTAGCGCTTGGTATTTCACCGTTTGTCATGAATGCAACAGAAGCGGTAATCAATGTGGCATTCAACTCATCACTTCAAAAATACGGTGGTGATATTGCTGTTGGTGCTATGACAATCTGTACAACTGTTTTTCAGATGGCTTGGGTGCCTGCTCAGGGTATAGGTCAGGGGGCACAGCCTATAATCAGCTATAATTACGGTGCGAAAAACGCAGATAGGGTAAAACAGGCATTCAAAGCATTCCTGATTATATGCTTCTCTTATGGTTTTGTGTTTGGTATGGCAATAGAAATATTCCCACAGTTTTTCATAGGAATTTTCAATGATAATCCTGAGCTTGTGGAAACGGCAACCTGGACTATACGTCTATATGGTTGTGCTATGGTATTTTTCGGAATACAAATGGCAGTTCAGCAGACATTTATAGCATTAGGTAAGGCAAAAGCATCACTTTTTATTGCGTGCCTGAGAAAAGTAATTCTTTTAGTACCGTTGATTTATATTCTGCCGAATTTCTTTGAAAATAAGGTTTTTGCGGTGTTCCTTGCTGAGCCTGTTTCTGATGCGATTTCAATCATTACCGCATCGATTACTTTTGCAATTGTTTTCAGAAAAGAAATGAAGCTGATGAAAACAGAAAACTAAAATAACTCTGTACATTTTTGGTTTAATGTGTTAAAATGCAATATATACAAATGTGAATTGAACATATTTATATAAGGGAGAAAATGAAAATGGGAAAAGAAATTTATGCTCTTGCCTTTGATATTGGTACAACAGGAGTTAAGACTTGTCTTTTCAAAATAGGACAGACTATTGAACTTATTTCTGCTGCAAGTGAGGGTTATAAGCTTTACATTATGCCTAACGGTGGTGCTGAGCAGGATCCTGACGAATGGTGGGCAGCAATGTGCTCAACATCAAAGAAGGTTATGGCAGATGCCGGTGTTGACCCTAAAAATATTTACGGTATTTCATTCTGTTCACAGATGCAGGGCTTGGTTCTTGTTGATAAAGATGGCAACCATGTTCGTCGTGCATTCAGCTATATGGACCAGCGTGCAACTGAAGAACTTAAAAAGGGTATTGCTTACGGACCGCAGATTGCGGGTGCTAATATCTTAAAGCTTCTTCCGTCTCTTGCTATTACAGGTGCTGTTGCGGCAAGTGTTAAGGACCCGGTATGGAAATATAAGTGGACAGAAGCACACGAGCCTGAAAATTTCAAAAAGGTACATAAGTGGCTTGATGTTAAGGAATATCTTATCTGTCGTATGACAGGCGAATTTGTAATGACAAAGGACTCTGCTTTCGGTGCATTGCTTTATGACATTAACAAGAAATGCTGGAGTCCGACAATCTGCAAGCTTTTAGGTGTCAATGTTGACCATCTTGCAAGGATTGTTGACTGTACAGATAAAATCGGCACTCTCCGTGCAAAACAGGCTGAGGAATTAGGTCTTGTTCCGGGAATTGCAGTTTTCGGTGGTGGCGGTGATGCTACTCTTATCGGTGTTGGTGCAGGTGCAACTGCTCTTGGTGACACTCATATTTATCAGGGTACATCAGGCTGGGTATCAACTGTTGTTGATAAGAGTATTGTTGATGCGAGTGCTATGATTGCTGCTGTTGTCGGTGCTGCTGACGGTATCTATAACTATTTTGCAGAGCTTGAAACTGCAGGTAAATGTGTTGAATGGGTTAAGGACCATTTGGCTCTTGATGAAATTGATATTTATCTTGATAAACAGCACGACCTTAAACATAAGAATGCCGATATGGAGGTTGTTTATACAAATCTCTATGACTATATGATGGCTGTTGTGGATTCAATTCCTGCAGGTAGTGGTGGTGTAATCTTCACACCTTGGCTTCACGGTAACCGTTGTCCGTTTGAAGACCCGAACTCAAGAGGTATGTTCTTTAACATAAGCCTTGATACAGGCAAGACAGAGCTTATCAGAGCTGTTGTTGAAGGTGTTTGTTTCCATCTTCGTTGGTTCCTTGAAACTCAGGAAAAGAAAATCAAGACATCAAACACAATTCGTTTTGTAGGCGGTGGTGCTCTTTCAAAGGTCACAAGCCAGATTCTTGCTGACTGTACAGGCAGGGTTGTTGAAACAGTTGCAAGTCCGCAAAATGTTGGTGCGGTTGGTGCAGCAGTTCTTATTGCAGTTAATGCAGGTATTATTCCGAGTGTTCAGGAAGCAAAGAAGCTTATTCCTGCTGTGAACACTTATGTTCCGAATAAGGCTAACAAGGCTGTTTACGATAAAAACTTTGAAGTATTTAAGAAGCTTTACAACTCAAACAAAGATAATTTTGCAGCACTTAACAAGAGCTGAACATAAAATTTCAATCAGAACAGGAAATGCTTTTATTTTAAGCGTTTCCTGTTTTTTATTATTGCAATATTGACGGAAAGATTGTATAATAATAATGTATGAATTTTTGGAGGTGTTATTTTTGTCAGACGAAAAAACCCTTTTAAATGATAAATTTAAAAAAGATGAGGAGAAAAATTCTGATATTATGGATTTTTCTGCCGCGTTTAATGATGATTATGATGAGCCTAAACAGAATTTTGATGAAATTGGGGAGCCGACTGTTCCCGTGTCATCAATTTTCAAGAGCTTACCTTTTTTTAAGAAGAAAAAGGCAGAAAAGCCTGATTTTAAAGAGGAAAATAATGAGGTAGTTGAAGAAGAGGAAAAGTTCGTTGAAATACCTGTTGAAGATAAGACAGAGGAAAAAGCTGAAGATGAGCCGATAAAAAACGAGCCTGTAAATGAAAATAGAAAAACAAAAAGAAAAAAAAGAAGAAAAATAAAAACAAACAGGAAAAGATGGAAGAAACTGTCGAGGCAGTTGAAGATGATTCTCAGGAATTTCTGGAGTTAGGCAATGCAATTGTATTTGCCGAAGAGGACGATGAGCTTGAAGAAGTTCAGGAAGCAGAGCCTGAAGGAAAATCAAAAGGCTTTTCGTTCTTCAGTAAAAAAGAAAAAGCACCTGAGCCTCAGGAAAAAGAGGAAGAGCAGCCTGAAGAAATACTTATTCCGTTGGATGAATCTCAGGTTGAGATTAGTGACGAACCGATTATTCTTTTAGGGGACTTTGAGGAGGAAAAATCAGAAGAGCCGGTAATTATTGTAAGCCAATCTGAAAAAACAGAGGATGACCGGATTTCTTCAGAGAATAAGGTTGAAGAAACTGTTGAAATGCTCCCAAGCTTTGAAGAACAGGAAACAGTAACTGAAGAGATAAAAGAAGAGACTGTCGAAGAAAAAGCTCAAGAGGTAATCGAAGAAATCCCACCTTTTGAAGAAACAGTTGCGTCGGCAGAGGTAATTGAGGAGCTTCCTTCTTTTGAAGAGACAGTTGCACCGACAGAGGTAATCGAAGAGCTTCCGCCTTTTGAAGAGACAATGGCACAGACAGAGGTTATTG
>JAFTUP010000153.1 GCA_017466205.1 Clostridia bacterium
CGCTTGTGTTTTTTATATGGTTTTAATATTACTATTTTCGCAAATCGCAAAATAGTCGCAGATATTTTGTTGTTTTTTAATCTATTGTCATTTTAAAGCAAATAGGTAAGTCATTTTTGAATTCACCTTTGACCTTTATTTCAAGTGCTTTCTCTGTTCGGTTAAACTCAATTTTCTCATTACTACCTAAAAGCTCAATGTTTTCAATGAGATAATCGTGTGGGTTATGCTTGCGAAGAGTTTTGATTTTTACAGTTTTCGACGGTCTCATTTGGAAAGCGTAAAGATATCCGTCTTTGTATGTAAATCTGAAATCTTCATTCGTAAACTGCTTTTCGTTACCGTCTTTGAAAAAGCCTTCTTCTGCATTCACTTCGCCTTCACCGAACTGCTTCCAGAAGGTTGTACCGTAGATACCCTCACCGTTGATACTGAGCCATTCGCCCATATCAAGAAGTACTTGTGTTTCTTCATCAGTGATTGTGCCGTCAGATTTCGGTCCAATGTTGATAAGAAGGTTTCCGTTTTTGCTTACTATATCAACAAGGTCGCAGATAACCTGTCTTGCACTCTTGTATTCGTTGTCAAAGCGATAACCCCAAGAGCATTTGCCGATTGCAGTATCTGTCTGCCAATAAATTGGTGAAATGTCTGAAAGAGCACCACGCTCAACGTCAAAGGTTGCAACATTCGGCGGAAATGCCTCATGCTTATAGTTGATAGTTACTTCCCTTCCCCATTTCTCTGCACGGTTGTAGTAATATGCAGCAAGCTTTTTAAGATATGGTTTGAATGAATGATTATGAATCCACCAATCAAAATATAATACTGATGGCTGATATTTATCAATAATCTCACACGTTCTTACAAGCCAGTCCTCAAGCCACTCCTGACTTGCACCTTTTGAATATGTGTCAGCAGTTGTTTTATGAATAATGGCAGGGTCAAATTCCTCACAATATACAGCAGGGCCATAAAAATCACGGTAATTGTCGTCATTGACATCACTATCGCAAAGTCTGCCCGGATTCATAAAGAAATAATGCTCTGCTCTATGAGTTGACGCACAAAGAGTGAGTCCTTGTTTTTCACATTCTGCCTTTAATTCGCCCACAACATCACGGCAAGGTCCCATTTTTGTTGAATTCCAACGGTTAAACTCCGTTTCGTACATAGCAAAGCCGTCGTGATGTTCAGCTACGGGCATAACATATTTCATACCTGCTTTTTTGAAAAGAGAAACCCACTTTTCAGCATCAAACTTTTCTGCCTTGAACATTGGAATGAAATCTTTATATCCAAAGTCTTTTTGCTCACCATAAGTTTTTCTGTGATGCTCAAATTCTCTCACGGTTTTATCGTACATACCTCTCGAATACCATTCGTTGCCAAAAGCAGGTACAGAATAAATGCCCCAATGGATAAACACACCCAATTTATCGTGCATATACCATTCAGGTACTTTATGATGTGCAAGAGAAGACCAATCAGCCTTGAATTTTCCATTTTCATTAACTTCATCAATAAGCTTTAAATATTCTTTAGTTGTCATTTCTATTTACTCCTTTTTCATATTTGCCGTGAGGTAAATACATCACTTTGCCATAGGCAAAATATCATTCGTCGCAGACGAATATCACATCTGCGAAGCAGATATATCATTGCAATGTCATTAATTTAATGACACTGCTTCACTCCCCATATACATTCGTTGTTGTTACCCATAGCAGAGAAAACAATTTTCTCTGTTTTTTCTTTGCTTTCATCAGCCTGTTTACAGAAAACACCTTCATAAGTTACATCATCAATAATAAATGTTATGTAAGCAGTTCCGTCTTTTACGGACCAAGAACCAGTTACATTTCTTGAGGATACATTAGTATTTTCTTTTATGCTTTCATAAACCTTAAGTCCTGAAATTGTTCCGTCAGCATTAAGTGTGATGCTTTGTGTAGGTGCAATAATATCGTTTACATTTGCCCAGTCTGTACAACCGTTGCTGATTGTTCCGTGATTGATAAACTCATATTCACCGCAGATTTCGCTGACAGAATATCCTGTTTCATTTATAGTTTCGCCCTGATATTCAAAAGGAAGTACAACTGCCCAACCGTTTTCAGTTCTTGCCATCTGATGAACTCTTGTTTCATATCCGTCGTGACCCACATTGAATCTTGTATGATAAACCTGAAACATTTTTCCGTCATCTGTTGTAAGACAGGATGAATGTCCGCTTGCAAGATAAGCAGTTGATAAGCAGTCCAATTTATAGTTGCCAAAAAGCTTTGCACCTGTGTTGATAAGGTCAAGAGCATCATTATTCATAACATCCGCAAAAGGTCCGTCAGGATTTTTACTTCTGTATTCTCTTATATTGTAACCACCAAGGGCATGAAGACCATTATATGAGACAAATAAATAATAGTATCCGCTTGATTTGTCATATTCAATGTATGCACCTTCACCTGAAAGTTCATTTGCAAAAGTTGTGCTTACAATCTTCTTGCCGAAATAAATATCGTATCCCTCGTGATTACGCATATATTTATAGTCAGGTAAGCCTGTTTTTTCGACAATCGGCATTATGTATGTACCACCGTAATATGAGCCGTAAGCCATCCAGAGTCTGCCGTCTGCATCGTAGAAAAGAGCAGGGTCAATACAGTTAGGATAAACTGTGTGGTTATACTCGCCATTTTCGTCAAACCAAAGTGCATTTTCAATTTCTTTGAGTTTTAAAGAACCATTTTTAAATAACTTTGAAATATTTGTAAAGGAATAATGAAGAGAGTCAGTTCTTGAGTAAAATTTATCATTATTAGTTTTGTTGTTGAAGCCCGAATAAACAACAGCATCTTCATATTCGTACGGTCCTTCAATATTGTCACTTGTTGCAAACCAAATAACGGAGCCTGTTGTACCCCAGACTGAACATGAAGCATAATAACAGTATTTACCTATTTTTTCATTATAAATAACATCCGCTGCCCAGATATTAGTCTGCCATTGTGATGGGTCATAATTATTAACCTGCTGATAAGCATCTGTCCAGCTAAGTGGTTCACTGAGTGTTTCTCTTAGTGTGTTTCCCTCAGGCACCAACATTCTGTTATTATCGTTAACGCCACAGGCGAAGCTTGTCCAGTTAATCATATCGTCACTTTTAGCGGCACATCCATGAGAGCCGAAAATATAATATGTGCCGTTTTCATCCTGAATTATGGATGGGTCGTGAATACTTACTTTTCCGTTACCAACATCGCAAGAGCCTGAACCGACAATTTCGTATTGCTTTGCTATTGGCTTTTCTGCATCAGGAATGCCAAAAAGTGATGAAAAAAAGCAAATTATTGCAACTAAATATGAAATAATCCTGTTTGTAATAAATGCCATTAAAAATACTCCTCTTAATTTCATTGATAAATATCATTATATAGTAAGATTTTATTAACTTCAACATACAAATTATAATTTACAAAGCATTTTACGAGTGATATAATGATATCAATTGAAAAAAGGAGTTATATTTATGGAAAAATATTTAATAAATCCCAATCAAAAAATCAGCAAAATCAGCAAGGATATTTATGGCCACTTTTCAGAGCATCTTGGCAGATGTATCTACGAAGGACTGTATGTAGGTGAAGATTCTCCAATACCTAATGTAAACGGTATGAGAAAAGACGTTGTTGAAGCACTCAAGGAAATGGGTATTCCTGTTCTTCGTTGGCCCGGCGGATGCTTTGCTGATGAATATCATTGGAAAGACGGTATCGGTCCAAAAGAAAACAGAAAGAAAATGATTAACACCCATTGGGGCGGTGTTGTTGAAGATAATTCTTTCGGTACTCACGAATTCTTTGAACTCTGCCGTCAACTTGGCTGTGAGGCTTATGTCAACGGAAATGTTGGTTCAGGCACAGTTCAGGAAATGAGTGAATGGGTTGAATATATGACCTTTGACGGAGTTTCTCCAATGGCAGAGCTTCGCAAGGCAAACGGTCAGGAAAAACCCTGGAAGGTAAAATACTTCGGTGTAGGTAACGAAAATTGGGGCTGTGGCGGACATTTTCTTCCTGAGGATTATGCACAGGCATATCTTAGATACAATACTTATGTTCGTGATTACGACAGTAAAAATCATATTTACAGAGTTGCTTGCGGCCCAAATGCAGAGGATTATCATTGGACTGACAGAGTGATGTGGAGAGCACACCACAGAATAGACGGGCTTTCACTTCACTATTACACAGACATCTGGGACAGTGAAACAAAAACAAAGAAATCTGCAACCGAGTTCAACGAAAAGCAGTATTATGGAATTCTTGCACAGGCTTATAAAATTGATGAAATCATAACTCGTCATATTGAAATTATGAATAAGTATGACCCTAAACACAGAGTTGACCTTATTGTTGACGAGTGGGGAACCTGGTTTGATGTTGAACCGGGCACAAACCCGGGCTTCCTTTATCAGCAAAATACAATGAGAGATGCTATTGTTGCAGGTCTTACACTCAATATTTTTAACAAGCACTCTGACAGAATCAAAATGGCAAATATTGCACAGACAGTCAACGTGCTTCAGGCTGTGGCACTTACAGACGGTGAAAAAATGGTGCTCACTCCTACATATCATGTATTCAAAATGTTCAAGGAGCATCAGGAAAATACTCTCCTCGGTTCATTCATCACAACTGACACAAGCTTTGTGGATGCTAAAAAGCATCCGGGTGATGAAAGTCTTAAACTTCCTCAGCTTATTGAATCTGCATCAGTTGATGAAAACGGTGTAATTTACTCAACTATTGTAAATACTTCCGCAAAGAAAACTGCAAAAATCAAATGTCAGATTGCGGATACAAAAATCAAGAGCATCAAAGCTGAAATTCTTACAGGCGATATTCACGATAAGAATGATTTTGATGATACTGACAATGTGAAAACTGCAGAGTTTACTGATTTCAGAAGGATTTCTGACGGTTTCTATGCAACACTTCCACCTTGTTCAATTGTTAAATTTGTGATTGAATAATATGCAAGAATGTAAAAGATGTCTGCTGCGGGAAATGGCAGAGGAGGATGTTCTTGAAAGCATAGCCATAAGAATCCAAAAGCTCTCATCAAAAGAAAAAACTGATGATGAACTTTATGCAAAACGCCTGAATGAGTGCAAAAGTTGCGAGCATTTAATTTCAGGTGTATGTATGAAATGCGGATGTTATGTTGAATTCAGAGCCGCCTTTAAAAAGCAAAACTGTCCCAATGCAAAGGACAGAAGATGGTAAAGTAAAAAGCAAGCAGAAACCTAAAAGGACTGCTTGCTTTTGTTGTTATAACTTGTATTTTATTATTTTTCTGTTACAAATTCACCTTGCAGATTAAAATTGTGCTTCATTGGACCTGAATCCCTACCTAAATCCAGCATTGCAGAAAGAGCACCCGAGATATAATCCTTTGCTACTTTTACTGATTCTTCAAGAGTAAAACCTTTTGCAAGATTAGAAGCAATTGCAGAAGAAAGTGTACAGCCCGTTCCGTGAGTATTAGGGTTGCTGATTCTCTTTCCCTCAAACCACTTGAAATTGTCCTGTGAATATAAAAGGTCATTTGCATCGTTTATGCTGTGTCCACCCTTTAAAAGAACAGAACATTGATGTTTATCTCCAATCAGTTTTGAAACAGCATACATATCATCTTTACTTTTTATTGCTTTGCCTGATAAGACTTCTGCTTCGGGGATATTGGGAGTTACAAGAGTAGCTATGGGTAAGAGCTTGTTCTGAAGAGAAGACAGTGCATCATTTTTCATCAGCTCCGAACCGCTTGTTGCAACCATAACCGGGTCAACAACAATATTCTTTGCTTTGTAATAGTTAAGTCTGTCGGCTATTACCTCGATAAGCTCCTTTGAAGAAACCATTCCTATTTTTACTGCATCGGGATAAATATCCTCAAATACTGCATCTATCTGTTCTTTTAAAAATTCAGGTGTTGATTCCTGAATTGACACAACACCCATAGTGTTCTGTGCTGTCATTGCTGTAATAGCACTCATAGCATAAACACCGTTCATTGTCATTGTTTTAATATCTGCTTGTATTCCTGCACCACCACAACTGTCACTTCCTGCAATTGTCAATGCGGTTTTGACCTTACAAGCAAATTTCCAGAATTTTTCTGCATTTGTGTAGTCGTCAATAAAGCAGTCACAAAGTTCTTTTACTTCTTCAGAACATTCCTCGTGGCTGTCATAGATACCAACAGTAATAAATCCGTCTTTCTTTGCAGTTCTGACTGCATAAATGGCATCTTCAAATATGTAAGTATCTTTCTTTTCAGTGCCAAGATGCTTTAATCCTTCTCTGTAAATAACGGGTTCATCTTTACTCGCTCCTACTGAAGTACAGGTAAAAATTTCAGAAAAGTATTTATCTACATTACATCTTTCAAGTGCTGCCTCAACAAGATATTTATCTGTAGCAGTTGCAATACACATTTTTACACCCATAGTGTGTAACTTTTCAAGAAATTCGGCTACACCTTTTTTGAGAGGTACTTCGTGCATATAATACTTTTCAACCATTTTGTTTACACCGTCCATAATCTCATCTACGGACAAGGTAACACCGTATTCACTTTGATAATAGCAGGCGGCATTGTAAAGACTCATTGTTTTGAAGGTTTCGTTAAGATTTTCTTTTGGCTCATAACCGATAGAACGAAGATATATTTCACCTATGGTATCCCATATAAACATCGAGTCAAAAAGAGTTCCGTCCAAATCAAAAATTGCGCCCTTAATCATATCTTCAACTCCGTTTTGGTGATTTCTAAAAGCTCTTCTGCAGTCACTTTAGGATTATCCGATTTCATAATTGCTGAAACTACGCAAATACCCGAAATATCAATGCCTTTCAATATATCGAGATTGTCTTTGTTCAGACCACCGATAGCATTTACGGGAATTGGTACTGTTTTACAGATTTCTTTGAGTGTTTCTGTTGATGTAAGAACAGTTTTTACCTTTGTTGTGGTAGGATAAATTGCACCAACTCCAAGATAATCTGCACCTTGATTATATGCTTCAAGTGCCTGTGTAACAGTTTTCGCGGTTGCTCCTACAATTTTTCCTTCACCCATAAGTTTCCGTGCAATATTGACAGGCATATCACTTTGTCCCACATGTACACCTTCTGCATCAATTGCGAGTGCCACATCAACTCTGTCATCAATAATAAGTGGAACATTGTAACGCTTTGTAAGGTTATGGACTTTTTCGGCAAGGGATATGTATTCTCTTGTAGTTTTGTTCTTTTCACGAAGCTGAAGAATTGTAACACCACCTTGTAGTGCCCTTTCTGTTCTTTCAAGAAATTCTTCTTCAGTAAAGCTCGTGCTGTCTGTTATGAAATACAGTCTTGAATCAAAGTTCCTCAATTTTTACATCCTCCGTTTTAATATATTTATTTATATCGTTATCAGTTAATGTCGAAAGGATATCCATAAGATTGACCATAAAAGTCCCATTTCCTTTTTCTGTTCTCGATAGTTCGCCACATATTCCTAAAACAACACAAGCGGTAATTGCAGAATGAATATCTTTATTTGCCGATAAATAAACTGCACACAAAGCACCAAGCATACATCCTGTACCTGTAATCCGGGCAAGTTGAGATGTACCGTTTTTTACATAAACTAATCTTTGTCCATCAGTAACAATATCCGTTTTTCCGCTTGCAAGAACAATGCAGTTATATTTCTGTGCAAGATTTAACGCTTCTTTGCTAATGCTTTCAATATTTAATTCGCCGTCAGAATCAACACCTGCTGATTTGTAATCATAAGAGCATAATGCTTTTATTTCCGAATAATTACCTTTAACTATTGATGGTGGATACTTTTCAATGAGGTCAGTTGCAAATTTTCTTCTCATTTCGGAACAAGCAACACCAACAACATCAAATACAAAAGGTATGTTGTTCTCAACAGCGGTTTTTGCAGATATAGTTATAGACTCCATTCGTACATCGGTTATGTTACCAATGTTCAGCATAAGTGCGTCTGTAGTTTTTGTTATTTCACTGACTTCTTTCGGATGCTCTGCCATAATAGGTCTTGCACCTACAGAAAGAACAGTATTTGCACATTGATTTATTGATATTGGATTTGTAATACAGTGAATAAGTGGATTGTTATCTTTAACCAAAGCTCTGATTTTATTTATCATTAACATCTGCCTTCTTGAAATTTTTTATAATAAAGTAAATTACAGCAATAACAATGAATGCGATAAGCATTATGTATGACAAATATGACCAAACAGCACTTGTCAGTTTAAACATATCTGTCAAAATTTCAATTACAACAAAGCAGATTGCACCAACCGATGCGATTGTGATTGCATTTGAAACCATATTGGTTTTATCTGTGTAACTTTTTGAGCCAAGCATTGTCTGATATTTTGCAAGTAAACCGTTAGATGCAATTTTTCGTAAAAGTACATAAGCGATACTGCCACCGATAAGTGTCCCACAAACAAAAGAGGGGATATAGAAAAGCCAACTTAATCCTTCTCGTCCCCAAAGGAAAGTCATGACAGGATAAGACATAACAGCACCTATAAAACCTGTACCGATAACTTCACCAAGAACTGCAAAAATGATTTTACCTTTTGATAATCTGTAAAAAACACCTGATAAAAATGCACCAAAGACAGCACCTGTTAATGCAATAGGGGGAATACCCATTGTAATCATTCTTATAATTCCGATAAGTGTAGCACATAACAGTGAGTACCAAGGTCCCAAAAGAACAGAACATACAATGTTAATAAGATGGGCCATCGGACACATTCCCTCGACTCGCAAAATAGGTGAAATAACAACGCCAAGTGCGATGAGCATAGAAAGTACAATTATTTTTATTAAACCTTTGGATTTTTTCATTTTATAATTCCTCTTTTCGTATTTTACTGAAAGTTTATTAAACTTATCGGTCGAGAATCAATTTTCTCCTCTCACCCCGAAACACGGGTTCCCATCGCGAAAATACAAGACACAAGGAGCTCCCCTTCTATCCGCCCGAACACACGGGAAAGTTATTTCACATCCTTTCGCAAAACAAAAAACGGAAGCTATCCTATTTGGACAACTTCCGTCAAAAATACTATGTCTCCATGCATCCCTACGTTGGCATTATCCAAATCAGGTTATCGGTCGAAGGTCATACCTTCCTCTCAGCCTGTAATACAAGCTCCCGTATGTTTTATTGTAAACACATTATATAACTTTTTATACAATATTGCAAGTGAAATAATAAAAATACTTTGAAAATCAGTAAAATAACGATTATCAGTATTTAACGATAGATTAGAACTTTTCTGAAATTCAACTTAATAGACATAATAAGTGCCTTGTAAAAAAGGAAGTGACATTCCAAAATGCAACGCTTTTTCTTTCAATGTTAAAAGATAAATAGTTTCCTTTGCTCGTATGCATTTATGTGCTACAGCACATAAATGCATCGTTGACATTAAGCTTTAGCACATATATAATATGTGACGATAAATCATATAGAATAGTTGGTGCAAAATGAAGAAAACAACTAATAAAAAACGGTTTAATTTTGAAAACTATCAGTTCTTGTCGGTATTTACAGTTTTAATAATATTTGCTTTGTGGCAAATTGTTTCAAATAATGGAGCTGTAAGTGAAGTCTTTATTCCAAAGCCATCTCAGGTATGGTCATCCTTTATAACAACATGTACAGACGGGTATAAAAATTACACACTTTTTGAGCATTTGCTCGCAAGTTTTGAACGTCTGGGAATTGCGTTTTTACTTTCGAGTGTTACTGCTATTCCTCTTGGCCTTATAAGTGGTACGAGTAAAGTGTTTCGTGCAATTCTTGAGCCGATAATTGAATTTTACAGACCGTTGCCACCGCTTGCTTATTATACTTTGCTTGTATTATGGATAGGCATCGGAAACGAATCAAAGATAACACTTTTATTCCTTGCATGTTTTGCTCCCATATATATTTCATGTGTTTCGGCAGTTGTTGCAATACCTACGGATTATGTGAATGGTGCTAAAACATTGGGAGCAAATAAAATTCAAATATTTATTCACGTTATTTTACCTGCATGTTTACCTCAGATTTTTGTAGGATGCAGAACAGCATTTGGTGTAGGCTTCAGCACTCTTGTTGCGTCTGAAATGGTTGCAGCACGTTCGGGTATAGGCTGGATGGTGCTTGATGCAAGTAACTATCTGAGAAGTGACATAGTATTTTTGGGTGTCATTATAATGGGAATTACCGGAATTGGTGTTGATTTGATTTTCCGTTTCATTGAAAAGAAACTTGTACCTTGGAAAGGTAAAGTATAAAAAGGAGATATTATTATGAAAAAAGTATCAAAAATATTATCATTATTTCTTGCTGTTTTATTAATCGCATCAGCTTTAACTGCTTGTTCTTCAAAGGAGGAAGAAAAGAAAATCCTTGTAGGTGTTCAGGAAATTCCTTCAGCTGATTATCTTGCAAGAACAGCCGGTTATATTGATGAAGCTTTTTCTGCTCTCGGTTATGAGGTGGAATTTTTGACCTTCTCATCAGGAGCAAAGCTCAATACTGCTCTCGCTTCAGGCGAAATTGATTTTGGCTATATCGGTTCGTGTCCTGTTGCAAATGCAATCGCTTCAGGTATTGATATCCAGGCAATATATATTCATGGCATTGTTGGTGCAAGTGAGTCACTCGTAGCAAGTGAAGCATCAGGAGTTAATGCGGTTGCTGACCTTAAAGGCAAAGTTATAGCAACTCCGTTTGCATCAACAGCTCATTACAGTTTACTTAATGCACTTAAGGCAAATGGAATTGCGGAAGCAGATGTTGAATTACTTGATATGCAGCCTGCAGATATTTATGCAGCTTGGCAAAGAGGTGACATTGATGCTGCCTATGTCTGGGAGCCTACTCTTTCTGAATTGACAGCAAATGGTGGGAAAATAATTCTTGATAGTGCAGATGTTGCAGATTTAGGATATATGACTTGTGAAATTGAAGTTGTCAGAACAGAATTTGCTGATGAACATCCTGACCTTGTCAAGGCTTATGCTTCAGCTCTCGAAAAAGCAACACAACTCTATATTTCTAATCCTGAGGATGCTGCTGAAATTGTTGCAAAAGCACTTGAAGTTTCTGTTGAGGATGCAGCACTTCAGATGTCGGGATATGTCTGGGATACAGGAGAGGTACAAAATACAAAGTATTTTTCAAACGGAGTTCTTGCACAAACATTGTATGATACAGCAAGCTTCCTTGTTGAACAGGGTAGTGTAGTTTCTCTGCCCGAGAAAAGCGTGTTTGATGATGCGTGCAATAATATAGGAATTGCCGACTAAAGAAATCGTTGATTACTAAAACGGAGAGTTTATGAATAATATAAATAATAATTGTCAGCCTGTCATTTCTCTTGAGAACATTGGCTTAAGTTATATGGTAGGTAAAAAAGAACAATACGATGCAATCGTTGACATAAATCTGAATATTTACAAAGGCGATTTTGTTTGTGTTCTGGGTAAATCAGGGTGTGGTAAAAGTACATTGCTTAATATAATTGCAGGTTTTCTTATGCCAACTCAGGGTACTGCAAAAATTCTCGGCACTCCAATCAAAGGTCCCGATAAGAATCGTGCAGTAGTGTTTCAGAATGCAACGCTTTATCCATGGCTTTCAACTTATGACAACGTTGCATTTGGCTTAAAAATGAGAAAGTTACCAAAGGAACAAATCAAGCAACTCACTGAAAAATATATTGATA
>JAFTUP010000154.1 GCA_017466205.1 Clostridia bacterium
TATAATAATCTTCATAAGAAAATGCTCGTACATTAAGTGCAGGGAAAATTTCATTAAGTGCGTTTTCAGCATAGCACTTATCCTCGCCCTTATGGATAAACTCAACAACCTTACCAATCCAGGCAGATGCTGTTGCTTTTTCCATTTTATAAAATGGCTGGAATGCAAAGCAATCCTCATCAAAGATTTTGATTGATACCTCAAGAACCTTTCCGTCCTTGACTCTGCCCTTGAAATCCTTTTCCGGAAGAGCTTTCTTAAAGTTTACTGTTGCTGTATTCTTCTCCTCGCTGTTGAGCACATCGTGAACTAATTTACGGTTGAAAACTAAATCACCATGAAGAAAAACAAGGTCGTCATCCATAAACTCACGAGCAAGATACATTGAATAAATATAGTTTGTTTTGTCATAGATGTCGTTACGGACAAAAGTGAAGTTGAGCTCAGGGAAATCTGCAGCCTCCCCTTTAAGCTGCTCCTCAAAAGGTCCTGTTGTAACTACAAAATCCTTAATACCCTCTGCACTGAGCAGACGAATCTGACGATGGAAAATTGTTTCACCATCTTTAAGAGTTGACATTGACTTATGATGAGTATGTGTGAAATCACCCATACGGTTTCCGAGTCCTGAATTAAAAATAACTGCCTTCATTTTCTTTTCCTCCAAAATTAACTATATACTATTATATTGTTAAAAGAAAATATGTCAATAAATAATCACTTTTATCAACATTTTTTACTTGAAAATCACCCTTTGTTGATTTATAATATACACTATAAGGTTTTGAGGTGATTTTATGTCAGTTGGAAGCAATATAAAAAAGCGTCGTTTTGAGCTTAAAATGTCTCAGCAGGATTTGGCTGATGCGATGGGTTACAAAACAAGGTCAACCATAGCTAAAATTGAATCAGGAGAAAATGACGTTTCACAGAAAAAGCTTGTAAAATTTGCCCAAGTGCTTGACACTACTGTAGAATCCTTGATTTCATCATTCTCCCCTACTGTTCAGAATGCTGACTTTCCTGTTATCCAATCAAATAAGAGAAACAAAAATATTGCTGTTATATTGGCAGGCGGCAAATCAGGAAGAAACAGACAGAATATCCCCAGTCAGTTTATTGATGTGAACGGTAAACCAATCATTGTCTATTGTATGGAGGTTTATCAGACCCATCCCCTTATTGATGATATATACGTAGTATGTCTAAAGGGCTGGGAAAACATTGTAAAGGCTTATGCAGAACAATATGGCATCAGAAAGCTTAAAAACATAATTCCTGCAGGTAACAGCGGTATTGCATCACTTAAAAATGCTCTTGATTACATAAACAATCTTTATAACGGTGATGATTTTGTGGTTATTCAGGAGGCTACACGACCAATGGTTACTCCTGAAATGATTTCAAGAATTTTGCAATCAAGTGCTGAAAGCGGAAGTGCTACCATTTGTCACTCCATGAGCGATTATGTTCAGTTCAGAGTGGAAAATAAAAAGGCAAGATATGTTGACCGTGATTCTCTCATCGCGTTACAATCGCCTGAAGCACACAGACTCTCTCTTATGAATGAAGTTTTTCTGAAAGCAAAAAAACAACAGCACCCTTTGACGGAGTCCTGTTGTACAATGCTTTTATATAATTTAGGTTACAGTATAAATTTCATTGAAGGTAATGTAAATAACATTAAAATTGTGAGGGAAGAGGATATTGCTGCATTAAGTGCAATGATAAAGAATAATTATTGACAGAATATGCGAGGTATGAAAACCTCGCTTTTTTGTCGAAATTTTCTATATGAAATTTTCAAAAAATTATGATATAATTTATGTACAGTAAAAACTGTCACGGGAGTGTATTTCAGCCTGATTGTAACGGCAATAACAATCTTTTTTCCTTGCTAAATCACCTCTCTGCATTATGGGTCTAAATAATTTTGCCGTAATGTATTGTGCCAAAGGAGGTGTAGGCATGAAAAGAGTCCAGGCTGCATGTATTCTTCAGACTTTAGTTTTTTCTCAAAAACCTGAATTGATGTACACAAGAGAACAAGCGCTTAAATTCAACAATACTGAAATTGATAATTACAAGGCAAGTCTTGAAAAGAACAAAACAAAATACCAGATTGTTGACAGACAAGAACTTGAAAACGGGTCAATTGTTATTCGTGTAATAAAGCAATACAGTGATAAAACAGATGTCACAGAATATTTTGACTAAAATTATATCCGCTTAGGTTACACGGACATTTCTAACCGTAAGCGGATTTTGATTGGAGAAGCTATGAATACATTAGATTATATCAAAAAAGAAATAAAATCATTTTATGACAACGGACAGGAAATCCATATAAATATTTCAATATCACATCCGAAAATAGAATTAACAGGAAATCCTGCAAAAATCACAGGAGTTTACTCAAATCTTTTTCGTATTGAGGAATACTCAAAGGGTTCGCCTGCAGCACATACCGTAAAATACAGCGAATTATTGACAAAACAAATTGAAATAGTTGAAATAAAAATTTAAGGGACTCGCAAGGGTCCCTTTTTTATGCAAAACGCAAAAGGCAAACAACTACTCATCATAAATAAAACGACTGATTAAGTCTTTTATTGGTATTCCAAAATAGTTTTCTGCTTTAAAAAGAATATCAACTGTTACTTCGTTAGGCATGCTTCCTTTTTCAATTTCGACTAATGTTGAAATATCTATTCCAAGTATTTCAGACATTTTCTTCTTTGAAAGATTAAAATGTTTTCTGAGCCAAACTATATTGCGAACAAAAACTTCCCATGTTTCACTATACATATTTATTTTCATAATATCATATCACCTCAAATTCAATTATATAAAATTTGAGATTTTATTTTAGGGTGAAACTGACCTTTTAGGCGAGAACAGTAACATATTAACCAACAACTACCCTGTATACATCAATTTAAAAGAGTTCGACAAATTATAATTTGTCGGGATGATTAAATTTCATGTGTGACCGGTAGGGCGGGGTCTTGACCCCGCCGTTATTATATACTGTAATTATCCGAACCAATCTTCACCGTCAGGGTCAGTAGTTCCGATTTCCGGATTAGTTGCTGATGCTGTAATTACATCTTCAATTTCGTAAATTGTTACATCAAAATCAGGTGTTATGTATTCTTTCATAATTGTGTCCTTTCGTATTTTAGTATGTTAAATTATAATTTGTCGGGCTCTTTTAAGGGTGTCGTTACTTGGCTCCCCTGAAAGGGGAGCTGGCGAGCGTATGCGAGACTGAGGGGTTTGTTCCCATTATTACTTACTAACAGAGAACTTTACAACCCCTCTGTCAACTTCGTTGACATCTCCCCTTTCAGGGGAGACAAGAAATTTAAAGAGCCCTACAAACTCCGATTTGTATGACTACAATCTTATCATTACCAACCGTATTTTTCGCAGGCAACAGGATAGTATGTTGAGTAAAGTGAATAGAAATCTGCCTCTGCCTGAGACTCCATAAAGTACCATTTTTCATTTCCGTTTTCGTCTTCAACACAGATGTATGCATAAGAAACGAGTGTATAATTTGTATCTGTACTTGGGATATTTTTTACAAGGCAAGTGAACATATAA
>JAFTUP010000155.1 GCA_017466205.1 Clostridia bacterium
GACATAAAATTAAAAGTGTATTATACTCTTTCAGTATAAAAAATTGCTACGATAAGGGGGCAAGTATGAAAGAAAATATCCATCCAGATTATCACGAAGTTGAAGTTGTTTGTGCATGCGGCGCAAAGTTTGAAACTCGTTCAACAAAAGAAGATTTAAAGGTTGATATCTGCTCAAATTGCCACCCATTCTTCACAGGTAAGCAGAAGCTTGTTGATACAGGCGGACGTGTTGACAGATTTAACAAGCGTTACAATCTCTCAAAATAATTCAAAACATAATGGTGGTACAGTTAAAAGTACCACCTTTTGTTTTTTAATGGTAACCGCTTCTTAAATCTTGGTCACAATTCTCAGCGGCTACTTTTCCGTCATAACTCGTCCAAAATACTCGTTAATACACAAAGTATTGCCTGCGTTTTTTGACGGTTCTGACAAAAAACTATCTAGCTGATAATCGCAACCCGATTTATTCAGCGGTTACTAAAGAAGGTCTTAATATGCCTAAGGAGTATAGAACAGTTAAGGAATTTAACTTTGATGAATATGTTGTAAAGCGTTCCCGTTTTATAGGCTATGCAAAGCCTGTAACTACTGTTGAGGAGGCTAATGCCTTTATTGCTGAAATCAAATCAAAGCATTGGGATGCTACTCATAATGTATATGCTTATATTCTCCGTGAGGGAGGAATAAAGCGTTATTCTGATGACGGTGAACCACAGGGAACTGCAGGAGTACCTGCTCTTGATGTTCTCGAAAAGGAAAACCTTGTTGATGTGTGCGTTGTGGTAACACGATATTTTGGCGGAATACTTTTAGGCGGAGGCGGACTTGTCCGTGCATATTCTCATTCTGCAAAAATTGGTGTGGATAGTGCTGAAATCATTACAATGGCACATTGTCTTGATTTGGCAGTTGAATGTGACTATACGTTTTACGGAAAGTTAGCTGACTTTTTATCGCGTGAGGACACTGTAATTCTCAATACTGAATATACGGATAATGTTAAGGTTACATTCAGAATTAAAAGTGAAAACAAGGAAAATATAAATGCAAAATTGACAGAATTAAGCTATGGAAAGGTGTTTTCAACAGTAATTTCAGAGGAATTTTGCGAATTTTAAAAATTTTTTATATTTTTTTAATTTTTTTAAAGTGTTTTTGAAAAAAATTGCGTATATATAAATAGAAGTTATTAAAGGAGGCACTATTATGAACATAAGAGAAAAAATCGAAAACAATGAAAAAAGCTTTTTATCAGAGATGGCTTGTTGTAGTGCCGACTCAAAAGGAAGAGTGATTGCGGAGGAAAAATGTCCTTTGCGAACTGACTTTCAGCGTGACAGAGACAGAATTATCCATTCAAACTCCTTCCGTAGATTAAAGCATAAAACTCAGGTTTTCTTATCTCCTGAGGGTGACCATTACAGAACTCGTCTTACTCATACTCTTGAGGTATCACAGATTGCACGAACAATTGCAAACGGTCTCGGACTTAATGAGGATTTGACTGAAGCTGTGGCTTTAGGTCACGATTTGGGACATACTCCCTTCGGACATGCAGGGGAGAGAGCCCTCAACTCTGTTTTTCCGGGTGGCTTCCGTCATTATGAGCAGAGTCTTCGCGTTGTTGAACGTCTTGAAAAAAGCGGTAAGGGTTTGAATCTTACTTATGAGGTCCGTGACGGAATCGTCTGTCATACTCGCGGCAAAGAGGCTGACACTCTTGAGGGCAGAATTGTAAAGCTTGCTGATAAAATTGCCTATATCAATCACGATATTGACGATGCTGTCCGTGCAGGTGTTATGTGCGAGGAGGATATTCCTCTTGAAATCCGTATGGAATTAGGCTTCAAAAAGAGTGCAAGAATCAATACAATGGTTCTTGATGTTGTTGAAAACAGTGTTGATGATATTGTGTTTTCACCACGGGTACAGCAACCCTTTGATGAGCTTCACGCCTTTATGTTTGATAAGGTTTATACAAATCCTGTCTGCAAGGGTGAGGAAACAAAGGCTATTGACATAATTTTAAGATTGTACGATTATTTCGTGAATAAGCCTGACAGAATACCTAAGGCATATCATTACATAGTTGAAGCAGAGGGTATTCCGAGAGCTGTATGCGACTATATTGCAGGAATGAGCGACCGTTATCTTATTGCGGTTTATAAAAATATATTCATCCCTGATTCCTGGGTTGATATCGGAATTGAGGAGGGATAATATTGGCATTATCAGATGATTTTTTAACGGAGCTTCGCAGCCGTGCTGATATTGAAAATACAATCTCTTCTTATGTGAACCTGAAGCGTGCAGGACGGATAAGCAAGGGTCTTTGTCCGTTTCACGGTGAGAAAACACCTTCATTTACTGTCTATCCTGATACACAGTCCTATTATTGCTTCGGTTGCGGTAACGGTGGCGACGTAATCACATTTATCAGGAACATTGAAAACCTTGATTACATTGATGCGGTAAGGTTTCTGGCTGACCGTGTAGGAATGGATATGCCTGACGAAAACAGCTATGACAGTACAATGAACAAGCGTCGTCTTCGTATGCTTGAGGCTAATCGTGAGGCCGCAAGGTTTTTCCATAAGTGCCTGCAGACTAAAGAGGGTGCAATCGGCTACAGGTATTTTAAGGAGAGAGGTCTTTCTGACGATATTATTGTAAGATTTGGCTTGGGCTTTGCTCCCGATTCATATTTTTCGCTTACAAATTATCTTGTAAGCAAGGGCTTTACAAAGGAAGAGCTTGTTTTTGCAAATCTTGCAAGGCGTTCTCAGAAAAATCCTGACAATATTTATGATAATTTCCGTAACCGTGTTATGTTCCCTATAATTGACGTTAAAGGAAATGTAATCGCGTTCGGCGGACGAGTTATGGACGACTCAAAGCCAAAATATCTTAACACATCAGATACTCTCGTTTATAAAAAGAGTATGGGTGTATTTGCACTCAATCTTGCAAAAAAGAGCGGTAAGGACAGCTTGATTTTGTGCGAGGGCTATATGGATGTAATCGCACTTCATCAGGCAGGCTTTACAAATGCAGTTGCAGGTCTCGGAACAGCACTTACAAGCGAACAGGCACAGCTTTTGTCCCGTTACGCTTCTGAAATTCTTATTTCCTATGATGCTGACGAGGCAGGACAAAAGGCTGCTGCAAGAGCGTTGCAGATATTTAAGAATACATCTGCTAAAATTAAAATTCTTCGTCTCAGCGGTGGCAAGGACCCTGATGAAATTATAAAAAATTATGGTGTGGAAAAAATGAGAGCCATAATTACGGGTGCTGCAAATGAAGTGGAATTTGCACTTCTCCGTGAGCGAAGCCGGTATGATGTTGCAAGTGATGACGGAAAACGACAATATCTTCAGGCGGCAGTCAAGGTGCTGTCAGCTGTCGGTGCCATTGAGCTTGATATTTATGCATCACGACTCAGTGAGGAGCTTTCAGTTTCAAAAGATGTTATTGTTAATGAGGCTCGTCGTCAGGCAAAAAGAAATGTTGTTGTTCAGAAAAAGCGTGAGTTTACCGAAATTCAGCGTCAGGAGGATATTCTGGACAAGCTGAACAGTCAAAGGAAAAAACACTTTGGATGTGCAAGAGCTGAGGAAATGCTCATAGCAATTCTTATGGCAAATCCTGAATTTTTAGCGGATGCTGATAAGAAAATTTCAGCAGAAAGCTTTGTAACTGATTTTAACGGCAGAATTTATAAAGCAATTACAGACAGAATTCGTCAGGGAAAATCTCACGAAATATCATTTTTGTATGGGGACCTGACTGACGACGAAATCAATGCAGTTGCTAAAATACAAACAATGTCCCACACTCTTAAAAACACGTTTGCGGAGTGCGAGGATTGTATAAATATCATATTAAAAGAAAAAAATAAGAAAAATCTTAAAGAAATCAGCGTGGATGATATTTCTGATGAGGACTTTCTTAAATTCTTTAACAATGCAGAATAGTGGTGGAGGAGAAAACTATGGAAACAATTGATAAAAAGGTAGCCTTAAAGGCGTTGATTGAAA
>JAFTUP010000156.1 GCA_017466205.1 Clostridia bacterium
GGGTTTTCAGCTTTTTTAAGGTGAATTTTTTAGTTGTGTTCCCAATGAACCAAAATCGCCTAATCTTAAGACCACTCGGATTTGAACCGGGGAAATCACTAAAAATTGAATATTTCTATACATAAGACCTATTTTTAAGGAAGATTAACTTCTGAAAAAATAGGTCTTTTTTTATGCCTTAAAAACCCTACTTCATATCAGCAAAGTTACATAGCCGTTACGAAAAAAGTAACGGCTTTTTTAATAAAGGAGGTAAACCGAATGATTACAACCGCAATCATTTATAACATCGGTAGAGGTTTGGCATTTAATGTTGTGCTTCCTCTTTGGTATGTGTTCAATCAGATTATCGGCATTTAGTTTGGTTGAGAAGAAACATTTCTTTGAAAAGGAGGAATGTAATGTCGCAGATATTCGCACACGAATATTAGCAATTAACTTTAGGAGGTATGCACTTGAATAATTGCAAAGTAATTGCAATCACAAATCAAAAAGGCGGTGTAGGAAAAACAACTACAGCTGCAAACTTGGGAGCAGGACTTGTCCGACAAGGTAAAAAAGTAATGTTAATTGATGCTGACCCGCAAGGAAGTCTTACTCTCTCGTTAGGTGTTAAAAATCCCGATGAACTCGATTCAACACTCGCAAATGTTATGGAAAGAATTGTTGATGATAAAGAGTTTAAATCGGGATTTGCTGTTTTAAGAACAGACGAAGGAATAGACCTGATGCCTTCAAACATTGAACTTTCAGGAATTGAGGTTCGATTAGTAAATGAAATGAGTCGAGAAAGAGTGTTAAAAACATATATTGATACTGTAAGAGATAAGTATGACTATATCCTTATAGATTGTATGCCCTCGCTTGGTATGATGACATTTAATGCTCTTTGTTCGGCAGATAGCGTCATTATTCCTACAACACCGGAGTTTTTATCGGCAAAAGGACTTGAACAGCTTTTTGGCACAATTAACAGAGTGAAAAGGCGTATAAACCCCGACCTTAAAATTGACGGCATCCTTATAACAATGGTCGATAATCGTACAAGGTTCGGTAGAGGTTTAGAGAGCCTTATAAGACAGCAGTATGGAAAATATCCAACTGTTTTTAACACTGTTATTCCCCGTTCAATAAGAGCAGTTGAAACAGCAGCGGAAGGCAAAAGCATTTACCTTCACGATAAAAACGGAAAAGTGGCTGAAGCCTATGTAAATTTAACGAAGGAGGTAATGAGTGATGGCAAAACCCGACAGCGTGTCAAAGGTTCATCTGAGCTCGTTCGATGATTTATTTCAAACTGACGAAAGCCGTGAGGACTTAAAACGAGAACGACTTATGGAAATTCCTATTTCACAAATTCACGATTTTCCTGACCATCCATATAAGGTTAAAGATGATGAAAATATGCTTGAACTTGTTGAAAGTATTAAGACAAGAGGTTTAATTCAACCCGTACTTGTAAGACCGCTTGATGACGGAACATACGAAATGGTATCCGGACACAGAAGAAAAAGAGCATTTGAACTTGCAAATATCGAAAAGATACCTGCAAGAGTTCAGGAACTTACAAAGGATGAAGCAATACTTTCAATGGTGGACAGTAATCTGCAACGAGACGAAATTCTACCTTCAGAGAAAGCCTACGCCTTCAAGATGCGACTTGAAGCTATGAATCGACAAGGTAAACGCACAGATTTAACTTGTGCACCATCGGAGCACAAGTTGGAAGGACAGAAATCAAGAGATATTCTTGCCGAAGAAGTCGGTGAAAGCCGTGAACAAATCCGCAGATATATCCGTCTTACAAATCTCATTCCTGAATTGCTCAATCTTGTTGATGAAAAGCTAATCGCAATGCGACCTGCTGTGGAAATATCATATTTCACACCTGAAGCACAAATGTGGCTTTATGAAGCTATCGGATTTGCAGATGCAACACCTTCTCACGCACAGACTTTGCGAATGAAAAAATTCGCAGAACAAGGCAGATTGTCAAAGGATGTTATTGATACGATTATGGATGAAGTGAAGCCGAACCAAAAGGAAAAGTCTCCGTTCAGAGATAATCGCATATCAAAAGCAATTCCAAAATCAATTCCAAAAGAAAAACAGTGCGAATATGTATTAAAAGCTATCGACTACTATAACCGAATGTTGCAAAAACGGCGGGAAAGAGAAGCTCGATAGCTTTTTTCTTTTCCCCCTCTCACACTCTCCCCTTTATTAAATACTAACTGTACTAACCGAGAATAAGAAATATTAACTCTGTTAGTAAAAACAAGAAAGGAAAATGCAAAATGAATATAAAAGTAGAAATCAAGAAAATCCTCAAAGGTGATAAGCCTACAAAGGCTTATGCAAACATTGTTATCGATGATGCAGTCGTAATTCACGGTGTTGGCGTTGTCGAAAACGAAAAAGTCAGATATATGTCTATGCCTATGACAAGTTGGAAGACAGCAAAGGGTGAAGATGTAACAAGACCCGTATGCCATCCAATTTCCTCTTCGGCTCGTAAAGAACTTGAAGAAGCACTCTTCTCTGCATATGAGCAGGAAATCAACAAAAACAACTAAATTTTAAGAAAGAACGAGGTAAAAAAATATGTTTAACAAAGCAAAGACATTCATTCAGACAAAGGTTCAGGCAGTAAAGGACTTCTGTGCAGAAAAGGTTTCTCAGAAGGCTCACGAAGTTCTCGATGGTACAATCGCAGAAGCGTATGTAGATACCGGTGTTAAGATTCTCATTGCCGTAGTTATCGGTGCTCTTCTTCTCGGCGGTCTTTACGCTCTCTTCAATTCAACCATTATGCCTACCGTCACAAGCAAAATCACAGAGCTTTTCAACTACGCAGGTTAAGTCTCAACAAATCAAAAAAACTATCACAAAAGAGCATCCGAAAAAACGGGTGCTCTAAATTTTTAAGAAAGAAAGAGGTAAA
>JAFTUP010000016.1 GCA_017466205.1 Clostridia bacterium
AAACACATACAAAATCTAACATCAACACTCGATAAATCCTTTTTTACCATATTTACTTCCGAACCGATATAACGTGCCGGTTTCTCAACCGATAAAAGAATATCATCATCAAGAGCAAGCTTTGTTTCAATCATAATATTTCCTCACTAATCTAAATTAAAACCATTGTAACATATTAATTTTATTACTTCAATTCAAAAACAAGTCTTTACAAAAAACAATTTGTAAATTATGATTTTAATTGTTATTATGTTATACATGTAACAAATGAATTTTTTAGGATTTATTCCGGAAAGGATTTATATATGCCATGGTGTCCAAAATGTAAAAGTGAATACAGAGAGGGATTCGCTGTGTGTTCCGATTGTGGAACCGAATTAGTTGATAGTCTGGAAAAGAAAGAATATACTTTGCTTTGTTCTTTTGCAGACAAAACTATTGCTGATAAGTTTGCAGCATATCTTAATTATTCAAAAATTAATTTTATTATTAAAAATCATGATGATTCTTCCGATGATTCTCTTATTGAAGTTGATGTAGATTCAAAAAAAATCCGAGAAGCTAAAAGTGCAATGAATGCATTTGTTAATGTTGAAGAGGATTTATTTGCAAAACAAAATATTGATTTCAGCTTTTTTATTGGAAGTAAATCAGAACTAATGAATGAATACATGAAACTTACCGAAGAGGCTGACACTGACGAAGATGAAGAAAAATCCGAATCGTTTACAGACGAAGAAGATACTGATGATATTGAAGAAGAAAATACTTCAAGGATGCTTGTTCCTGAATCTTCTGTAATTTATGAATCTAAATCTTTTAAAGCTGAGGAATCATATAATACAGGAATCATGCTGGTTTGTTTTGGAGTCTGCGGTATTGCATATGGAGTTTATAGTCTTGTAAAGAATCCTCCGTTAGATTTTGCAGATATAATTTTATTTGTTTTTTTCGGTGCAATGTTATTTTATGGTATATATTCAATTATCTCATCTTCCAAACTTCGTAAGGAAGCTGAAATTGAAAATAATTTTATTGATTCTGTTCAGTCATGGCTCAAAGAAAACATTTCAAAAGCTGACTTGATTGCTCAGGATGTACCAGGAGAAAGTGCTGAGATGAATTATTTTAAAAGAACAACATATATCAAATCAAGAATTGATACAGAGTTTCCTGATTTAGATGATAATTTTACAGATACACTGGTTGAAGATTTTTATGAATCAGTATTTGATGAAGATTAAAATTTACTTAATTTTACCAAACGGAAGAAAGAAATTTCTTCCGTTTTTTCTGTTTTTACACTGATTTGCGAACATTTATATACAAAATAGATAATATTTTAAAAGATTTTTGCAAAAAATTATTGAATTTTTTCACTTTTATGTACTGAATGCTTGATTTAATACCATTCTTTGTTTATAATCTTTCTATATGCAATTATGCATAAGGAGGATAAGAACATGTCAAAAATTTGTCCAAAGTGTAATAAGGTTTACGAAGACAATACAACAGCCTGTCCTGAATGCTCGATTGAATTGATTGATGCTCCTGCTGAAGCACCTGTGGAAGTACAGGAAGAAGTTAAGCAGGTATCTGTTTTCTCTTTAACTAGTGAAGATTCTGCTCAGCGAGTAATTGAATATATGAAGGAACAGGGTGTAGAAGGTGAATATCGCTACAGTCTCAGAGAAAAGACTTTCAAAATTTTTGTAGCTCAGCCGGATGCGCGTAATGCTTTACGTGCTTGTACTGCTTTCTATGCTGTTGAAGCCAAGCGTTTAAAAGCTGAGGAAGATAAGCGTCGAGAGGAAGAGGAAGCTCGTCGTCGTGCAGAGGAAGAAGAAAGACGTCGTATTGAAGAAGAAGAACGACTTAGACGTGAAGCTGAAGAAGCTGCAAGACGCGAGGCTGAAGAAGCTGCAATTCGTGCTGCTGAAGAAGAAGCTCGTATAAAGGCTGAAGAAGCTGAAAGAATCAGACGCGAAGCTGAAGAAGCTGTTCGTAGAGCTGAAGAAGAAGCTCGTCGTCTTGAGGAAGAAGCTGCTCGTGCTGCTGCTGAAGAAGAAAGACGACGTATTGAAGCTGAAGAAGCTGAAAAACGTCGTGCTGCAGAGGAGGCACGTCGTGCTGCCGAAGAAGAAATGAAGCGCCTTGAAGCGGAAGCTGAACAGAAGCGTTTGGAAAGCGAACGCAGACGAAATCTTTTTGCCGCAAGCATACGTGAGGCTGAAGAGGCTAAACTTGAAGAACAGAAAAAGAAACTTAACTTTATACCTCATGTGGAAGGTGAAACCGTTCAGGAAGAAGTAACTTCTTCTCCTGTAATTGAAGAATTTGAACCGGAAATGGGACCAATTTTTGTTGAGACGGAACCGGTCGATGAATATGAAGTTGGAGATACAATTACTGTAGATGCAATTGAAGTTGAAACTACAGATGAAGAACCTGAAGAAGTTCCGCAGATTAATGAAGAGGAAGAAGTTTCATTTGAGAATTTCCTCGCTTCTTTAAAGAAAAACAAAAACGGAGCTTCCGTTTTCGGTGACAGTGAAGACGACGAGGAAGAGGCTCCATTGTTTTCATCTTCTACTGTCAAACCACAAAAACCTCTTGTAGAAGATATGTTCACTGACAATGTGTTTGCAAATCTTGAAAAATCAGCTTCTATGATTAGGCCTTCCGAGGAGAAGAAAGATGTTATTGAAGAAGTTATTAATGATAACTTAAAGTCATCTTCCTCTTCCACCACTACATCATTTAAGAGCAGATTTGCTTCAAAATTTGCCGGAATAGATGATATAGATGACGGTACATATAAGGGCTTTGTACCTGACTATCATCAGGACGAAACCGAGGATCAGGACACATTAATTGCTAAGAGTTATGGTTTTGATCCTGAAGAATACAAGAAGTTAAAAGAAGAAACTGAGAAAAAAGCTCGTGACAGAAAAAATAATCCACCACCTAAGCCAAAGTCTGACAACAAAGATTTTCAGATTGTTGATGATTTTGATATAGGTGATTATAAGGGATTTGTTCCTGATTATTCTTCAAAGCGTGATGAAGAAAAGATGCAGTACTATACAAAGCGTACTACCATTGATTACTCTAAGTACAGAACTTCTTCCGATAATTCCGACAGAAATTCTCTTACCGATTTGAGTGCTACTCTTCGTTCCTCATCACAGACTGAATTAAGCAGGCTGTTCGAGAATGATGTCCTTAAGACTGCAGCTAAACCTCAGGATTACATTGCTCTCAGATCATCCACCTATCTTCTTGCTTTAACAGGTGGTCAGCTCAATTCGTTATTCACATCATGGTTGATGACAAACTGTACATCTGCTACTGTTCGCCAGTATGCTAAAGAAGGTGCATCATCTGATGAAAACTATAACAACAAAATCGAAGGTATTAAGAATCTTATGAAACAGAATTTCGGTAAACTTGATGATGATATTCTTGATATTATCGTAAAGAAATTCTACAATAAATATCTTGATGACTAAAAAACGCACCCTCACATTGATTTGTGAGGGTGTATTCATTTTAATTTATTCTAATTTCATTATTAATAACTCTTTTTACATTACCATAATACAAATACTCTTCCACTTCATAGTTACCAATCTTAACACCCTCATTTTTACTTTGCTTCAAAAAGAAATCAATTTGCGACATATCACTGTTTCCAATTGCATTATTATCAGTAGCCGTTTCATATTCTTTTTGATAAGGCTTAACACAAATAACTTGAGTAACACTTTCATCTTCACTATGTAATATATTTAAGTTAAAACCATTGACTATTATAGACCTGTTAGTTTCCGTTGTAACAGGCAAATCTAACGTATATTCCGGAAATTCAACACTGATATCATAATAATTCTCTCTAACCATATTCATTAATGATTTCATGTCATTCCACTTATAATTTTTATCAGGTGGCCATCCGCACGCAAGTACACAACTGACAACAATTGTATCCTCATATGTGTTTGCACCCACAAAGCAATACCCTGCCTTGCCTGTAAAACCTGTCTTTATACCTATTGCAGTATCATCAATGCTCAAATAACTGTTAATGTTGGTAACATTATGACTTGATTTATTATTAATTTCTGAAAAACTATGCTGACTTGTATTTATAAGTTTCACAAATTCATCATTTTGGATTGCATAACTTCCGATAACAGCCATGTCATATGCTGTTGAATAATGATTTTCTGCATCAAGTCCATTTGGAGTAACGAATGAACTGTTTTTCACACCGAGTTCATGAGCTTTTTCATTCATCATTTTCGAAAAAGCCTCTGTACTTCCGGCCAGATGCTCAGCTATTGCAACCGCGGAATCATTATGACTTCCAAGCATCATTGACAGCAATAAATCTTTAAGATAATATTGTTCCCCTTCTTTTACTCCAAGCCTAACCTTAGGACTGTTGGCAGCATTTTTGGAAATTGTAACTATTTCATCTCCTGAAGCATTTTCAAGAGCAATAATCGCCGTAAGAATTTTGGTAGTACTGGCCATGGGTAACTGTATGTTTTCCTCATCACCATATAAAATATGACCGTCTCTATAATCAATTGCAACAGAAGCTGAAGCATATAATGATAAATCATCACCCGGTAAGTTTTCCACCTCACTTTTATTGATTATTACTCTTCCATAATAACGCTCATAATCATAAACAGGTCCCTCTTGAAAGTTTTTTTCCTGAACAATACAGAAAATCAAAAGAGCTGCTAATGCAAGCATATAAATAATTCCACGTTTTTTGAATTGTTTTTTCAAAGCATTTACCGTTTTTTATCAAGATATGAAACAAGCCTGCCGAAAATTCCTTCGACAGGCTTATAAAACAATACATATTTAATTTAAGAAATTAAATTGTCAAATCAGCAATTTCGGGTTCTAAAAGCTGACCCGCAAAAGATTCCATGTTGGTTTCTTTAAATGCTTCCTGACGAAATTCTTCGATTTTATCCGCACTGATTACAGGCAACTCATCAATTGATGAAACACCGAATGCACGAAGGAATTCTTCTGATGTACCAAAAAGAATAGGTCTACCCGGAACATCTTTCCTTCCGAGTTCCGTAATCAAATTGTATTCAAGAAGTTTATTGATGGCAAAATCACTTTTAACACCTCTTACCGCTTCTATTTCCTGACGTGTAACCGGCTGCTTATATGCTACAATTGATAAAGTCTCCATCATTACATCAGTAAGATTATGTTTCTTAGGAACATGACAAAGACTGATAAGAATATCATAATATTTAGAATTTGTACACATCTGAAAACTACCGTCAAGCTCAATAATTTTAATGCCTTTTTCAGAAGTATTATATTCTTCCATCAGCTCATAACATGTATTTTTTACTACCTTCTCGGACAGATTCATTGCCTCAGCAATTCTGGAGGCTTCAACCGCATCGCCCATAGTAAAAAGAATAGATTCTATTGCTGCTTTTATTTCCTCAGTGGAATTTAAGAGTTCATCCATAGTTATTCTCCATTATTTCTTAAGAATATTGTTCAATTGCAACCACATCATCTGCAAGAAATTCAACTTGTATATCATCAAAGATATTTTCCTGAACAATAAGTACCCTTCCCATCTTGATTAATTCAAGTATCCCAAGAAAAGTAACAATAATCTCAACCTTACTGCTCTTATTATCGATTAACCGTTTAAAACTGCACTTTCTATGAGCAAGTCCATACTC
>JAFTUP010000157.1 GCA_017466205.1 Clostridia bacterium
AGCCGGAAATGAGCGCTTATGAAGTTTGTGATGCTGCTTGTGAAAAGATTTTAAGCGGTAAATATGATGTTGTAATTCTTAACTATGCTAACTGTGATATGGTTGGTCATACAGGTATCTTTGATGCTGCAGTCAAGGCTGTTGAAGCAGTCGATGAGTGTGTAGGTAAACTTGTTGATGCAGTTAAAGAAATGGATGGTGTAATTCTTATTACAGCTGACCACGGTAATGCAGACAAGATGTATGAGGATGATGGTTCTCCATTTACAGCACATACAACAAATCCTGTTCCACTCGTAGTTGTAGGTAAAGAGTGTACCCTTAAGCAAGAAGGCGGTAAGCTTTGTGATTTATCACCAACAATGCTTGATATTATGGGCCTTGATAAACCGTCAGAAATGAGTGGCGTTTCTCTTATCGAAGAATAAGATTATTTCTATAAAAAATCCCTTGCAACCAATTTGGTTACAAGGGATTTTTCTGTTTGATCTGAATTACTTAATAACTCTGATACGGATTATTCCGTTAATTTTCTTTAATGCTTCAAGTGATTCAGGAGAAGCGCCTGTATCTGAATCAATAACAGTGTAAGCGTATTCACCCTTTGACTTGTTAACCATATTATCAATGTTAACATCTTCGTTAGCGAAAGCAGACGTAATCTTGCTTACAATACCCGCAATATTTTTGTGCATAATTGTAATTCTGTGTTTGTCACATGCACCGATAGAAACAGCAGGGTAGTTAACAGAGTTTACAATACTTCCGTTCTCAAGAAAATCTGCAACCTGGTCAACTGCCATCATTGCACAATTATCTTCAGATTCCGGAGTAGAAGCACCAAGGTGAGGAATTGCAATAACACCTGTTGCACCGATAACTGCATCGTTAGGGAAGTCAGTAACATAACAAGCAACTTTTCCATTCTCAAGTGCGGAAATTATGCTTTCTGTATCAACAAGCTCTCCACGAGCAAAATTAAGAATTCTGACTTCATCTTTCATCGCTGCAATTGTATCTGCATTAATAAGACCTCTTGTACCGTCGTTGAGAGGTAAGTGAAGAGTAATATAATCACTTTCAGCATAGATAGTGTTAAGACTATCTGTAAGTCTTACATGATGATTAAGTGTAATACTCTGTGTAACTGAAAGATATGGGTCATAACCAATAACTTTCATACCAAGTGCTGCAGCAGCATTAGCAACAAGAATACCGATAGCACCAAGTCCGATTACACCAAGAGTTTTTCCTTTGATTTCAGGACCTGCAAAGGCACTCTTACCTTTTTCAACATCCTTTGGAACAGTATCACCATTGCCCTTTAATGTTTTTGCCCAATCAATTGCAGGGATAACCTTTCTTGATGAAAGGAAAAGACCGGTAAGAACAAGCTCTTTAACAGCGTTAGCGTTAGCACCGGGTGTGTTGAATACTACAATACCTGCTTCACTGCATTTGTCAATCGGAATATTGTTAACACCTGCACCGGCACGAGCAATAGCAAGAGTGTTTTTTTCAAATTCCATATCTTGCATTGATGCTGAACGAACGAGAATTGCATCAGGATTTTTAGCATCAGTAGCACAAGCATATTGGTCACTGAAACGGCAAAGACCTGTTTCAGAAATTTTATTTAATGTTAAAATATTATACATAGTTCTTCTCCTTATGAATTTGCTTTTTCAAATTCAGTCATAAATTCAACGAGCTTTTCTACACCTTCAATAGGCATAGCGTTATAGATTGAAGCTCTCATACCACCAACTGAACGGTGACCCTTAAGGTTTACAAAACCTGCTTCAGTTGCTTCTTTAATGAACTTTGCATTGAGCTCTTCACTGTCAGTAACGAAAGGAACATTCATAAGTGAACGGTCTTCAGGAACAACAGTACCCTTGAACATTTTGCTGTTGTCAAGGAAATCGTAAAGAATCTTTGCTTTCTTTACATTTCTTTCCTTAATTGCTTCAAGTCCACCCATTTCTTTAAGCCATTCAAGAACGAGCTTACAAATATAAATTGTATAGCAAGGTGGTGTATTGTAAAGAGAATCATTATCAGCCATAATCTGATAGTTGAGCATTGTAGGTGTGATGTCTCTTGCATTTCCGAGCATATCTTCACGGATAATACAAATTGTAAGACCTGCAGGAGCAACATTCTTCTGAGCACCACCGTAAAGCATAGCAAACTTTGTAACATCAATTGGCTCTGAAAGGAAGCATGATGAAATATCAGCAATAAGTGGAACATCACCTGTGTCAGGAAGTTCGTGATAAACAGTACCATAAATAGTGTTGTTCATACAGATGTAAAAATAGTCAGCATCTTTTGTGAATTCGTATTTATTAAGCTTTGGAATATATGAGAATGTCTTGTCTGCTGAAGATGCAATTGCTTTACATTCACCATATTTCTGTGCTTCCTGATATGCTTTTTTAGCCCACTGACCTGTAATAACAAAATCAGCCTTGCCATTCTTATTCATAAAGTTAAGTGGAATTGCAGCAAACTGTGTTGAAGCACCACCCTGTAAGAAAAGAACCTTATAGTTTTCAGGGATATTATAAAGTTCACGAAGAAGCTGCTCAGCACCTTTAATAATTGAGTCATAAACCTTTGAACGGTGACTCATTTCCATAACTGACTGTCCGCTACCTTCATAATCAAGCATTTCTGCAGCAGCCTTTTTTAATACTTCTTCAGGGAGCATTGAAGGACCAGCTGAAAAATTATAAACTCTTGCCATAATTAAAACCTCCAAAAAGTTAATTTTGTAAAATATTGTGTTAAAAAAATAAACATCAGGTGAAATTATATCAACATTATATGTAAAAGTCAATAGATTGACAATAAAATAACAATGTTTTTAACAAAAATCTTTTAAGAAAGATAAAAGTTATGCATTTTTTTAACAATATACAATTGTGTTCAAATATTTTCAAAAAATTTAACAGTATTTCTTGCAGTAATTTGTCTTTTATTATATAATATAAGTTCATAATAGGAGTGATATATTCAAAAATGGAAAATACAAATAAAATTTTTAATGAATTTAATGAAAAATCATTTTCAATGCCCATGGTTGCTTTGCGAGGTCTTGTGGTATTTCCTGAAATGACATTACATTTTGATGTAGGAAGACCAAAATCTGTTAAAGCTGTAAGACGATCTATGGAAAAGAAAACAAATATTTTTCTTGCAACACAGATGGACCTTGAATGTGATGACCCGAGATATGATGATATATACAGTTCAGGTGTAGTTTGTGAAATCAAGCAGGTTATGAAATTACCCGGTACGGAAACTCTTCGTGTAGTTGTTTACGGTCTTTATCGTGCAGAACTTTTACATATTAATTCTGCTAATCCTTTTTTATCTGCTGTTGTTCGCAGAATGGATACTGAAAATGTGAAGCCGGAGTTGGCAAAGTATGAGGAAGCACTTGTTCGTAATCTTGTCGGTATATTTGAGGATTATGCTTATTTTATTCCAAAGCTACCGTCTGACATTGTTATCGGTGTTTCAGTACGTAAAGAAGCAGGAGAAATAACAGATTATATTCTTTCTAATATTCCTCTTGATTATGCTGTTAAGCAAAGTCTTCTTGATGAGTTAAATCCGTTAAAACGAGCAGAATCACTTTGTTTAATTCTTAAGAGAGAAATTGAACTTTTATCTATTGAAGAAGAAATCAATGAAAAAGTTCAGGAGCAAATGGAAGAAAATCAGCGTGAATATTATCTTCGTGAGCAAATTAAGGCTATTTCAGAAGAACTTAACGAAGGTGATGGTGCGATTTCTGAATCTGAAGAATATAGGGAACAGATACGAGCAATAGGGTTTTCTGAGGACATCGAAAGAAAATTGCTTCGTGAATGTGACAGACTTATGAAAATGCAGTCATCAAGTCCGGAATCAGCAGTTATAAGAAACTATCTTGATAAGATTATCGGTCTCCCTTGGGGATATTGTACAGAAGAAAATCTCGATATTGAACACGCTGAACAAGTTCTTGATAATGACCATTATGGTTTAGCAGATGTTAAAGAGAGAATAATTGAATTTCTTGCAGTACGAAAGATTAATCCTGATGTAAAAGGACAGATTATCTGTCTTGCGGGACCTCCCGGAGTTGGTAAAACATCAATAGCACGTTCTCTTGCAAATGCTATGGGCAGAAGTTATGCGCGAATTTCTCTTGGTGGTGTCCGTGATGAGGCAGATATAAGAGGTCACAGAAAAACATATATCGGTTCAATGCCCGGTAGAATTATTGAGGCTATTGAGTCAGCGAAAAGTTCAAATCCTCTTATTCTTCTTGACGAGGTGGACAAGTTAGGTTCTGACCATCGTGGTGACCCGTCATCAGCACTTCTTGAAGTTCTTGATGCAGAACAGAATAATTCATTTGTTGACCACTATCTTGAAATTCCTTATGATTTAAGTAAGGTGTTATTCATCACAACAGCAAATGACAAGAGCAGAATTCCTGCACCGTTGCTTGACAGAATGGAAATTATTGATATTCCCGGTTATACTTACGAAGAGAAATTTAATATTGCAAAGAAACATCTTGTTCCAAAACAGATTATTGCAAACGGGCTTAAAAAGTCTTATGTTAAATTTACTGATAAAGCACTCAAATCTATAATCAATGGATACACTAAAGAAGCTGGTGTCCGTGTTCTTGAAAGAACAATTGCAAAGGTACTCCGAAAAATTGCAGTTGAATATGCAAAGGGTTTTGATGGAAAAATTTCAATTAAAGATACAGAATTAGAAAATTATCTTGGTCCGGTAAAATTCAAACCTGATGAGAGTTCAAAATTTGACCAGATTGGTGTTGTAAACGGACTTGCATACACATCAGTAGGCGGAACAATGCTTACCGTTGAAGTAGCTGTTATGGATGGTAAAGGAAATATTGAACTTACAGGCTCTCTTGGTGATGTCATTAAGGAATCCGCAAAGGCAGCAATCAGTTTTATCCGAACAAATGCAGACAAATACAGAATAGATAAAGATTTCTATCAGAATAAGGATATTCATATCCATTTTCCTGAGGGTGCTGTGCCAAAGGATGGTCCTTCAGCAGGTGTTACGATATTTACAGCACTTGTTTCTGCATTGTCAGGTTGTAAGGTGAAATCAAGCGTTGCTATGACAGGCGAAATTACAGTAACGGGTAGAGTTCTTCCAATTGGTGGTCTTCGTGAGAAGACAATGGCTGCTTATGTGGAAGGTATCAAAACTGTAGTTGTACCTGAAGCCAACCGAAGTGACCTTGATAAAATTGATGAAAAAGTCAAAGAAAAAATTAACTTTGTTTTTGCGAAAACAGGTGATGATGTGCTTAAAGTAGCACTTGTA
>JAFTUP010000158.1 GCA_017466205.1 Clostridia bacterium
CCTTTTCGTGCAAAGTTAAAAGCTTTTAGTCTTTACACTCTTATATATCCTCAGAAATCCAAAAAAGTTTCACATTAGTTGTAGTTTTTTAAAATTTTTATTTCAGCAACAACAAAGTAAAAAGTAGATTAAAACATCTTTGATTTTTCAAATATTTTAACAAGAATTAAGCCTATTATAAGTCCTGCAACACCCTGGACAGCATTTGCAGGAATGTTTACAACAGATGGTGCAAACCCATACATAAATCCTTCAAACACAAAGTATCCGAGAATCATTTCAATTTCAGCAAGTATTCCGCCGATAATTCTTGAGGTTGTATTACCAAGCTTATTGTGCATACCCTTAAAGCAAAAATATGTAATAAGTGCCATAATACCCTTAATGATAAATGTTGCAGGTGCATATACTACATAGCCTGAAAAGACATCAGCAAGAGCAGAACCGATACCAGCTGCCGCAAATCCGTATGCCGGTCCTAATAACCAACCGGAAAGAAGAACAACACAGTCACCTAAGTTAAGATAACCTTTAAGTGGTGAAGGTATTTTAATAATCATCGTTGCTACACAGCAAAGGGCTGCAAGCATTGATGCCGTTACAATTTTTTGTGTTTTCGTTTTCATTTTGAAAAACCCCTTTACAAATTTTTTTATTTATTATATAATAAATCTGAACATATCGCAATTACCAATTAAGGAGATTTTAATATAACCAGATGAAATACTCAATTGATACTAAATCAACCAAAAAGGCATACATGCAATTGTACGAACAGATTAGAAATGACATAATAAATTCAATATATAAATATGGAGACAAACTCCCTTCAAAGCGTATTCTCGCCGAGGAAACACTGACAAGTGTTATTACTGTTGAACACGCATACGGAATACTTTGTGATGAAGGATATATCGAATCCAGAGAGCGATGCGGATATTTTGTTACATACCGCAAAAATGATTTTGTTCCTATTGCGGAAAATGAGAATCATGATATATCTTTAAGCAATCATCACTATCACACAAATGAGTTCCCATTCTCTGTTCTTGCAAAAACAATGCGAAATGTAATCTCAAAATACGGCGAAAACATATTAGTTAAATCCCCAAACGCAGGTTGTACTGAGCTTAGAAAAGCAATTTCAGATTACCTTGCAAGAGGAAAAGGAATCAATGTTTCATATAATCAGATTGTAATTGGTTCCGGTGCAGAGTATCTCTACGGACTTATCGTACAGTTTCTGGGACGTGATAAGATATATGCTCTTGAAAATCCATCTTACGAAAAAATTCATTCCGTTTACAGAGCAAACGGTGCAAAGTGTGATTTGCTTAAATTAGGAAGAGATGGAATTCTTACCTCTCAGCTTACAAAAACAAAGGCATCCGTTCTACACATAACACCTTTTAGAAGTTTTCCAAGTGGAATTACTGCAAGTGCATCGAAGCGCAACGAGTACATCAAGTGGGCTAATGACCGAAAAGCCGTAATCATCGAAGATGATTTCAATTCTGAATTCACCGTTTCTACCAAAAACGAAGATACTGTTTTTTCCCTCGAACCTGTCCGCAGTGTTATCTATGTAAATACCTTTACTAAAACAATTGCACCTTCAATGAGAATCGGATACATGGTCTTACCTGAAGAACTTGTTAAACCATTCTTTGACAAGATGGGATTTTACTCCTGTACCGTTCCAATATTTGATCAGTATGTTCTTGCAGAATTTATTTCAAATGGTGACTTTGAAAGACATATAAACCGAACACGAAGGAAACTCCGTCAAATACATAAAAATAAGTAAAGTGCAGAACTAATCTGCACTTTCTTTCTTTTATAAAATATCAATATGTTCGTTATTCAACGCCTTGTTCATACTTCTTACTGCACAGAACTTTCCGCACATTGAACAGCTTTCCTCAAGTTCAGGTTTTCTGTCTTCTCTGATTTTCTTTGCAGTTTCAGGATCTATTGAGCACTCCCACTGCATATCCCAATCAAATGTTCTTCTGGCATCAGCCATTTTATCATCAATATCTCTTGCATGAGGTATTTTCTTTGCAATATCTGCAGCATGAGCAGCAATTTTAGATGCAACAATCCCCTGTTTTACATCATCAACATTTGGAAGAGCAAGATGTTCTGCAGGTGTAACGTAGCATAAAAACGCCGCTCCGGCACTGGCTGCTATTGCACCGCCAATGGCTGATGTTATATGGTCATATCCCGGAGCAATATCTGTTACAATAGGTCCTAATACATAGAACGGTGCACCCATACAGATTGTCTGCTGTAATTTCATATTTGCTTCAATCTGGTCCAGAGGCATATGTCCGGGGCCTTCAACCATAACCTGAACATCCTTTGCCCATGCACGTTTTGTAAGTTCTCCAAGGCGAACAAGCTCCTCTATCTGACAAACATCACTTGCATCCGCTAAGCAACCGGGACGACAAGCATCTCCAAGAGAGATGGTTACATCATATTCACGACAGATGTCAAGAATTTCGTCATAGTATTCATAGAACGGATTTTCTTCTCCTGTCATACTCATCCAGGCAAACACAAGCGAACCACCACGGGATACAATATTCATTTTTCTGTTATGATTCTTTATCTGGTCAATTGTTTTTCTTGTAATTCCGCAATGGATAGTAACAAAATCAACACCGTCCTGTGCATGAAGTCTTATTACATCAATAAAATCCTTTGCTGTTAATGTATTTAAGTCTCTCTGATAGTGAATTACGCTGTCATATACAGGAACAGTTCCTATCATTGCAGGACATTCTTTTACAAGCTTTTGTCTGAATGGCTGTGTATTTCCGTGAGATGACAAATCCATGATAGCCTCAGCACCCATATTGACCGCTGCCATTACCTTTTCTATCTCTATATCATAATCCTTGCAATCTCTCGAAACACCCAAATTAACATTAATTTTAGTTCTAAGCATTGAGCCTACACCGTTTGGTTCTATACAGGTGTGTAGTTTATTTGCACAGATTGCTACCTGCCCTCTAGCAACCAAATCTCTTATTTCCTCCGGTGTTCTGTATTCCTTTTCTGCAACTACCTTCATCTCCGGTGTTATGATGCCTCTTTTTGCAGCATCCATTTGTGTTGTATAATTCCTCACAGTATTCATCCTTTCCTCAATTTATTATTCTGCTTTTTTCCCAAAACGGCTATTCAAATCAAAGCTATGGCAAAGCGGTCCGGAACCCTTCCCAAGGTCAAGCATTGCCTCAAGAGCACCTGATATATATTCCTTTGCCAATTTTATAGATTCACTTAATGTAAATCCTTTGGCAAGATTGGCTGCAATCGCACTTGATAATGTGCAGCCTGTACCATGCGTATTTGTATTTTCTACTCGATTGCCGTAAAACCATTGATATTCGCCGTTAGAATACAAAAGATCGTTTGCATCGTTAATACTGTGTCCACCTTTAATCAATACAGCACAATCATAACTTTCGCTGATATGTTTTGCAATTTTCACTATATCATCTGTTTCATTGACAGCCATCCCGGACATAATCTCAGCTTCAGGAATGTTAGGCGTAACAACTGTAGCAATTGGCAACAGCTCTTCAACCAATACCTGCAAGGCTTCTGTCTGCATCAGTTTTGAACCGCTGGTAGATACCATTACCGGATCTAAAACTATGTTTTTGGCTTTGTGAAATTTTAATCTTGAAGCAATAACACTAATTAATTCTGCTGAAGATACCATACCGATTTTTACGCTATCCGGTATAATATCCTCAAACACAGCATCAATTTGAAGTTTCAGAAATTCAGGTTCAACCTCCTGAATTCCCCAAACACCGGTTGTATTTTGTGCTGTAAGTGCTGTAATTGCACTCATAGCATAAACACCATTCATGGTCATTGTTTTTATGTCCGCTTGAATGCCGGCGCCTCCGCAGGAATCACTGCCTGCGATTGATAATGCAGTTCTCATAAATCATTTCTCCTTTTTAACTTTATTTTGCATTATTTTTATTGAGCGACAGAAAG
>JAFTUP010000159.1 GCA_017466205.1 Clostridia bacterium
TTATCCTGAAATCACAACTGATGAATGGTATATTGATATTACAACAGCAAAGCTTATTGACGAAAAGAGAAGAAAAGACTTTAAGGTATTTATTCTTCCTAATCTTTACGGTGATATTATCACTGACGAAGCTGCAGAATTCCAGGGTGGTGTTGGTACTGCAGGCAGTGCTAACCTTGGTAAGAGATACGCTATGTTTGAAGCTATCCACGGTTCAGCACCTCGTATGATTCGTGAAGGCAGAGGTCAGTATGCTGATCCTTGCTCAATGCTTCGTGCAACAGTTATGCTTCTTTCACACATTGGTAAGCAGAAAGAAGCTGATAAACTTGAAAGAGCACTTGATATTTGTATGTTTGAAGAAAAGAAGCTTACAATTACAGGCCGTGACAATGGTGCAACATGCAGCGATTTCGGTGACTACGTTATGGAAACTGTAAAGAAGCTTTCATAAAAGGAGCTTATTTATGATTAGAAATGACGGTGTTTCAAACTCAGTTATTAAGCGTCTTCCAAGATATTACAGGTTTTTAGGTGAATTAAAAGAAAAAGGTGTTGTAAGAATTTCTTCTAAAGATTTGTCAAATAAAATGGGATTTACTGCATCGCAAATTCGTCAGGATTTAAACTGCTTTGGTGGGTTTGGTCAGCAAGGATACGGTTACAACATCGAAAGCTTGTATAATGAAATTGGTAAAATTCTTGGTGTAGATAAAACAAGAAAAGCAATTCTTATCGGTGCAGGTAATCTTGGTAAAGCAGTTGCATTACATATGTCATTTGAACAGCGTGGTTTCAATCTTATCGGTGTTTTTGATAAGAATAAGGCTTTGGTTGGTCAGATGCTTCGTGGATTGCCGATAAGACATACAGACAACTTGTTTGATTTTTGTAAGGACAACTCCCCTACTGTTGCTGTTTTATGTATTCCAAGTCCTGCTGCTGAAGAATTAGCACCTCAACTTGTTGATTTGGGTATTAAGGGTTTCTGGAATTTCAGTCATTATGATATTTCAGCAAACCATCCTGAAGTAGCAGTTGAAAATGTTCATTTAAGTGATAGTTTAATGACATTGAGTTATCATGTAAGTAATATGGAATAAAAAAATAAGGCTATGTTAATTCATAGCCTTATTTTTTTGGGGATATATTTATGCAGATAAATCGAAGTTTATCGATGAAGTGCAAAATGTAAAACGGAAAGTGTAAAGAGTCGGAACTGTGTTGCAGTTGTAATGCCTCCCTCTGACGAGGTGCGGGTCTCCAGTGGAGACCTTTGAGCGAAAGCTCAAAAGCACCGACCGAGCCGGCAGGCGAGAATTAGGTGGCATTTTCGTAATAAAATGACGGAAGGAGAGAAAGTTTTCTGTACACTAAATCTCTCCCTCAGTCTGCTACACAGACAACTCCCTCGTCAGAGTGAGCCAAAGAAAACACAATTAAAAGAGTTCGACAAATTATGATTTGTATGACAAAAGCGAGGTCGCAAGACCCCGCTTTAACAAAAATATTTTATCTTACGCTATCGTAAATGTCATAGAAATTACTGATGAATGTTGTACCTGCGTGCTTACCGTAAGAAATAAGGCACCATGTATCATCATCAAATTCGCCTGTAGTTTCGTTATACTGGAAGCCTGCCATTACAAAGTTAGCTTCATTAGCAACATAGCCTGCAGCATCATTCATAAGGTCCATAATGATAATATCTTCGCCTGTGTATTCTCTGATTGTAGGCATTGGAAAGCCCTTTGCACCGTTTCCGCCCATAAGAAGCTCGCCAAATGTTTCACCGGGGCTCATATAAACCTTCATATTATCACCGATTTCAAGGTATCCAACCTCTGTAACTGTGTAATAATTCCAGTTATCATCCTTAAGAACAAGGTTATCAGCAATTGCTGTTTTACCAAGAAGTCCTACAATATTGTTTTCAATCTGAACTGTGAACTGCTTCAATTTGATATTAAGAACAGGCTTAACCTCTTCTTTCTCTACTGTAGGAAGACCCTCATACCAGATTGTATAATCCTCAAGGTCACCATATTCAGCAATACCAAGCTTATCACCTGTTGCAGTATTGAGTGCAATTCTCTGTGCCTTATTCATACTCATACCAAGAAGAATATAACCAAATTCATAACCTAATCTCATAGCACCGTCATGTGCTGTACCGTCAAGTCCGTCATTCGATTTGCTTCTTGATGAAGAAACTGTTGAAACATTACCCTGAAGGAAAATGAAGTTGTATCCTGCTGAATTAAGTAATTTTTCAATATACCAGATGCAGTCAGCAGTGAATTTTCTGTCAAAGTTTAATGGGTCACTTTCATCCTGATTCCAGTCAAAGCTTGCTGACTCAGGATGGCAACCAAATGTTGAAATAATTGTTGGTGTTGCTTTTGTATCAAACGGAACAAACTCAAGCTTATACATATTTGTGTCGTAACAAATTGGAGCTGTACGGTCAAAGAGATAATCACCGATATCAACCTTTGAATAGTACATCTTACCTGTTGTCATATCAGCAAGAGCTGCTTCAAGAGCCTGCTTTGAACCTGAAATAACTGATTTAAGGAATTCACGTGGAACACCATATTTTACGTCATTAGTCAATGTGTTATTTAAAAGACATCCGATCGGGTCAGTCCATACACCCTGTGAATCAATACCTGTATGGATATGTGTACAAGAAACATTGATTGAAACAATATTATATTCTTCCGCAAGCTCTTTTAAACCCTCACGAATAAGGCGGACATCAGAGTTAGCAAGTCCCATTGCATCAAGTGAAATAAATACAACATTATCTCTGCCTGAACCGTCATTCATAACAATAACTCGTGACATAAGGTCTTCGTAATTACCATCATCATCCTTATACATTTCATTACCATAGATATATGGAATGTAAGCACCCTTGGCATAAGATTTCTCTCCGAAATCTCCCGGAAGAATTGAAGCTTTACCGAAGCCCAGACTCCACACCTTATCGCCCTGTGGTTCATCAATAAACTCATCCATACCCGGATAGAAGTTCTCATAAGAATCAATATCAAATTCTTCATAATCAAGAACTGCAGCTGAATCGGGTACAATCACTCCAAGTGCCTTACCAACAACATTGTTAATAAGGAAATTACTTGCAATATTAAGTAATTTGTAAAGGTAAATCTTAGTCTGCAAATCCTTATCAATTTCAACACCTGTTTCAGATGCCGCCACATATTCTGTAGCTGATGAATAGCTTTCTTCAGCACTTGCAGGCATAACAAACATCGGAATTACCAAGCAGATGCAAAGAAGAAGTGAAATAAATGATTTTGTAAATTTTTTCATAATAAATCCCCTTTTTTTTAATTTAATCTATCTCTAATTTCATCTCTGAAAATGAAATTATATCCGTTATCGTCCAAAAAGTAATTATCATTAATAAAATAACCTAAACCTTTTACTTTTGCAAGTCTTGGTTCATCAATTACATTGCATTTTATATCTAATTTTTCAGATAATCGTTCTGCAATATCAAAAATGAGTGAACCGCCACCACAAAGCATTATGCCATTATCGGTAACATTTGCAAGCAAATCCGTTGAAACCTTCATAATATCATCGTTAATTTCATTAATAATCATATCAATCTGTTCAGAAACATACGGGTATAATTCAGTTGAAGTAATTTCAAATGAAATCGGAAGTCTGTCAAGACAGCTTTTACCTGACGGAAACATTGCAACTTCACAATCACGAATTTTTGCAGTTGTTATCTTATTTTTGATTTCACGAGCAGTATGCGGACCAATTAAAATATCCCTATCCTTTCGCAGGTGGTTAATAATCGTTTTGTCAATATCATAGCTACCGTGCTTTATTGTTCCGTGATTAGTAATTCGACCTTGTGATACAATTGCATATTCAGTAATATGATGACCGATGTCAATAACCATTTTCCGAACAAAATTTTCTTTTGTAGAATCACAACCAAATGCAGATGCAAGAATACCCTCGACCATACAAACGCGACCTGCACCAGTGAGCGTAACAACATCAAGGAAAGTTTTCTTCTCAACACTTGAAATGTTTGATGGCAAAGAGAGAATAATATTGGGTTTATAAATTCTGTTACCGCAGACTCTTTGAAGATAATATCTTAACATTCTTTCTGCCATTACAAAGTCAGAAACAACACCATTATTGATAACCTTTGAAATACTGATGTCATCAGAACATCTGCCATAAACATTGTCAGCAGCTTTACCAAATGCAATAGGATTTCCTGTCTGATTATCAATAGCAACTATTGAAGGCTCGTCAACAACAATTCCTTTTCCCTCTGCATATATTTTTAGGGAATAAGAACCAAAGTCAACGCCAATTTTCATTCCTTTCAGACAATCATCCCCTTTAATTTTTCTTAAATTGCTGTTTAAGCCTTAAATCTTTTGAAAGAATGGTTTTACGTAATCTGATGCTTTCCGGAGTGACTTCCATAAGCTCATCATCCTTTATAAATTCCATTGATTGTTCAAGACTTAAAACTGTATGCGGAACTAATCTTAAAGCATCATCAGAGCCTGAAGCTCGTGTGTTTGTCAGATGCTTTGTTTTACAGATATTGCAAGTCAGATCTTCATTTTTAGAACATTCACCAACAATCATACCCTCATAAACCGGAACACCGGGACCAATGAAAAGACGACCTCTGTCCTGAGTGTTAAACAAGCCATAAGCAGTACTTTCACCTGTTTCGTGGGCAACAATTGAGCCTCTTTCACGAGTTTCAATATCACCTTTGTATGGTTCATATCCCGAAAAAAGGTTGTTCATAATACCGTTACCATTTGTATCTGTCATAAATTCAGAACGATATCCAATAAGACCGCGAGCAGGAATTTTAAATTCAAGATGAGTTGTTCCACCGTCACGAGTACCCATATTTTCAAGCTCACCACGACGAGAACCAATCTTCATCATAACTGCACCAACATATTCCTCAGGTACTTCTACAATCAACAACTCAATCGGCTCATAAAGTACACCATCAATAACCTTTGTGATTACCTTTGGTCGTGAAACCTGAAATTCATATCCCTGGCGACGCATTGTTTCAATAAGAATTGTAAGATGAAGCTCACCGCGACCTGAAACCTTAAATGTATCAGTAGAATCAGTTTCTTCAACTCGCATACTTACATTTGTTTCAACTTCCTTGAACAATCTGTCGCGAAGATTACGAGAAGTAACAAATTTACCTTCTTTACCTGCAAACGGACTGTCATTAACAATGAAATTCATTGAAATTGTAGGCTCGTCAATTTTAATGAACGGAAGCGGTTCAATACATTCAGGTGAACAAAGTGTTTCACCAATATTAATATCAGCAATACCTGAAATACAAATAATATCACCAATGGAAGCTGATTCAACCTCAACTCGTTTAAGACCTTCAAATTGATAAAGTCTTGAAATTTTAACATTCTGCTGCGTTCCGTCTGTTTTACAAAGAACTAACGAATCATTTCTGTTAATCTGACCTCTTTCAACTCTGCCGACACCAATTCGACCAATATAATCGTCATAATCAAGGCTTGAAAAAAGAACCTGCAACGGAGCATCACTATCACCAACAGGAGGTTCAATGTTATCAATTATTGCATCAA